>NZ_CP141213.1:0-303404 GCF_035610345.1 Sinorhizobium meliloti | reverse complement strand
TTTTTGGCGGTATTCCTGTAGCGAGCGTCCATGGTGTCACATCTCAAACATCGCACCCTCTCCGGGGCATTAATCGAGGAAATCCGGCAGGCGATTCTCTCCGGGCGCTATTCGGCCGGCAGTCAGCTGCGCCAGGATGCGTTGGCCGAAACCTACGGCGTCAGCCGCATTCCGGTGCGCGAGGTCCTGTTTCAACTCGAAGCCGAAGGGCTGGTCAGGATCGTGCCGCAGAAGGGGGCGATCGTCTCCGAACTGTCGCTCGCCGAGATCAACGACGTTTTCGAGCTGCGGGCGCTTCTGGAACCGCGGCTCTTCCGCAAAGCGGCGCCTCTTCTCGATGGCGACGATTTCGCACGGGTGGAGGAGGTTCAAAACCGATTCCTCAGGGCGACGGCCACAGGAGAAATCGACTCCTATGGCCAGCTCAATGCCGAGCTGCACCTGGCCCTCTACCGGCGCGCCGAGATGCCCCGGACACAGCAGATCGTCGCGTCCCTGCTGCAGACGAGCGACCGGTACACGCGCGTCCAGCTCTCAAGCGTCGCAGCGATGACCCGAGCGATGGAAGAGCATGCCGAGCTGATCCGCCTCTGCCGCGCGGGCGCTTTCGAGGAGGCGGCCGGCTTCCTGGTCTTCCACCTCAAGGCCGTGCATGAGGACCTGCTGTTCCGGTTGAAGGGACGCGAGTAGAGCCCCGCCAGAGAAGGGTGGTCAAGCCTCCGGCGCCCGACCGGTCGACTCGCGCAGGATCAGCTCGACCGGCCAGAGCTCATGTATCTCCGTGGCGGGCCGTCCGGTGAGCAGCTGCAGGGTGAGGTCGGCCGAGCGCGCGCCGGCGGCGCGCAGGGACGACCGGCTCGTCGAAAGGGACGGGACCATGTTGTCGGCCGTGAGATAGGGGAAGACATCGTCATGGGCGATGACGGAGATGTGCTGCCCGACCACGAGGCCAACCGAACGCACGGCGCGATAGACGCCGAGCGCCGTCATCATCGAGCCGGCGACGAAGGCCGTCGGGCGGGGGGACTGCTCGAGGAAGGAACGGGCCGCGCGAAAACCGATCTCGTCGGTGAACTGGCCATGCGTGACGAGGCGCGGATCGAAGGGCAGCCCGCGCTGTTCAAGCGCCTCGCGATAGCCCTTGTCGCGGTGGTGCGTGAAAGTGAGACCGTCGCGGCCGTTGATGAGTGCGATCCGTCTATGGCCGAGGTCTAGGAGGTGCGAGGTGGCGCGGCGGATCGCGCCTTCGTTGTCGATATCGAGCCAGGCGTGCGGCACGTCGGTCTCGGAGCGGCCATGGACCAGAAAGGGAATGCCGAGCTTGTGGAGCAGCAGAATGCGCTCGTCGTTCGGCCTCGGTGAATGGATGATCACGGCGTCGACCCGTCCGCTCGTCGCCAGCCGGCTATAGAGCTGGAGCTCGGCTTTCATATCATGGTCGGCAACCGGGCTCACGAGAATGTCTATATCCTCGCTGTCCAGCCGTTCGGCCATGCCGCTCATGAATTCGGAAAACTGGAATTCGTTGCGGCCCATAACGACGCCGATCGCGCCTGCGCGGCCCGTGACGAGGCGCACGGCGTTGATGTTCGGCCGGTAACCGAGGCGCACAGCCTCCTCGGCAACGCGCTTGCGGGTCTTCTCGCTGACTTCCGGATAGCCGCTCAGAGCACGGCTTACCGTCGTTGGAGAGAGCCCCAACTGTTGGGCGAATTCCTTAAGCTTCACTGTTCTTCCCTGCGCCCCTTCTGCGTATTGTCCGGGGATCGCTTCCGAAGCAAGTCACGCAGCAAATCGAAAAGCTGCATTCGCTCGTTTTTGCGCATCGCTTCGATGCTCGGCCCTGCAGACATTCGCGGCCGGACTATACCCGGTTTGCCGGCAGTCACAATCGGTGCCTTTGCGTCGAGGACATGATCCAAATCGTTTTAAATCCCTGTGGATGAAGTATTCTTGCAAACCGGTTGAGCGCCGAGCCTGGTTGTGGCGATGCGGCGTTGCGCGTTTGATTAACGTTTTGATTATACGCTAAAAAATCCGAAATATCCATGGCATTTACTTCCGCTTCGACCTCGGCTTGACAGCAGATTGTCCTTCTGACAGCTTCTGCGCACCCAAACCGTTTTCGAATTGCTGAGGAGCCTGCGGAATCGGGGGGAGTTTTGGAGGGACCAATGAACGTGAAGCCATTTGTAAGGACGCTGATTTCCTGCGCGGCGATCGTCGGCGCAATCGACCTTGCTGCGGCCGCCGAACTGTCTATGGCGGCCAATTCGACCGGCAAGAATCTGAGCTTTCTGCGGGACCAGATCGCCAAGTTCGAGAAGGAAACCGGTCACAAGGTCAACCTCGTGACCATGCCGGCTTCGAGCAGCGAGCAATTCAGCCAGTATCGACTCTGGCTTGCGGCCGGCAACAAGGATGTCGACGTCTACCAGACGGACGTCATCTGGGCTCCGCAGCTCGCCGAGCAGTTCGTCGACCTGACAGAGGCGACGAAGGATGTGGTCGGCGAGCACTTCCCCTCGATCATCCAGTCGCAGACGGTCAACGGCAAGCTCGTCGCTCTGCCCTTCTATACCGACGCGCCGGCGCTTTATTACCGCAAGGACCTGCTCGACAAATACGGCAAGACGCCACCCAAGACCTGGGACGAACTGGCGGCGACGGCGAAGGAGATTCAGGACAAGGAGCGTGCCGCCGGCAGTGCCGATATCTGGGGCTTCGTCTTTCAGGGCAATGCCTATGAGGGGCTCACCTGCAACGCGCTCGAGTGGATCAAGTCGTCCGGCGGCGGTCAGATCGTCGAGCCCGACGGCACGATCTCCGTCAACAACGAAAAGGCGGCGGCGGCCGTCGAGAAAGTCAAGGAATGGATCGGCACGATCGCGCCGAAGGGCGTGCTTGCCTATCAGGAAGAGGAATCACGCGGCGTCTGGCAGACCGGCAACGCAGTCTTCATGCGTAACTGGCCCTATGCCTACGCGCTCGGCAACGGCGACGACAGCGCCGTAAAGGGCAAATTCGAGGTGGCCCCGCTTCCGGCCGCCACGGACGGCGATCAGCCGTCCTCGACACTGGGCGGATGGAACCTCGCGGTCTCGAAATATTCCGACGAGCAGGAGGCGGCGATCGCCTTCGTCAAGTTCCTGGGCTCGGCCGAAACCCAGAAGGTGCGCGCCATCGAGCTTTCGAACCTGCCGACGATCGCGGCGCTTTACGACGATCCGGAAGTCGCGGCCGCCCAGCCGTTCATGCCGCATTGGAAGCCGATCTTCCAGAGCGCCGTGCCGCGCCCCTCGGCCGTGGCAAAGGTGAAGTACAACGAAGTGTCCTCCAAATTCTGGAGCGCCGTGCACAACACGCTTTCGGGTAACGGAACGGCGGCGGAGAATCTCGAGCTTCTCGAAGTCGAACTCACGGAACTCAAGGGCGACGCCTGGTAAATCGCGAGGCCCGGACGGCGGCTATGCCGTCCGGGCCAAGATCAAACGGCACGGGGCGGGACCCTGCGCCAACGGTAGGCTCACGTCATGACTGATCTCTCCCTCGCGGATCGGCCGGCTGCGCTTGCGCATGGCGGCAGGATAGGCTCGGACCTGCAGGCGCAACGGGTCCGTTCGGCCTGGCTCTTTCTCGCGCCGACCTTCCTCGTCCTGGCGCTCGTCGCCGGCTGGCCGCTCATCAGAACCATCTATTTCAGCTTCACCAACGCGTCGCTGACCAATCTGTCGGGCGCCGAATTCGTCGGCTTCGCCAATTATCTCTCATGGGTCACCCTGAAGAGCGGGCGGACGATTTACAGGGGCCTGCTTGCGGATCCCGCCTGGTGGAATGCGGTCTGGAACACGCTCAAATTCACGGTTCTTTCGGTCAGTATCGAAACGGCGCTGGGCCTTGTCGTCGCTTTGGTGCTCAACGCGCAGTTTCCCGGTCGCGGCCTCGTCCGTGCCGCGATCCTGATCCCATGGGCGATCCCCACCATCGTCTCCGCGAAAATGTGGGCCTGGATGCTCAACGACCAGTTCGGCATCCTCAACGACATGCTGCTCGGCCTCGGTCTGATCGGCGAGAAGATCGCCTGGACCGCCAGCCCCGACACAGCCATGATCGCCGTACTGATCGTGGACGTGTGGAAGACGACGCCCTTCATGGCGCTCCTGATCCTCGCCGGCCTGCAAATGGTGCCGGGCGATATTTATGAGGCGGCCAGAATCGACGGAGTCCATCCGGTACGGATCTTCTGGCGGGTCACCCTGCCGTTGATCCGGCCGGCGCTGATGGTCGCGGTCATCTTCCGCATGCTCGACGCGTTGCGCATTTTCGACCTCATCTATGTGCTGACGCCCAACAACGCGCAGACCAAGACCATGTCGGTCATGGCGCGCGAAAACCTTTTCGATTTCGACAAGTTCGCCTATGGGGCGGCCGCCTCGACCATGCTGTTCCTGATCATCGCGACGATCACGATCCTCTACATGTGGCTCGGCCGCCTAAATTTAAGCGGAGGGGAACGCTGATGGCCGTCGCGATCGCAAAGCGGGCCGCGTTCTACGCGCTGGTTGCCGTCATCATCCTCGTCGCAGTCTTTCCCTTCTATTACGCGATCCTGACGAGCCTGAAGTCCGGCACGGCGCTGTTTCGCATCGACTATTGGCCGACGGATATTTCGCTCGCCAATTATGCCGACATCTTTTCGCACGGAACCTTCGTGCGCAATCTCGGCAACTCGCTCCTCGTCGCCACGCTGGTGGTTGCCATATCGCTGCTTCTTGCCGTGACCGCAGCCTATGCGCTTGCCCGGGTACGCTTCCGCGGCCGCGGTCTGCTTCTCCTGACGATCCTGTCGGTCTCGATGTTCCCGCAGATCGCCGTTCTTGCAGGTCTCTTCGAGCTCATCCGCTTCGTCGGGATCTTCAACACGCCGCTCGCGCTCATCTTTTCCTACATGATCTTCACGCTGCCGTTTACGGTCTGGGTGCTGACCACCTTCATGCGAGACCTGCCGATCGAGATCGAAGAGGCGGCGATCGTCGACGGCGCCTCGCCCTGGGTGGTGATCACCCGCGTCTTCATGCCGCTGATGTGGCCGGCGCTGGTGACGACCGGGTTGCTGGCCTTCATTGCGGCATGGAACGAGTTCCTCTTCGCGCTGACATTCACGTCGTCGAACATGCAGCGCACCGTGCCGGTCGCGATCGCCCTGCTTTCGGGCGGCAGCCAGTTCGAGATTCCCTGGGGCAACATCATGGCGGCATCCGTGATCGTCACCGTGCCTCTCGTGGTTCTCGTGCTGATCTTCCAGCGGCGGATCATTTCCGGCCTGACGGCCGGTGGCGTCAAAGGATAGGAGAACAAGATGGCAGAGCTTCAATTGCGCGATATCCGCAAATCCTTCGGCGCCTTCGATGTGATCAAGGGCGTCAGCATGGAAATCAGGTCGGGCGAGTTCATGGTCTTCGTCGGCCCTTCCGGATGCGGCAAGTCGACCCTCCTGAGACTGATCGCCGGGCTGGAGGAAATCACCTCCGGAACCCTTGCCTTCGACGGCCAGGTCGTCAATCGGCTGACGCCTTCGCGCCGCGGCATCGCCATGGTCTTTCAGTCATATGCGCTCTATCCGCATATGACGGTCTACGAAAACATGGCTTTCGGCATGCAGCTCGCAGGCAAGGACAAGCAGCAGTGCCGCAAGCGGGTCGAGGCGGCGGCGGAAATGCTGCAGCTCACGCCCTATCTCGAACGCCTGCCGCGCCAGCTTTCGGGCGGGCAGCGCCAGCGCGTCGCGATCGGCCGTGCGATCGTTCGCGATCCCAAGGTCTTTCTGTTCGACGAGCCGCTTTCGAACCTCGACGCGGCGTTGCGTGTGGCCACCCGGCTCGAAATCGCCAAGCTTCACCGCAGCATGCACAAGACGACGATGATCTATGTGACACATGATCAGGTCGAGGCGATGACGCTCGCCGACAGGATATGTGTCCTGAGGGACGGTCTCGTCGAACAGATCGGCACGCCGCTGGAGCTTTACGAGACGCCGAATTCGGTGTTCGTCGCCGGCTTCATCGGTTCGCCGAAGATGAATTTTCTTTCCGGCGCCTTCGCAGAGCCATACAAGGCGGACACGATAGGCATCCGCGCGGAACACCTGGAGATCGAGGAACAGGGAGGTGAGTGGAGTGGGACCGTCATCCATTCGGAGATGCTCGGTTCCGACAGCTATATTTATCTCGACATCGGGACCGGCGAGCCGGTGATCGTCCGCGAAAGCGGCATCGCCAAGCATCAGCCCGGCCAGACGATCAGAATCTCGCCGGCCGCCGGCCAGGTTCACCGCTTCGATGCGGGCGGCCGGGCCCTCGGACGGACGGAAATGCGGGGTGCGGCCTAGAACGCAGCCACCCGATTTCGCTCGGAAAGTCTCGAAACCAAGGCTGATCCGAAGGATTTCGGATCATTCCAAAGCCTCAAACGTTAGGGCAGAAAAGGGCGGGGACCTGTGTGGTTTTCCCGGCCCGGCTCCGCGCCCACACTTCAAGTCACGGACGGTCGGCATCCGGCAGCGGGTGCCCCAAATCACGAGGAGAATGACCTTGTCTATCAATGCCATCGTGTGGGGTGAAAACATCCACGAGCAGACGAATGCGGTGGTTCGGGAGATTTACCCGGACGGCATGCACAACACGATCGCAGCCGCACTCAATTCCGACCCGGGGATCGATGCGACGACGGCGACGCTGCAGGAGCCGGAACACGGGCTCAGCGAGGCGCGGCTCGCCGCCGCCGACGTGCTCCTGTGGTGGGGCCACAAGGATCATGGCGCCGTCGACGACGCCATCGTAGAGCGCGTCGCCAAACGCGTTTGGGAAGGCATGGGTCTGATCGTTCTCCATTCCGGCCACTTCTCCAAGGTGTTCAAGCGGCTGATGGGCACGCCCTGCGCGCTCAAGTGGCGCGAGGCTGGAGAGCGCGAACGCGTCTGGGTCGTCAATCCGCGCCACCCGATCGCCGAAGGGCTCGGCGAGAACTTCGTCATCGAGAACGAGGAGATGTATGGCGAGCAATTCTCAGTGCCGGAGCCGCTTGAAACGGTGTTCATCTCCTGGTTTGCCGGCGGCGAGGTCTTCCGATCGGGCCTCACCTGGCGGCGCGGCGCGGGCAATGTCTTTTATTTCCGCCCCGGGCACGAGACTTACCCGACCTATCACGACGCGACCGTACACAAGGTACTGCGGAACGCGGTGAAATGGGCGTATAACCCGCAGGGCACCTATAAGGCCATCCATGATGCGCCGAACGTCCCGGTGGAGAAGGCGCTGGAGCCGATCGTCGAGCGCGGACCGAGACTGCACCGGGCCGGCGAAGCCGGCTATCGATGAAGGGGACCCCCATGCGTTTGCTAATTCTCGGAACCGGCGGCATGGCCAACAGCCATGCGAAAGCCTTTGCTGAGATCGAAGGCGTCGAAATGGTCGGCGCCGTCGACGTGGACCCGTCCCGTGCCAAGGCCTTTGCCGTCACGCACGGTATCGAAAACACCTTCACCTCTCTCGACGAGGCGATCGCCTGGGGAGAGTTCGACGCGGCCACCAACGTGACGCCCGACAAGGCGCATCACCCGACGACCCTGGCGCTCATTGCCGCCGGCAAGCATGTGCTGTGCGAAAAACCGTTGGCAGAAAACTATGAGAAGGCCGCCGAGATGGCGGCCGCAGCCGAGCGGGCCGGCCTCGTCACCATGGTCAATCTGACCTATCGCAACGTCGCTCCGCTGCAGAAAGCGCGTGAACTCGTGGTTGCCGGCGAAATCGGCCGGGTGCGGCATCTGGAGGCTTCCTATCTCCAGAGCTGGCTGGTGTCGCGGGCCTGGGGCGATTGGGCAAGCGAGTCGAAATGGCTGTGGCGGCTGTCGACGAAACACGGATCCAATGGCGTGCTTGGCGATGTCGGCATCCACATTCTCGACTTCGCCGGCTACGGTGCCAACAGCTCGGTCGAGCGGGTATTCGCGCGCCTGAAAGCATTCGACAAGGCGCCGGACAACCGTATCGGCGAGTACGACCTCGACGCCAATGACAGCTTCGCCATGACGGCGGAGTTCGAAAACGGCGCGATGGCCGTGATTCATGCGAGCCGCTGGGCGACAGGCCATCTCAACGAGCTGAGGCTCAGGCTGCACGGCGACAGGGGAGCCTTGGAAGTAATCCATACGCCTGACGGTTCGAGCCTGCGCGGCTGCATGGGGCCCGATGTCGAAAAGGCCGTTTGGCGCACCGTCGATGCCGGCACCGTGCCCACCAACTACCAGCGATTCGTCGAGGCGGTGAAGGCCGGCCGAACCGTCGAACCGGGTTTCCGCCATGCCGCGGACCTGCAGAGAGTGCTCGATCTCGCCATCGAGACGGAGCGCTCACGCCGCGAACTCGGCGTACCGGACATCAACACGGTGGTGCAGGAACGCGCTGTGGGGTGATACGGGCACGACCGCTGGACCCCTGCGCGCCGCGTTCAACCGATGCGGCGCGCTTTAAATCCACTTGAATCGTTGATGCTCCTGGGTCGACCCGACCTGGAGTCATCGTCATCTAGGCGTGTGAATGGTGACGATAGTCCCAGACCGCCCATGCTGCGATTGCGGCGACGAGCACGCCGAGAATGACATGGGTCCACATCGCGTTCACATTTCCCATGAAGCCGAGCAGCCAGGGAGAAACGATCAACCACAGGCCGATTATCATATTGGCCCATTCCTCCCATTCGGCGAAGGCCGAAAGGGTTGCGACCGCAAGGGCGCCGAGCACGATACCGGCGATCCAGGCGTTCCACGTCGGCGCGGCTTCAGCCGCAAAGCCGATGACCCAGGGAGAGAGGAACAGGCACGCTGCCAAGACCAGATTTGCCCAATCCTGGCTTCTTCTTCCTGCCATCAGAGTGTTGGGCATGACAACCTCCACATATGAAGTTTGGCAAAGCGTCACCACTCGCGTGCAGCTTACGTTGCAACTCCGTTCGCCTCCGATCGCACGGTTTTGTAACGCTTTGAATTGCTGCCGTAATTTTACTCGCAAACCGCGGGTGTTTCAAGGAATCCATCAAGACGCGGAGTTTTGACGCCCGCTAGGGCTTCCATAGAGCATGACCAGCTCATGGAAACTGCAGTGACCGCCTGCTGCGCCTTCGTGCGTCCTTTCGGATGTTGTAGAAAATCAAAACGGCGGCGCAACGTCCGTCGCGTTGCCCCTTGGTCCAACTTCTCTCGCCAGATGCTTCGGCCGATAATCATGCGGGCTCCAGAGTGCGCGGATCCCGCATGGCTTCGAACGTACAAGTTTAATCAAGGAGTGAAGCATGGGCCTTCCAGATGCTGAAAAGCGCAAAAATGCGCAAGAATCGATCTCTATAGATCGTCGGAGCCTCCTGCTGGGCGGTACGATCCTTGCAGCTGCTGCTGCGGCAAACGGGGCCGTGGCCGTGGGCAGCGCGAAGGCTCAGGAGCAACCGGTGGCAAACACCGGCAAGCCGCCGAACGTCCTCGTCATCTTCGGCGACGACATCGGCATTCCGCAAATCAGCGCCTACACCATGGGCCTAATGGGTTATCGCACGCCGAACATCGATCGTATCGCCGCCGAGGGCGCGATCTTCACCGATGCTTACGGGCAGCAGAGCTGTACCGCAGGGCGTGCCTCCTTCATTCTCGGCCAGGAACCGTTCCGCACGGGGCTGCTGACGATCGGGATGCCCGGCGACCCGCACGGCATTCAAGACTGGATGCCGACCATCGCCGACGTCATGAAGTCCAAGGGATACGCAACCGGCCAGTTCGGCAAGAATCACCTGGGGGACCGCGACGAGCACCTGCCGACGAACCACGGCTTCGACGAGTTCTTCGGCAACCTCTACCACCTGAATGCCGAAGAGGAGCCGGAAGGCTACTTCTACCCGAAGGACGAGGAGTTCCGGAAGAATTTCGGGCCACGCGGAGTCATCAAATCGAGCGCGGACGGTAAGATCGAAGACACCGGAGCGCTCAACACCAAGCGCATGGAGACCGTCGACGAGGAGTTCCTCGCGGCCGCGAAGGATTTCATCGATCGTCAGGCAAAGGCCGACAAGCCGTTCTTCTGCTGGTTCAACTCGACGCGCATGCACGTGTTCACCCATCTGAAGCCGGAATCCTTGGGCAAGACGGGCAAGGGCATCCACGCAGACGGCATGGTGGAGCATGACGGCCATGTCGGCCAGCTTCTGCAGCAGCTCGACGACCTCGGCATCACCGAAAACACGATTGTGCTCTACACCACCGACAACGGCGCCGAGCTCGCTTTGTGGCCGGATGGCGCGATGACCATGTTCCATGGGGAAAAGGGCACAACCTGGGAAGGTGGTTTCCGCATTCCTATGATGGTGCGCTGGCCGGGCGTGGTGAAACCGGGCACGCAGATCAACGATCCCGTGACCCTGATGGACTGGATGCCGACCTTCGCGGCCGCCGCCGGTGTCCCCGACGTCAAGGAGCAGATGAAGACGGGCTTCCAGTCTGGCGACAAGAACTTCAAGGTCCATCTCGACGGCTACGACCTCACCGCGCTCCTGGAGGGCCAGTCCAAGGAACCGCCCCGCGAAGCGGTCTACTATTTCGACCAGGGCGGCAACCTGAATGCGATCCGGTGGAACGATTGGAAACTCAGCTTCGCAATCAACAGTGAAGGCAACATCGCCACGGCCACCCGCGAGACGCCGAGCTGGGCCAATATTACCAATCTGAGAATGGATCCCTATGAGCGAGGTGCAAAAGAAGGGGGAGGGGCCATGGATTTCATCGCCCGAAACATGTGGCTCCTGGTGCCGATCCAGGGCAAGATCAAGGAGTTCTTCCAGGACTTCGACCAGTATCCCTACCAGCCGGGCAGCACTCTGAACGCCAGCGGTATCAGCTATACCTGGCTGCAACAGCAGGCCGCGCTCAAGCGGCTCGGAGAGTTGGAAAGCCTGGCGCCGCGTTGATGCACGTCTTCGAAGCCCGCCGCCATCGCCAGTAGGGTGGGCAATGCAGACGAGTAACGAGGATCGCATATTCCAGCCATATTGCGATCTTCGGGAAAGGCGGGGGGAAGCCTCCGCCTTTCCTTTTCGGACTTCCTGGCAATGTTCCAAGGCCTGTTGAGATTCGGGCCACCCGCTGCGTCTCGTTCGATCGCCTTATCCCTGTGCTCGTCACAGGATCGAGCCAGACCAAGTCCTTGGGCTGAAAGAACGCTTCCCGCGCCGCAGACGCGGCGCTGCTGGATCTCTGTGACAAGCACAGACGCGCAAGGTCTCTGGAAGTGCTCTATTGCTCTTCGGGCGAGGTCGCCAGCAGCGAGGACGCCGGGGACCGTACGAAGCCCGTGTATCGTTCGAACTGAAACAGAACATCGTTGATGATCTGGTTGTCCGCCATTCCCATGATGTCATAGCCGCGGCTACCGTCCGAAAAGAACGTGCGCGCCTCGTAGCGGACATCTGCCACGGTTGCGTCGTGCGCGGTGAATGCCGGAAGTTTGTGTTCCGACATTTGCACCCCATAGACGAAATCGCGATGGCCTTCGGCCGGAACCGTGAGGGTCAGTGCTCCCGTTTCGGCATCCCGATCGACCGAAGCCGGCCGGGACCGGCGCGTCAGTTCCTTGGCCACTGCCTCCAGTGCCGGGAGCACGGAGGCTTGCAGGAATTTCTCCACCGCCCGTTTGTCCGGCGTGCTCAAGGTCATCGCCAGCCGCCGCTGCCAGGGCACACCGGACGCGGGATAGGCTCTCGGACCGACCGATCCCGGTGATTGTGTGCGGGCGAGATCGGCCCGCATCCCGACGAACAGCGACCAAACCAGAATGAGCATCACGAAGCTGAACGGCAGTGCCGTGGAGATCGTGGCGGATTGGAGTGCCGTCAGCCCGCCGGTGGAGAGCAGAACGGCCGCCACGATACCGCTGAGGGAACACCAGAAAATCCGCTGAAGAGCAGGTGTCGCCGTTTCGCCGCCGGACGCAATCGTGTCGATCACCAGCGAGCCGGAGTCGCTGGAGGTCACGAAGAATATGCTGACGAGCAGAACCGCGAGCGTCGAGGTTACCGCGGGCCACGGCAGATATTCGAAGAACTGGAAAAGGGCGACCGAAAGGTCCGCCTTCACGTCACGCGCCAGCTCGCCATTGGCGATCGTCGTGTCCACGTAGATCGCCGTGTTTCCAAAGACCGTCATCCAGAGGAAAGTGAAAAGGGCGGGTACGAAGAGGACGGCGGTGACGAACTCTCTCACGGTGCGCCCACGGGAAATGCGCGCGATGAACATGCCGACGAAGGGTGACCAGGAAATCCACCATGCCCAATAGAACAGGGTCCAGCTGTCGATCCACGGGCGCGGCTCATAGGCATAGATGTTGAAGGTTCGCAAAACCAGGCTATCGAGGTAGAGACCGATGTTCTGGACGAAGTCGCGCATGAGCGTGCCCGTCGGTCCGACCACGAGCACGAAGAGCATCAGCAGTACTGCCAGGAACAGATTGGTCTCGCTGAGAATGCGGACACCCTTCTCGACGCCGCTGACCACCGAAACGGTCGCTATTGCCGTGACCACGGTCACGAGCAGGAGCTGGACGTAGATCGACTGGGGGACACCCAACAGATAGTTCAGTCCGGAGTTTATCTGAAGGACTCCGAATCCGAGCGAGGTTGCGAGCCCGAACATTGTCCCGCAGATCGCGAAAATATCCACGACATGTCCGATCGGCCCGTGAATACCCTCCTTGAGGAGCGGGTAGAGGCCGGATCGGACGGTCAGGGGTAAGTTGTAACGGTATCCGAAATAGGCGAGTGACAGCCCGACGACCGAGTATATCGCCCAGGCGTGCACGCCCCAATGGAAGAAGGTCACGCTCATTGCCTCGCGCTGGGCTGCGATCGTCAGCGGTTCGGCTTCCGGCGGCGAAGCAAAATGCGTCATCGGCTCGCCGACGGCAAAATACATGAGGCCAATGCCCATGCCGGCGGCGAACAACATGGCGATCCAGGACAGGTACCTGAATTCGGGTTCTGAATCGTCCGGCCCGAGCTTCAGCTCGCCGTAGCGGCTGAACGCCAAAAAGAGCATCGAAAACAGAAAGATCGCGACCGCGAGCAGGTAGAGCCAACCGAAACCGGACAGGATCGCAGATTGCATTCCGCTGAAAATCGCTTCAGCTCTCTTAGGCGCAATCACACCTATCCCGACGAACAGAGCGATGACGCCCACCGAACCCACGAATACCGGCATATTCACTTTGAGATACTGCACTTAATGCCACCTCCCCACAGATTCAGCGCCCAAGAGAGGACGAGGAAAAGGACGTGTGATCTCCCTCGAATCCCTTCCGGCATAGTAGCACGCCTGCACATCGCACCGACGCATCGATAGAGACGACCCGGTTTCGCATTCTTCGTATCAGGGCATGGTCGGGTTGAGTGGGTGCAAGGCGGGCTCGCGGCGTCGGGGCGCCTTCTCTCCTTGAGTCAGCCAGATCTTCCGTGCCTTTTTCAGCCCCGGAAGGAGCAGGTCTCCGCGCACCGGCGGGGAAGATGCCTTCGCAAGGCCGTAAAGCGCTCCCTGCCGGGTCCGGTAGACCTGCTGCGTTTCGGCGTCGGCAAATCGGTCGAGCCAGAATTCGAGCGGCATCACTCCCGCCTTGCGAGACCAGGCGTTGAGCGCGCGCGCGATGGCCTCGTCCGAGCCGCTCCTGCAGGCCTGCTCCAGCTGACGGAAAAATGCCGGCTCCGATTGCCGCTCTTTCGAGCGGCGTTCCTGCCACCATGCTTCCAGCCGGCTCAGTCCGTTGGCCGAAGCCCAAAGGACGAGGGCAGTGAGCAACACGCCACCGCCGATCACAGCCAGCCGCAGCCAGTCGAAGGGCGGGCGTTGCGGCTCGGCCGCCGGAGGCGCGATGGCCGGGGAGTGGGAGGCCGCGGCTGCGACGGTCACGCCTATGGCGGGTGCGCTTGCCGATTCCGTCGCCGCGGAGGCCGGGTCGAACCAGCTCAGGGCCACCGCGGGCAGGACATAGGTGCCGGGCTCCCGGAAGAGATAGCTTGCAACATCCTTGCGGATACCCGCAATTGACTGGCCGTTGCGGTCCGTTTCTTCCGAAAGTGCGGGATCCTGCCGGTAGAGGCGTACCCCGTCCGGGGCTGAAAAATCCGGCTCGGGGATCATCATGGCGCGAAGGCCTACGGCGCGCACGGCGATCGTCCGGACCAGTGTGTCTCCCGCCTTCAAAGCTGCCGGATCCCGATCGAGCTCCTGGCTGATGCTGACCTTTGCGGCGACCACACCGGGACGTTCTCCGGCATTCGCGGGTGCTTCCCGGACGGTGAAGCGAAGCGGTGGAAGCGTAACTTCGCCGCGAGTGGCCTGAGGGGGTACTGCCGCATAGCCGAAAGTGATCACGGCAGGAGGCAGGGTGAAATCGCCCGGCGATTGAGCCGTGACGATATAGGTGCGGCGAATGCCCGAGTAAGCCGTCCCGTCGATCGTCTCGTTGAGGTTGAGCGCCCGCCCGTCATCAAGCGTCACCATCGCGCCCGGCAGGTCGATCGCGGGGAATTGCGGTGGCTGCAGGAAGTAATTCGGGACAAGCACGTCGACGTCTATGAGAATTTGCTGACCGGCATAGAGCGTTCCCTCCGACTGCAATGCGGCCCGGGCGAGCGGATCGGCGGACAGGGCCGGACCGGCGGCAGCGACCCAGCAGAACAGCGCTGCAACGAGCCGGCACAAACGGGACGCTGGGGTCATCATTGTCGGTCCCCTTCCGATGCCTCGATCGCGAACTTGCGTGCGAGAAGTGCGGCCGGCGAAACCTGGATGTTGCGCATCCACATCTCCGCCGTCTGCGCGCCGGCCTGGACCTGACCTTTCTTGCCGTGCTTGGCCTTGTCGTCGAACTGTACGTCGTCCGGGTCCAGTCCGGCGGCCTCCTGCTGCTTCTCCTCTTCCTGCTTGTCCTTCTCCTTCTTGCGCCTTTGCGCAAGCGCCAGATTGGTCTTTGCCTCGGTCCAACCGCCGCGCTGCTTGAGAGCCTGCTGGTAGGCGGCGATCGCTTCGTCGGGTTTGTCCAGATGCATCAGGGCGTTGCCTTGATTGAAATAGCTCTCCGGTGCCGTGGATTGGGCAAAGGCGTCGATCGCGTCCTGATAACGGCCGGCACGATAGAGCGAAACACCGCGCCATTGCGGCTCGGCGAAGAGTTCTGCCGCGGCGGCATAGTTGCCGCGGGAGAAAGCGCGCTGTCCCTGCTGGTCGGGCGTCAGCCACAGGTCCACGAAATCCGCCGCCTCCCCCCGCCCGGACATGGCGAACGACAGGAGCACCACGACGGCCCCGAGCCAACGGACGCTCTGACCCCGGCGGAAGGTGAACACGACCAGGATCGCGACCGCGATGGTCAGGTACCAGCCCATATCGCGCCAACGGGTAAGACCCTCCTCCGTTCTTTGTGCGAAGGACGTCTGTATGCGCCGGACGATCCAGTCGACGTCGCCATCATCCAGGGTGACCGTCGCCACCTGCGCAGAGGAGGCCGACTGGAGTTCCTTCAAAGCGTCGACATCGAGCCGTGCCTGAACGCGGGCGCCACTGCTGTCCGTCAGATATTCTCCGCTGCCGATTTTCACCGGGCCGCCTTCTTCGGTGCCGATGCCCAGCACGATCAGGTCGTTGCGGCCCGTATATTGCGAGAAAGCGGCAAATGCGCCCTGCTCGACGCCATCGGTCAGAAACAGGATCGTGCCCGGCGCCGGCTCGGCGGCCAGGGCCGCCTCGGCGGCTTCGAGCGCCATGGCGGTGTCCTTGCCTTCGACGGGCATGAGGGCTGGCGACAGGGCTGCGAGATAGGTGGCGATAAGCGACGCGTCCTCGGTCAGGGGCAGCACCATGTGGGCCGAGCCGGCATAGGCGAACAATGCCGTCCGGGCGCCTTTCCGTCTGGCCATGATGTCGCGCACCTTGAGCTTGGCGCGCTCCAGCCGCGTCGGCGAGATGTCGGTCGCATTCATCGTCCGGCCCATATCGACCGCGATCGCGAGCGGCGCCGTGTCTTCGACGAAGGGCGGACGCTCGCGTTCCCATGTCGGGCCTGCCGCGGCAAGGCCCGAGAGGGCAATCAGGCCGGCCACCAGATAGACGGGCCGGAACGTGCGCGCCTGGCCACGGTCGACGAGGAGGTGATCGAGCAGATTGGGCGCGATCAGGTGCTTCCAGCGGGAGCGCATATCCGATTGCCGGCGCATGAGCCATACGAGCAGTCCTGCCGCCAGGACTGCAAGCAGCCACCACGGGCGAAGGAAGTGGAAATCGCCGATCATGCTTCTGCCTCGCTGTTACGCCTGCGGGCGGCGCGGATCGACAGCAGCCACATCAAGCCGTGATAGCCGAGCACGAGGAGAACGGCGGCACCCAGCGGGTAGTGGAACAGCTCGATGCGTGGCCGCCAGCTCAGCGTCTTCTGGTTCGCCGGCGTGATGCTGTCGAGCAGAGCGTAGATATCTGCAAGCGCCTGCTGGTCCTGGCCGAAGAAATATCGCCCTCCGGTCGCAGAGGCGATCTTCTGCAGAACTGCCGTGTCGAGCTTCTCCTCTCCTTCGGCATTTGGATCGCCGATGCCGATCGCATGGATGCGGATCTTGTTCTGATGCGCAATCTCGGCTGCCTTGTCGGGGGGCATCTTGCTTGCGGTGTCGTTGCCGTCGGTCAGGACCACCAGCACCTTGTCGGGCGCCCGGCTCTCCTCGAACAGCTTGATCGACAGCCCGATCGCGTCGCCCAGCGCGGTTCGCGGGCCGGCCATTCCGGGCAAGGCGCCCGTCAGCATGGATCGGACGGTCGTATGATCCATGGTGAAGGGAACGAGCGGGTAGGGAGCGTCGCCGAAGGCGATCAAGCCCAGCCGATCATGCGGGCGGCGCTCGACGAAGTCCGCCACCACGGCCTTTACCGCATCGACTCGCGCCTCGAGATTACCCTGCGGATCGCTGAAGTCGCGCGTGTCCATCGATTGGGAAAGGTCGAGGGCGAGCATGAGATCGCGCTGCGGCTCGGTCTTCTCGATCGGCGGCTCGACGAATTGCGGGCGGGCGAGCGCCGTCAGTACCAGAACCCAGCAGATCGGTGCGATGATCTTCTGGAGCAGGTTGGCACGCGGCACGACCGAGCCTTCCGTCGGGCCGATGCCTGCGGCCCTGGTGATGTCCTCGAAGAAGGGAATGCGCACCGCCGGCGTCTGCTCCCGGTATGGCGGCAGCAGCCACCAGACGAGAAGGGGCGCGGGCAGGAGCACGAAGACCCAGGGATGGTCAAGGACGTACATCGTGGGCCTCGATCCATTGGCGTGCCGCCGCGAGGCTCCGACGCGTCGTAGCCTCGTCCGTCGAGGCTAGCGCCGATGGGCGGTATTCGCTCTCGGCGAAGAAAAGATAGGCTTCGTCATCCAGCCTTGCCGTACCTGCATGTGCGCGGAGGAAATCGGACCAACCTTCACCGCTGAGGGAGGCGACCGTTTCCCTCTGCCAGGCGGCGAGCGCAGTGCGCTTGAGAAGCGCGGGCAGGCTTTGCAAGGCGTGTCTGCGCCCGGCCGACGTGTCGATGGCCTTCTCCAGATAGGAGAGTTCCGCAAGCGCCTCCCGGCGATAACGGTTCCGTGCGCGTCGGCGGAGCCAGCGCCAGAGCACCGAGGCGAGGACGAGCGCGACCGCCGTGATGAGCGCTGCCCAGCCCCAGGTGGCCGGCATCATCGATACGTGCGGCGGCAATGCGATATCGGCCATCTGCCGCAAGGTGGCGTCGAGCATCGGATCGGGCGCGGGGCTCGGGTCCATCTACCGCCTCCTTTGCCGCCAGGCAAGTTGGCCGAGCAGCGTGCGCAATTGCGGTGCCACTTCTTCGGCCGCGGAGACAGGCAGCATGGGCAGCCCCATCTCCTCCTGCCACGAAAGCAGTTCGCGGCCCCTGTTGCGCGCAAAACTGTCTACCGCATCGCGAACATTGCCGCGGCCGAACTGCAACTCGGCCTGGAGCGCGCCGCCGCTCACGACCATTTCGCCCTGGCGCGGCAGGTCGAGGAGGAAAGGATCGTAGACGAGGACGGCAATGACGTCGTTTGCGACGGACATTCGCAAGAGAAGATCGCGTGTCTCCGGCCCATGCCCGTCGAAATCACTGACGACGATGATCAGATGGTCGTGCCGGGCGAGGGCTGCGACGCTGCCAAGAACGGCATTCAGCTGACCGGGCGACCTCTCGATGTCGGAATCTGCGCTGAGCGCATTGTTCTGGATCGAAATCGTTTCGGCGAAACGGATGACGGCCCCGCGGCTCCGGTGCGGCCGGACGGCTTCCTGCTTCACGTCGTTGAAGACCACGCCGCCGACGCGATCGCCGAGCGTCATCACGCGCCACGCGCATAGCGCCGCAACCTCGGCGGCGGCTACCGATTTCATCGACCGGCGGCTTCCGAAGAACATGTTGGTGCGCTGGTCGACGACGATGAGGGCGGGGCGGTCCTTCTCTTCGTTATAGACGCGCACGAATGGCTGCCCGGTGCGGGCAGTGACGCGCCAGTCGATCGTTCGGACATCGTCCCCCGGCATATAGGTTCGAAGTTCCTCGAAGCTCAGGCCACGACCGCGCATGCGCGATTCATGGCGCCCGGCGAGGAAGCGGCGAACGGGGGCCTTGCGCAGGAACGTCAGGTCGGTGGCGATCGATTCCAGCGCCACGAGATTGTCGACGGAAACGTAGGCGCCATCCGTATCGCCTGCGGCCCGGCGTACGATCTCCTTCGTTCTTCCGAATGCGGGCAGAGAAATTGCCATCGCAAGTCCTCCCGATCAGGCGGTTGCCACTTTCTCCACGATCCGGTCGACGGCCTGATCCGCGGTGATCCCGCCGGCATGTGCCTCGTAGGAGAGCACGAGCCTGTGGCGGAATACGTCGTGGACGATCGCCTGGACGTCGTCCGGCGTCACGAAATCGCGACTCTTCAACCAGGCGCGAGCACGCGAAACCTTGTCGAGCCCGATTACGCCTCGCGGACTGGCGCCGACCTGGATCCATTTGGCGAGCTCCGGATCGATCTTGTCAGGATAGCGCGTCGCCATGACGAGCGCGACGATATAGTCCTCGACCGCCTTGGAGACGGCAACCTCCGATATTTCGCTGCGCGCGGCGAGCACCACCTCGGCGGCGAGCTTCTGCGCCTCTGTGCTCCTGGCGTGCGGCGCCTTTTCCTCGGAACGGACGAGCTCCATGATTGCGACTTCCGAATTCGCATCCGGATAGTCGACGCGGACATGCATCAGGAACCGGTCGAGCTGAGCCTCGGGCAGAGGATAGGTGCCCTCCTGCTCGATCGGATTCTGCGTTGCCATGACCAGGAAGAGGGCCGGCAGCGGGTGGCTCTGGCCGCCGACCGTGACCTGCCGTTCCTCCATCGCCTCCAGTAGCGCCGACTGCACCTTTGCCGGCGCGCGGTTGATCTCGTCGGCGAGGATCAGATTGGCGAAGACCGGCCCCTGCTGGAACTTGAACTCGCCCTTGCCGCCTTCGCTGAAATAGACTTCGGAGCCGGTAATGTCGGAGGGCAGCAGGTCGGGGGTGAACTGGATGCGCGACAGGCTGGCTTCGAGGTTCTTGGCGAGGCTCTTGATCGCCCTGGTCTTGGCAAGCCCGGGCAGGCCCTCCACAAGAAGGTGGCCGTTGCCGAGCAGGCCGAGCAGAAGACGCTCGATCATGGCTTCCTGGCCGATGATCGATTGCCCGATCCTTTTGCCGAGTGCCTGAATATCTTCCCGGTTTCCCATCGCGTTCCCCTCTGTCCATTCGCGTACGCATGTTACGCATTCGAGCATTTCGTTTTCGGTGCACGGCGGCGTGCACGTGAAGGCTACATCAATACGCGCCAAGCTTCCCTGGCACGCGTTAACTTGCCAGCATCGTGGCGACCACCACAGGCCCCAGGAGCGGCAGCAATACGTTCGAGATTTCCGAACTGGAACTTGCCGATCCAGTATCCGCCCGCCAGCGCCGGAAAAAGCGACATTTCGGGAGACTGATGCAGAAGGGACTGGATGAATGTCACTGATGCCGCCATCGGAAACGGTAAAAATACGAATGTGCATGCAATGAATGGGCGGCAATTTATACGGGCGGCGTAAGATGGCCACACTCAAAACTGCCGGGATTGGCTCGGCTCGGCGCCCGGAACCTTGAGACCACTCCGCCTCCTTCAAAGGAGGAGCAGCTTCTTCATCACTGAGAAAACCTCCTTGTAGGGTAGTTTCGTCGCGCCGGCGACGGCAAAGGGAATGAGCGCTGCTGCAGCCACCGGCACCACCGCCGCGCGGCTGACCAGCACCGTCTTGAGCTTCTGCGTCGCATCGAACAGCTTGCTCGGATCTGCAATGTCGTCTGCCGGCTCTGGCGTAGGGTCCTCGAAGATGTTGCGGCCAACCGCATTGCGTTCGGCGGCCCGGTGGTAGCGTGTCGCTTGGGCGCCGAGCAATGCCAGGCCGTCTTGCTTCAGGCGGGAGAGCGGAGGCGTGAAGGCCGAAAGCGGATAGGCGAAAAAGGCGATGACGATTGCGAGCCAGCCGGTCATGACCATGCTGAACGTCGTCATGGAGAGACCCTCCTGGAGGAGGTTCTTTGCAATTGCGGCCGCAATTGCCGAACTCATTCCGAAGACGAAGAAGACGTAGGCGTTCGGGTATCGGGCGATGAAGGCCAATCCGCCCTTTCCGTCCGGATGGGTCGCCACCAGCCGAAGGTCGAGCCCGGCGATACGGCGCAAAAGGTGCGCCCAGACGAGGTGCCGCCACATGCCCCTGAGAAAGAGAAAGACGAAGAGGGGAAGGCTGACGCAGATCGACCACCAGCCGGCCGCAGAAATCCTGTTGCCTTCGGGCCGGTGCTCGACCGCCCAGGAGGAAACGTCGACCGTATGGAAGTTGAGGTAGGAAAGGGCTGCGGCGAAGATTGCGACCACGAGACATACGAGTTCCGCACGTCGCGAGTCGCGTTGACGCAGCGCCTCCGACAGTTCGCGCGTGGCCTGGGCCATCGCGGTCGGCGCGATTATCGGAGCACGCACGAACTGCGCCAGCCGAGCCCTGAGACCCCGTTCGACCTGCTGCTCCGCCAGAACGAAGGAGCCGATGCCGATGAAGAATTTCGCCCATACTCCGGGATCGGCGAGATAGGCGTTGTGGCTGTGGTCAAGGGAGAAGCTGCGCGGAATGCCGAGCAGGAATGGCACGCCCCAGGCCAGTGCAACGAAGAGAACGGCTCTCGTTCCCGCCCGAAGCGTGTTTTCCCGCAGCAGCCTCAGCTGCGCCTGCAACTCGAAAAAGGGTCCGCCATGCGATGCGCGAAAATTGGCGAGGCCGGCAGATGGGGAGTTCCCTACCGCGTCATTATCCGCCGACGGATGTGCAGCACCGTTCACGCTCATGACCACCATAGTTCATCGCTCAAAAACGGGACCGGCACTCGCATATGCCGACGAGCCCGTAATTTATCCATCAGCGATTTTCGGGATGAGTGATAGATGGACCAAGGGCCAACTCGGGTCCGCCGTTTTTCCGGCTGCCGGCGGTGGCTCGAATACCCCCAAAACTTCATGGCTTGCAATTGAGTCAAGCAGGCCGCACAACGGTAAATAGTCATCAGCTTGACATGATTGTTTGGCTTTATTCTATCGGCCGGTTGGCGGAAGCATGGAGTACGGCCGGGGGGCACAGTGCTGCGACTTCGACCGCGAGCGGTCATTCTTAGTTTGTTTGTGCTGTTGGCGATGGCTTTTGGTGGCCGTGCCGATCATCCCAAGCGCGTGCTGCTGGTCTATGAAAGCGAAAGTACGCTCCTTGCCGCCGAGCAGATCGCCTCGGGCTTCCACGAGTATATGGAAGCGAACGCGCCGGAACACATCGAATACTATACGGAATATCTCGACACCCTTCGCTTTTCAACGGCGGAGCACCGAGCCCGGCTTGCAAGTTTTCTGGAGGCTAAATACCGGCCGTTGGACCTGGATGTCGTGGTGGCCGCGGGACCCGGAGCGCTACGATTCGTCGTGGAGACTCGTGAGCGTTTCGCCAGGAACGTCCCCGTCGTCTTCGGTGCGGTCACGGAGAGTTCCGCGGCCCCCGGGAGCCTTCCCGCCGACGTCAAGGGCGTGATCAGCCGATTCGATCTGGCCAAGACCGTTCAACTGGCCAGTCGTCTTCAGCCGCAGGCACGCAAGCTGACGGTGATGTACGGCTCGGCGCCGTTCGACCGGCGATGGGGCGACACCGCGTTCGCCGTGCTGGGGAAGCGTTACGCCGGCCTCGACGTCGAATATGTCTCCGGTCTCTCGCTCGACGGCTTCCGGAGCACGGCCGCCGGCCTTTCCTCCGACACGGCCCTCGTCATACTCACCGTCTTTGAGGATGCCGAGGGCACGAAATTCGTTCCTCGCGACGCGGCAGCCGCGATAACGGAAGCATCGAATGCGCCCGTCTACTCGGTCTATGGTTCCTATTTCGGCTCGAAAGTCGTGGGCGGTCACGTGGGCACGTTCCAGTCCACCGGAGCGCAGATGGCGGCGCTTTCGCTCGACATCGTGCTCGGTGATCATTCGGCGCCGCAGACCACCCCCGCACGGGAGGCGGCGGTCGTCGATTGGGGCGCAGTCCAGCATTGGGGGATCGACGATATTCTGATACCCGACGGCGCAGAAATCGTGGGCTTCGAGCCAAGCGCCTGGGAGCGTTACCGCATGCCCATCAGCGCGGCACTCCTCGTGATGGCGGCGCAAATGCTGACGATCGCCGCGCTCGTCTACCAGAACCAGCGGGGTCGGAGGCTCGAAGCGACGCTCGCCTCCGAACGTATCGAGCTTGCACACCTTTCCAGACGGTCGCAACTCGGAGAACTCTCCGGCGCCTTCGCGCATGAACTGACGCAGCCGCTTACCTCCATTCTCGCCAACGCCGAGGCGGGGCAGAAGATCGCCAGCGAGCCGGCCCCGGACATGGAAGAAATCCGTGCGATCTTCGATGATATCGTCGCAGACGACAGACGCGCCTCCTCGGTGATTTCGCAGTTGCGCAGCATGATGCTGAAGGGTGAGGCCTCACAGGAAATCCTCGACCTCAACGAGGCCGTACGCCAGACCGTCGCTTTGGCGCGGGCAGAGATGGTGGCGCGCCGCACCGAGGTGGAGGTCCAGGATGAATGGGCGAGCGTGCGCGTCAAGGCCAACCTCGTTCAGCTTCAGCAGGTGATCCTGAACCTGCTCGTGAATGCGGCGGATGCGATGGCTGACATCCCGCCAAAGCAACGGCGGGTTGAAATAGCGGTTGCGAAAGGCAAGAATGGGTATTGTGAATTGTCCGTCGAGGACATGGGACCCGGCATTCCCGCTGAGATGCGCAGCGAGGTGTTCAAGCCGTTTGTGAGCTCGAAGAAAGGCGGCCTCGGTCTCGGCCTCGCCATCTGCCGGAGCATCGTCGAGGCGCAGGGCGGGAAGTTGTTCTTCGACGATGCCGTGAAGCGGGGAGCGCGGGCCGTGGTCATTCTGCCGTCAGCCTAGAGGTGTCTTATGGGGGAAAACGCCGGAAAAGTACTGCTGCTGGACGACGACGAATCCGTGCTGCGGTCTCTGAGGAGGCTGCTCTCGGCTTCGGGTTACCTGGTGACGGTGTACCGGGATGCCCGCGCGTTCCTGGCATCCGAGGATCTCCACACGGCCGATTGCGTCATACTGGATCTAGGTCTGCCGGACTCCGACGGTTTTCGCGTGCAGGAGGCACTCGCTGCGGCTGGCGGAAGCCAGTCCATCGTTTTCCTGACGGGCAGGGGCGATATCCCGGCAAGTGTGCGTGCGATGAAGGCGGGTGCCGTCGACTTCCTGACGAAGCCCGTCGAGGCGGAGACGCTGCTGGCTGCCGTAAACGTAGCGCGCCAGCGCGCACGCTCCTGGCGTGAGACGGAAGAGAAGAAGGCGAGCGTGGTGAGGCGGCTCGAAAGCCTGACCACCCGGGAAACGCAGGTCATGCATCTTGTCGTGGCCGGCCTTCTCAACAAGCAGATAGCGGCCGATCTCGGGACGGTCGAAAAGACCATCAAGGTTCACCGGGGCCGCATGATGGCGAAACTGGGCGTACGAACGGTCGCCGACCTTGTTCGCCTGGTCGCTGTTGCAGACCCTCCTGCCGGGGGCATTGGTCCCAAGTCCAACTACGATCAGCCAGGGCCTTGATATATGAATGATGGATGAGCGAGGGTCAGCGTATCATTGCCATTGTCGATGACGACGAGCTGGTTCGTCGCGCGCTTTGTCGACTCGTGCTGTCGCTGTCCTTCAAGCCGGTGGCGTTCGCCTCGGGCGAAATGTTCCTCGAAGAACTCGAAGAGGCCAAGCCGTCCTGCGTACTCCTTGATTTTCACATGCCGAACATGAATGGGCTCGACATATTGCACGAGCTCAGGGGAAGGCAGCCAAGGCTCGCCGTAATCGTCATAAGCGGCGCGGATGAAGAGGGGGTGCGTGAGAGCTGCATGCGCGCGGGCGCTGCGGGTTTCCTCAACAAGCCGCTCTCCCGCGCCTCGCTGTCAGCGGCCATCGATGGCCTGCGAGACGATCGGCGCCCGATATCGGCGCCGCGCTCCAGATAGACCCGATGGACGGAATGGGTTGTTTTCCCTCCGGAAGTGCATTTTCCATGAGAGACGCTCCGCCTTCCGGTTATCGCTCACTCACTCCGGGTAAACGACCTTCCAGTCATTCTTGATGCTCACGATCGTCCAGCCGCGTGCAGACGCCTCGTCGAGGCCGCGTGCGAGGCGGCCGAAATGGGAGTCGCGATCATAGGCGTTTTCGCGCTGCGCGTCGTCGTGGTGAACGATCAGGCCAAAGCTGCGTCCGGGGCCGGCGGTTGTCCATTCCAGCATCTCGAAGTCGCCGTCGGAATTCCCAAAAGCGGCGATCGGCCGTCGACCGATGAACTTGTGGATGCCGACGGGTTTGCCCGGACCGTCGTCAATGAAGTCGATTTCGGGCAGACGCGTGATCGCCGGATGGCCGTCCCGCAGTTCGTACTTGGTCTTGATGCTGGAGCCGACGACGTTTTCCGGGGGGATCCCGTACACGCGTTCAGTCCACGGGCGCATGAACTCCACCCCGCCACCCGAGACGATGAAGACTGCGAACTCGTTCGCCTTCAGATAGTCGATCAGTTCGACCATCGGCTGAAAGATGTGTGCGGTATAGGGTTTGCCCGATGTCGGATGCCGAGAGCCTTCGATCCAATCGGAGACGATCTTCTCGAATTCCTCGGCGGACATGCCGGCGTGGGTTGCGGCGACGAGTTCCAGCAGTCCACGTTCGCCGCTCGCCGCGACTCCGGCCATGTCCCCCGAGAGCACCGATTTGAACGGTTCCGTCGTCTGCCATTCCGGGTGCTGCGGCGCCAGCTGCCTGACGCGGTCGAGCGCGAAAGCGAGCTGCACATACATGGGCTGTTCGCCCCAGAGCGTCCCGTCATTGTCGAACACTGCAATGCGGGCCGCAGGCTCGACGAAATCGGGGCTGCCTTTCGTCGTCGTCGCCGCCACGAACTCCAGGATACGCGCCTTTGCGTCACCCTCGGCCCATGAGGGCAAGGTCTCGGTTCCTTCGGCCAGTGCATGACGAACCGAGGAGCTCGCGGCTGTGAAAGCGACGATTTTCAAGGCCGAGCGGCGGCTGATCTCGAACATGATCTATCTTCCTGAACTGACGTTGACGATGAACGAACGCCCTGGGCGACGAGGACGTCGAGGCTTCCGAATGTACGCGCCGGCATGCCGGCCACGGATCGAAAGCAGTGGCAAAAGGCATTCCTTCGCAGACGCACGCCGACAATATCATTCGGCTGTTTGCGGAGCAGCGATAGTTGGACCAAAGGCCAACTTGCCGCTGTTCAATTCGCCACGTATCCGCAAGTAATGCCAGTGGTGCAACTACTTTCCGCGCTAGCGTTCTACCAAGGGAAGTCCGGTAGTTATTCTTGCAATCGGACGGACGTGCAGGCAGGGAGACATCTTGGATGACGCTCGACAGAAAACGATCCGAAGGAGCAGGTCGGGTGCGTAGGGCAGGAACATCGGCGCCGACCTTCCCGCATGCAGCGGCGCTTGCCATTGCGGTCGCGGCGGGTTGCGGCGTTGCCCAGGCACAGGATTCCTCCGGCGCCGACCTCGCCAAGCAGTTGTCGAACCCAATCGCCTCGCTCATCAGCGTGCCGTTCCAACTGAACTACGACCGTGGTTTCGGACCGGATGACGGGCACCGGGTCACCTTGAACGTGCAGCCGGTGATACCGGTCAGCCTCAATGAAGACTGGAACCTGATTTCGCGAACGATCTTGCCGATCATCTCTCAGGACGACATTGCCGGACCTTCCGGCGATCAGTTCGGACTGGGCGATACCGTGCAGAGCTTCTTCTTCTCGCCCAAGGAGCCGACGGCGGGCGGGATCATCTGGGGTGTCGGTCCCGTCTTTCTCATTCCGACAGCCACGGACGATCTGCTCGGCAGCGAGAAATGGGGCATCGGACCGACGGCCGTCGTCTTGAAGCAGGACGGCCCCTGGACCTATGGCGCTCTGGCAAATCACATCTGGTCCTTCGCAGGCAATGACGACAGGGCCGATGTCAACTCGACCTTCCTGCAGCCCTTCGTCTCCTACACGACACCGGACGCCTGGACATTCGCGCTCAACACCGAAAGCACCTATGACTGGGAAAGCGACGAGTGGTCCGTCCCGGTCAACTTCCAGGTGTCCAAGCTGGTCAAGTTCGGCGAGCAGCCGGTGAGCATTACTGCCGGCGCCCGTTACTGGGCGGCCGCACCGGACAACGGGCCGCAGGGCTGGGGCGCACGCCTCGCCGTCACCTTCCTTTTCCCGAAGTGAGGTGGGCCCCGCGAAGAGCCTTCGGAGCGCTTCGCAACGAGTTCAGCGGCGCCATGGCGGCCCGCGAAGCATGAGAGAGAGGTTGAGCTGACGCTCGAGACCGTAAGCTGATTGCAAACGCAGGGAGTGAGGCTATGCCGACTGAGTTGCTCAGACTGATCGCCCGTCCGATCGGTGTCGCGGGGCTCGCAATTTTGATGGCTGCGGGTCCGGCCCTGGTTCCCCGAGGTCTTGCTCAGCAGGCCGCGCAGGCTCAGGCGGGCGAGGCGAGCGATGATCAACCCGCTCTCCTGACCGAGGAAGAGCTCGAAACCATGGTCGCGCGCATCGCGCTCTATCCGGACGAGCTCGTCGCGCTGGTCAGCTCCGCTTCGCTCTTTCCATTGCAGATCGTGGAGGCGGCGCGGTTCCTCGAAGAGAAGAAGACGAACAAGGAGCTGCAGCCGAAGGAGAGCTGGGACGACAGCGTGATATCGCTTCTCAACTATCCCGAGATCGTCAAGATGATGAGCGACGATCTGGACTGGACGCAGGCGCTCGGCAGCGCGCTCGCCTACCAGCAGAAAGACGTTCTGATCGCGGTCCAGACTCTGCGCGACAAGGCGGTGGCGGACGGCGTCATCAAGACCGACGACAAGGTGAAGGTCGTCAACGAAGGCGACAACATCGTCATCCAGGCGGCGGATCCGGAAAAGATCTACGTCCCGAGATACGAGCCGGAAATGCTCTACGAGCCGGGCTATGCGCCGGCGCCAATCGCCTATTATCCCGATCCCTATCCGAGCTATTACTACCCGACCGCCCCCTATTTTGCCGCCGCGATCACCGGGGCTGCGATATGGGCGGCGGCCGTCGACTGGGACGACTGGGGCGTCTGGGGCGGGCATTGGAACGGCGACGTCGACATCGACTGCGACAATTGCTTCAACGACATCGATATCGACCGCGACAAATTCAAGATGAACGATGTCGACTGGAAGAATGTCGACCGGTCCAAGATCAAGTTCGACAAGAATCAGTTTGCCAATATCGATCGCGACAAGTTTACGAACGACTTCAAGGCAAACCGCGACAACAACATCGCCAACCGGGCGAAGGACGTACGCCGCGACCGAGGCGAAATCGCTCGCAGACCGAGCAAGGTTTCCGTCGACGACATCCGCAAGAGCAAGGTCGATGCGAACCGCGTTCGGGCCGAACGGGAGCGGGCGGGCAATGCCCAGCGTCGTGTGGACGCACCGCGCCGCGATGGCGGGGCTGCGGCGAACCGCGCCCGTGCAAGCACAGGCAAGGCCACAGGCGCACGGTCGAACGTCCACCGCAAGGCGCATGCACCGAAACCGGGTGCACACAACGTGCGACATTCGTCCGGCGGCAAGCACTCGGCGCTCGGCAAGGTCGGCAACAAGCGGCAAACCCACATGTCGTCCAGCCGCGGCCACCATTCCATGGGCGGCGGTCATCGTGGCGGCGGTGGGCACAAGATGGTGAAGCGTGGCGGCGGACGCCGGCGGTAATCAGATCGGGAGGCTAGGATGACCAAATCCATTCGTGACGGGATCGCTCTCTCGCTCTTCGGGATGATCCTCCTCGGCGGCACGGCGCTCGCTCCGGCAGTCCTGGCCCAGGAAGCCGGTGAGGATACGCCGCTTGCAGACTATGCGGCGGCAGAAGATCCGCCCGTTTTCGACACGCCGGAACTGGCGGTCGAGGCTTTCAAGACGACCGTCACCGGCGGCGATTTCGACAAGCTCGCAGTGCTTGTCGGGCTGGACCCGGCCAAGACAAGGTCGAGCGAAGGGGTGATGGAGACCTATGCCGACATTCAGGAAGGCGTGAAGGAGAAGGTCGTCGTCGAGGAAGTGGAGGGCCGCAAGGTCCTCGAGATCGGCGACGAGCTGTGGCCGTTTCCCTTCCCGATCTCGAAGGGGGACGACGGCAAATGGGCCTTCGACACCTTTGTCGGACTGGAGGAGATCGCCAACCGGAGAGTCGGTGACAACGAACTGGCGACGCTAGCCACCATGCGCGCCTATGTCGGAGCACAGGAGGAATATGCGCTCGGCGATCACGACGGCGACGGCGTCCTGGAATACGCGCAGAAACTGATCAGCGACGAGGGTACGCAGAACGGGCTCTATTGGCCTGCAGAGAAGTTCGAAGGGGAGGAGAGCCCTGCAGCCGCGGCTCTTGCAGAGGGCGATGCCTTGGAACGGGCGAAGGCCGGCCAGGGCTATCAAGGTTATCGCTACCGTATCCTGACAAGTCAGGGCGACAACATCGCGGGCGGCAAGTTCGACTATGTCATCAACGGCAACATGATCGCCGGCTTCGGCTTGGTGGCCTGGCCGGTGAGATACGGCGTCTCGGGGCTGAAGACTTTCGTGGTCAACCGCAACGGCATCGTCTACGAAGCGGATCTCGGGGAAGAAACCGAGAAGACTGCCGCCGACATCCGCACATTCAACCCGGGCGACGCTTGGGCGATCGCCGAAGACTGAGGGCGCGAACCCCGGTGCGCCGGGCTTGCCGGAACGGCGCCGCAGCAGCCGTGTGATGCGAAGGGGTGCGATGCGTCGGCAACAGCAAGGAATTTTATGCCGCCTGCAGCCCTTCCATCGAAAGGCGAATGCGGACAATATCGCGGGCTTGGTCCAAGATGCCCTGCATGAATTGGGCTGCTAGCCGTCGGCGGAAGATCCAGGAACCGGTTTCAGTGAGAATGCCAATGAAGTCGTCTTTGCACACCGCGGCCGAGGTTCAACCCGCGGCGGAAATGGTCTGGATTTCCGGTGCGACCTTCATGATGGGGTCGAACGACCATTATCCCGAGGAAGCGCCCGTGCACCCGGTGACGGTCGACGGGTTCTGGATGGACGAGACGCCGGTCACGAACCGTCAGTTCCTGGAGTTCGTCAATGCGACCGGACATGTGACCTTCGCAGAAAAGCGGCCGCGCGCAGAAGACTATCCCGGCGCCCCGCCGTCCAATCTGCGAGCAGGCTCCCTCGTCTTCACGCCCCCGAAACGCCCGCTGAAGGGAAGCGACATATCGCAATGGTGGATATTCACCCTCGGCGCCAACTGGCGGCACCCGCTCGGGCGCAAGAGCAGCATCGGAGCGATTCTGGACCACCCGGTCGTCCATGTCTCCTATGAGGATGCAAAGGCCTATGCCGCATGGGCCGGCAAGGAATTGCCGACCGAGGCCGAATGGGAACTCGCGGCGCGCGGCGGTCTCGATCAGGCCGAGTTTGCCTGGGGGGACGAGTTCGCCCCGGGCGGAAATCACATGGCCAATACCTGGCAGGGCAGCTTCCCGGTGGAGAATTCGCTGGAGGACGGCTTCGCGCGCACGTCCCCGGTGAGGTTTTACCCGGCGAACGGCTGCGGGCTCTACGACATGATCGGCAATGTCTGGGAGTGGACCACCGATTACTGGTCCGTGCGCCACCCGGAGGCGGCTGCGAAGCCGTGCTGCATTCCGAGCAATCCGCGCAATGGGGATGTGGAGGCCAGCATCGATCCCGCGGCAAGAGTGAAGGTTCCGCGCCGCGTCCTCAAGGGGGGATCGCATCTCTGCGCGCCCAACTATTGCCGGCGGTATCGTCCCGCAGCCCGGCACGCGCAGGAGACGGACACGACGACCAGCCATGTCGGTTTTCGTTGTGTCAGGCGCGTCCGCTGAGATGGGTGACCGGGCATCCGGGCCGGCGGGGATGCGCAGTTTGAATGGGATCGTTACACGGGTTTCAATCTGGCCGTGTAAGGGTCTAGGTTGCAGATCGAATGTGAGGGGCGGCGCGACGGCGCCCGGAGTTTGTGAGGCGTTGTTTTGCTGAGTGTAGGTTCGTGCGGAGGGCGGCTCCGCGTTGCGAAAGCCGGGGGCGCGGCTCTGTCGGGGTTTGTCGCGCTCGCCCTTCTGGCCGGCTGCGGCGGTCACCCGAAAGGCGTGATGACTCCGGTGGCTCTGGCGCAGCCATCTACGACGTCTCAGGTCGACATGCTGGTGGCCACGACCCGCGAGCCCTCGGGAGACCCGGCGACCCTGTTTTCGGGTGAGCGCAGTGCGACGCTTTCGATGACCGACGTGGCGGTCTCGATCCCGCCGGACTCGCGCCGCAAGCCGGGCACGGTGCAGTGGCCGCGCAAGCTGCCGCCCAACCCGGAGACGGATTTCGCCGTGACGCGGGTGCGCGAGCTGGCATCGGATGACGAGGCGCGCAGCTGGTTCCAGATGCACAATGAGGGCGGCCACGTGCTTCTCTTCGTTCACGGCTTCAACAATCGCTACGAAGATGCGGTCTTCCGGCTGGCGCAGATCGTGCACGATTCCGGTGCGCAGGCGACGCCCATCCTGTTTACCTGGCCATCGCGGGCGCGCGTGTTCGATTATAATTACGACAAGGAGAGCACCAACTACTCCCGCACGGCGCTGGAAGATACGCTGCGCACGCTTGCGAATTCTCCGCACGTCAAGGACGTCACCATCCTCGCCCATTCCATGGGAACCTGGCTGACGATGGAAGCGCTGCGCCAGATGGGAATTCGTGACGGAAAGATCGCGCCGAAGATCGAGAACGTGATCCTCGCTTCGCCCGATATCGACCTCGACGTCTTCGCCAAGCAATGGGTCGACATGGGCAAGGCACGGCCGAAGTTCACGGTCTTCGTTTCACAGGACGACCGCGCGCTGGCGGTCTCGCGCCTGATCTCCGGCGACGTGTCGCGGCTCGGCGCGATCGACCCGACTGCCGAACCCTACCGTACCCAACTGGAACATGCCGGGATCACCGCAATCGACCTGACCAAGGTCGAGACGGAGGACGGCCTGCATCATGGCAAGTTCGCCGAAAGTCCGGAAATCGTGCAGTTGATCGGGCAGCGGATCATCAAGGGCCAGACGCTGACCGATTCCGAAATCACTCTGGGCGACGGAATCACGGCCGTCGTCGCCGGCACCGCCAAGAATGTCGGGAACGTTGCGGCCGCCACGATTTCCGCGCCGGTCAATATCATCGAACAGAGCGGGACGCGCCGCAAGAAGGTCAACCTCGAGGAGACGCTGACAAGCGCCGAGACAAGCGAAAACCCGACCCAGTGACTTAGCCAGGGACTTAGAAGGTCTCCCGGCCAATTATGGCATGATTGTGTGCGGAACTGCCTGGTTTCAGAGAGTTGTGGCGTTTTAGTATTTCACTGAATCGCTTAAGGATTGAAAGACTTTGTCGAGCCGCGGCCGATCGTGACGGCGGGCAATATCGGAGGATGTGATGACATCTCGTTTCATAGCGACTCTGGCTTCCATCGGAGCCTGCCTGTTTGCCGGCACTGCCACGGCGGCGGACATCTATTCTCCGGTGGCACCGGAAACCCAGCAGGTCACCACGGAGAGCGGCTGGACATTTTCCTTCGCGCCCTACTTCTGGGCGGCGGGGCTTTCGGGCGATATCGAGCAGTTCGGCTTGCCTGCGGTCGACGTCGACGCGAGTTTCAGTGATGTCTTCGACCACCTGGATTTCGCTGCGATGGCGATCGCCGAAGCGCGCAACGGGCCCTACAGCATCTTCGGGGACGCGATGTACATCAAGCTTTCTGGGGAAGGCGGCACGCCCAGGGGCGTTCTCGCAGAGGATGTCGAGCTTTCGACGGAGACCTTCGCCGGCACACTCGGCGCCGGCTACGCGATCTATGAGGACAGCGCCGCACGGCTCGATATCGTCGGAGGCGTGCGTGTGTGGTCCGTCAAGAGCGAGCTCTCCTTTCAAGGGGGCGCTCTCGATGGTGTGTCAAGGACCGACGATGCGACCTGGGTGGACGGAATCGCCGGCTTTCGCGGGACCTATTCGTTTACGCCCGAGATCTACATGACCGGTTGGGGCCTTGTCGGCGCCGGTGGCGCGGATCTCGACTGGGATGTCGCCGCGGCTATCGGTTACCGCTTCAGCGATACCGTTTCGGCGCTTGCCGGTTACCGCGCGCTGGGTGTCGACTACAGCAATGACGGATTCGTCTTCGACGTCGTCGAGCAGGGGCCGATCCTCGGGCTTGTGGTGCGCTTTTAGAGCACATCCAGGAAAAGTGTGTAACGGTTTTCTGTCCGGAAGTGCGTTGGATCAAATGCTCTGGAAGCGTTCCGGCGCTTTGCTGGAACACTGAAACGCGGCTAGCCCTTTCCGGTCCTCAGGCCTTCGAGCAGCGCCCGAAAGCCTTCGACAGCCTTTTTCGACGTTTCCTGCGGGTCGTCGGAATTGGCGATCCATAGCGCTGCATGGCTGCTCGCTCCGTTGATAAGACGGGCTGCAGCTTCCGTGTCGACGTCGATGACCGCCCCCTCGGCCTTGAGGCGAGCCAGGCTTCCCGCCAGCGCCGCTATGCAGCCTTCGTTCATAGGCCATTGCGATATATCGCCAAGCACCGCCGGTCCGTCACGGAACATGATGCGCTGAATTTCCGGTTCGAGAGCCATGCGGATATAGGCGACGCACTCGTCCACGAACCCCTGCCAGCGCGTCGGTGCTTCCGAAGAGACCTTGTTCAGGCGCGCCGTCATCTCGGCGTCGATCTCCCGGATCACCGCCTGCAGCAGCCCCTTTTTGTCACCGAAATGATGGTAGAGCGCACCGCGGGTCAAACCGGCCTCGGCGGTGAAATCGTCCATCGACGAGTCCGCATAGCCGATGGTGCCGAAGGAGTGCCTGGCGGCCGCGATCAGTTTTGCGCGGGTCTTGGCGATCATTTCCTTTCGCGGTCTGTTCATGTCGTCTCCCATTTCGCATACGCCTCGTATTTTATTTGACATACGGCGCGTATGCAACTAACTAGATGACATACGCCGCGTATGTCATCTAGCACCATCTTCCAAGGAGCGTCTCATGTCCAATCCCTACGGGAAAATCTTCAGGGCGCCGGGAGCCAAGGGCTTTTCGGCAGCAGGCTTCTTCGCACGACTGCCGATTGCGATGGCACCGATCGGAATCGTCGCAATGCTGTCGCAGACCCATGGCGAATACTGGCTGGCAGGCGCGGTTTCGGCTACCTTCGCCCTCACCAATGCGCTTGTCGCGCCCCAGATATCGCGGCTCGTCGACCGGGTCGGCCAGACCGCCGTGGTCGTTCCGACGACGATCGTTTCAGTCGCCGCATTCCTGGCGCTGATCATCGCTGCCAACCGGGACTGGCCCGCATGGACTTTGTTCGCGTCTTCCTTCTTCGCCGCCACGATGCCCAGCATGCCCGCCTTGGTCCGCGCCCGCTGGACCGAGATCTTCCGCAATCAACCCGAGCTGAACACAGCCTTCGCCTTCGAATCGTCGGCAGACGAGCTTGTCTATATCTCCGGCGCCTCGCTGTCGGTCGCCCTCGCCGTCGCTCTGTTTCCGGAAGCCGGCATGCTGACGAGCACGATATTCCTCGCGCTCGGGACGGCGGCTTTCATCCTGCAGCGCTCGACCGAGCCGAAGGTGCGCCGTTTAGAGGCCGGCATCTCGCAGGCCTCGGCAATCCGTCAGCGTCCCGTGCAGATCATCACGCTTGCCCTGATTTTCGTCGGTTCGATTTTCGCCACGGCGGAAGTCAGTGCGGTCGCGATCACCAAGGAGCTCGGAGAGCCGCAGGCGGCGAGCCTCGTCATCGGCGTCTATGCGGTCGGCTCCTTCCTGGTGGGCCTGGCGCTCGGTGCGCTGAACCCCGCCATGCCCCTGCACAGGCAGCTCCTGATCGCCGTGAGCGTCATCGCCATAACGTCGGTGCCTCTTCTCTTTGCGGACACCGTGCCGCTCCTCGCCTTGGCGGTTTTCGCCAGCGGCATCGCGATTTCGCCCACCTTCATCACGGCATTCGGGCTGATCGAGCGGCGCGTACCCGAGTCGATGCTGACGGAGGGCGTTACCTGGGTGATGACCGGCATCGGCATAGGCATGGCCTTGGGCGCGTTCGTCTCCGGCTGGGTCGTCGACAATTTCGGCGCGCAGAACGGTTTCTGGGTGTCCGTGGCCGCCGGGGTGGCGACCGTCGTGACGATAGCGGCCGGCCAGCGCAGCCTTGCGGGCGGCGGAGCGCTCGCGGCAGCGGTTCCGCAGCCGGCAGAGTAGAGCACCGCCTTCTGGCCGGAACAAAGAGGCAGGCCGCCGGTTCATCCGTCGGCCTGTCACGATTACGGGAGAGACGGATGGCACGAGGATCACTCATAGCCGCCAGCGGATTATGCGCCGGACTCGCCGCCCTCGCGGCGCTGGCGGTTTCGGCGGAGCGCCGGAACAGGAGCCCGTGGCGGCCGATCAACGCGACGAGCCACTGGATATACGGCCCGCGCTCGGGGTCGGTATCGCGTCCCGATCTCGCCCACACCGGCACCGGCTTTACAACGCACATGCTCGCCTCGTTCTGGTGGGCACTCCCGTTCTCGGCAATGATCGGGCGCAGCGCGCGGCCTTCGCCCTCGCGGGTCGTCGCCGCAGCGGCAGGCACTACCGCTCTTGCAGCCCTCGTCGATTACGGTCTGGTCCCCAAGCGCCTCACGCCCGGCTGGGAGCTCGCTTTGCCGAAATCGGACCTGATGACGGCCTATGTCGCCATGGGTCTCGGCCTTGTCCTGGGAACATACCTGCATGCCGCAGCCGCCGGCACGGTCCTGCCTTTCGACGACCAGGAACAACGCCCTTCCTGACAGGTTAGGGCCGCATACCCGCAAGACGCTGGCGCTAAAGATGCCACGGCACAGTGAGGAGGTCTCGAATGAGCAGCCGACCACCACCCATCCCGTCGGACAACCGCAGCCACAAGGGAGCCGGAGAGCCTGGAACCGTATCCGCCGGGGCGAAGAAGCCCGACCTCGCAGAAAATCCGGAGAAGAAGGGGCAGCAGGGCAACACCAAGGTCAATACGACCCATCAGGGCTATCAGCAGGACAGATGAGGCAGAGCGCATGTCCACTTCCAAGAAGACACCCGCAAGTATCCGCCAGGGCGGTCCCGGCGCCTCCCACGAAAATGCGAAAGCCCCGCTCGAAATAGAGAAGCCGCCGGCCGAGTCCGAGCGCCGGACGCGCAGCAAGGTTTCCGGAGGCGGAGGCGAGCACGACCGCCACCACAGCCACGATTCGCGCCGTAAGGGCGGACACTGATCGGGCAACACCCGGCTGCGCGTAATCCTATGGCCGCAGGATGAACAAATCCGTCGCATGGACGTTCTGCTTGACCCGCAACGGGTGGAGGAGTTCGCCATGCGACGCGGTCTGCGCCATCACCCTACGATCGACCTGATCGTGTTCATCGCCGCCCTCGGCCTGGTTTCCGCCATCATGATCGCGTCCCTGTTCTTCGGTTAGCCCGCGCGCGCGGACGCGCAGGCCGTTCCGCTTCGCGAATCACCCGATGCATCGCGCCGCCTCGAAGCGGAGCCTGGGCCGGTTGCGGCGCCACCGGAGCGGGCGTAATGCGTTGCAGACCGAAAGACCAATAATCATCAACGATTTCCGCATCATGGGGAGTGATGCCGATCAGCCTGTGCGTGTCGTGGCGGCGCCAATGCGCAACTCTTATTTGCCTATAAGGAATGTTTCGTCGCCAACTTTCAAGGTTCGAGCCGGCCGAGTTCCCGCCTGCTGCTGGCGCTGGGTGCTGCCTTGGGGCGGCACGGCAGCCGACACGCTTTTAGGCATCCAGACCTACCAGCTTGGTAACGGCCAGGGCCATGCGATGCTCCTTCCCACGGGAACCGCATCCTGCGTGGCGATATCTTCAACCGCGATCGCGCAATGAACATCGGCGGTGCCTTCCAGGCGGCGGCGCTGCGGAGGAGGCATCTTCCGCAGCGCTCGGCGACGCCCCAGGGGAGGGGGAGAGAGCGAGGGACGCGCCCGGGTCGGCTTCGACGGAGGGACGAGAGCCCATCCGCTCTTCTGAACGTGTCGCCTCGAGGAAGCGACGGCGCCCAACAGGCTGCGGTGCGGGTGCTTCCGAGAAATGGAGCTTTCCGCAAATTCTTCGGCGTAACTTGGGCGCGGGAAGATACCGGCCGCGCTGGCGGCCGGCATGAGCGCTCAGGCGTTGAGCGACTTTGCAAAGGGCAGGACGCGAATCCGCTTGCCGAGCGCCTTGAAGGCCGCGTTGGCAACCGCAGGCCCGATCGGCGGAACGCCGGGTTCGCCGATCCCCGACGGCGGGTTGGCAGAGGCGAGGATATGGACCTCGACCTTCGGCATCGCGTCGATCCTGAGCGGTGTGTACATATCGTAATTGCCCTGATCGACCTGGCCTTCCGTGAGCGTGATTTCCTCGCCCAGGATGGCGCTCAGCCCGAAGCCGATCCCGCCCTCGACCTGAGCACGGACCTGATCCGGATTGATCGCCAGGCCGCAGTCGACGGCAGCAACGACGCGCTCGACCTTGATGCCCTCGCCTTCGATGGAAACTTCGGCAATCTGAGCCACCACCGAACCGAAGCTCTCGGCGACCGCGACCCCGCGGAAGCGGCCTTCGGGCAGAGGCTTCTGCCATTCGGCTTTTTCCGCCGCCAGCTTGAGAACGGTCGCGTGGCGCGAGCCGGGCTTGAGCATCGACAGGCGGAACTCCAGGGGATCCTGCCCGGCAGCCTCGGCGACCTCGTCCAGGAAGGCTTCGGCTGCGAATGCCGTGTGCGTCGAACCGACGGAGCGCCACCAGAGGACCGGAACGCGAACGTCGGTGGTCGTAAGCCCGACGGTCTGGTTCTGGATGGCATAGGGCAGGTTGTTTGCTCCTTCGACGGATGTCGGGTCGACCCCGTTCTGGACCATCCCGTCCCAGGCCGTTTTCGCCACGATCGACTGACCGACGATGTGATCGCTCCAGGCAACGAGTTTCCCGCTTGCGTTGATGCCGGCCTTCAGGCGATGCACATAGGCCGGCCGATACCGCCCGGCGCGCGTATCGTCTTCCCGGGTCCATTGCACTTTGACCGGTGCACGAAAACCGAGAGCCTTCGCCACATGGACGGCTTCGGCCACGACGTCGCCGTCGAATACCGCACGCCGGCCGAAGCTGCCGCCGGTCTTCATGACGTTGAGCCGGACCTTTTCGACCGGTACGCCGGCAATTTCGCTGGCGAGTTTCTGGTAGACGTCGGGGAGCTGATGCCCGCCCCATACCTCGATCGTGCCGTCTTCGTTCCTGCGTGCGACCGCATTCAGGGGTTCCAGGGCGGCATGCGCGAGATAGGGGAACTCGAACGTCGCTTCGATGACCTTTGCGGCCGATGCGAATGCGGCGTCGGCATCCCCGTCGTTGCGCGCGAATGCGGCCGGTGTCTTGCCGGCGAGGTCGCGATAGGTGGACATGAGCTCGGGCGTGCCCCGTTTTTCGGCGTCCGTTTCATCCCACTCGACGGTGACCGCTTCCCGGCCCTTGATCGCGGCCCACATATGTTCGCCGACCACCGCCACGCCGCGCGGCGTTTCCACCACGTCGACCACGCCCTTGATGGCGCGGGCGGCCGTAGCGTCGAAGGACTTGACCTTGGCGCCGAAGAGGGGCGGGTGGATCATCACCGCCGTCAGCATGCCAGGGAGCTTCACGTCGATCGTGTATTGCTCGGTTCCGTTTGCCTTCCGGGCGCTGTCGAAGCGCTTCAGCTTGGCGTTGCCGATGAGCTTCCAGACGCCCGGTTCCTTGAGCTTTACGTCGTTCGGCACCGGCATCGTGGCCGCTTTTGCCGCAAATGCGCCGAAACCACCGCTCTTGCCGGAGGGATGGGCAAGGGTGCCGTTCTCGACGGTTATCTCGGCCGCGTCGACGCCCCACTCGGCCGCGGCTGCAGCAACCAGCATCGCCCGGGCGGCGGCACCTGCCTTGCGATAGCGTTCCCAGGAGGTGGACATGGAGGTCGAACCGCCCGTGCCCTGCATGGTCCCGCCAAAGGCGATATTGCCATAGGCCGGTATGTTTCCGGCCGCACCCTTGACATCGATCGTGGACCAGTCGGCGTCGAGTTCTTCCGCCACCAGCGTGGCGACGCCGTTATAGGAACCCTGACCCATCTCGAACTGTGACGAGAGCACGGTGACCTTTCCGTCCGCTCCGATCATCAGGTAGGGAGAAAATGCGTGTGAGCCGCTCTCCGTTTCCGCCTCGCCCGCAAATGCCGGGGAGGCGGCGAGAACCCTGTATCCGACGGCAATGCCGGTCCCGGCTGCGAGCGCGCCGAGCAGGAATTGTCGCCGCGACGTTTCCATCCGGGCGGCAGGACGGGCGATCGATTGCATCAGTTTCGGTATCATGTCAGGCCTCCAGACGCTTCGCGGCTTCGTGAATGCCCGCGCGGATACGATGGTAGGTGGCGCACCGACAGAGATTGCCGGACATGGCGGCGTCGATGTCGGCATCCGTCGGCTTGGGATTGTTGGCCAGAAGGTCCGTAGCGGACATGATCTGGCCGGACTGACAGTAGCCGCATTGCGGAACGTCGAGATCGGCCCAGACCGCCTGCACCGTCTCGGCAACCTTTCCGTTCAGTCCCTCGATCGTCGTCACCTCGGCTCCTTCGATGTCGCCGATGAAGGTTTGACAGGACCGAGTGGGCGAGCCGTCGACATAGACCGTGCAGGCGCCGCATTGCGCCATGCCACAGCCGAATTTCGTGCCCGTCAACCCGACAAGGTCCCGGATTGCCCACAGAAGCGGCATATCCGCCTCGGCCTCGATCTTGTGTTCGACGCCGTTGATCTTAACAGTCACCATGGTGTTCTCCTCGCGTTTCGGCGCGTGAAGCGGATGCCGCTGCCACATGCCGGACTGCCGCTGGCGCGGATGTGGAAAGGTCTTCCGCCCACATTCCGCTCAAGCTCTTGGAATTACTCACGCTCACGAGTCAGGCAACCTGACCTAAGACCATGAACGAGACCTGGAGCTTAGAAGACCATTCGCCGGGCTGGTAGATTCAATCCTGCCGAATTATTGCCCATTCCTGCCAGGTTGACGAGATCGTGATCATCGCACCGGGTGGGGCAGCAATCATCCCGCGGAGTTCCGCCTCGTCGAATCGCTGGAATTCAGAATCGCCCTGATGTCGCGCAGCGGCGGATGGCCGAATGCCCGGCGGTACTCCCGGTTGAACTGGGTCGGGCTCTCGTAGCCGACCTGCAGCGCCGCCGTCGCCGCATCGAGCGACTTGGAGAGCATCAGTTCCCGTGCGTGATGCAGTCGCAGATGCTTCTGGAACTGCAGCGGGCTCATTGCGGTCATGGCTCGGAAGTGGTGGTGCAGCGTGGAGACGCCCATATTGGCGATCTCGGCCAGTTCTTCCACGCGAAGCGGTTTGGTGTAGTTTTCCTTCAGCCATAGGACCGCCTTCGCGACGCGGTTGCTGTTCGTGCCCGCGAGCGCGAAGCGCCGGAGCCGCGCGCCCTGCTCGCCGGTGAGAAGCCGATAGAGGATCTCGTTTTGGATATGGCCGGCCAGGAACGGAATGTCGGCCGGTGAGCCTGCAAGCGAAATCAGCCGGAACAGGGCGTCGAAGAGCTCGCGCGTCGCGGTGCCGACAGCCACACCAAGGTCGCGCTCGGGAATGTCGGTCGGGTGTATGTCGTGATCGGCAATGATGCGCCGCACTTTTTCCATGTCCAGACGCAAGGCCGCTGCGACATAGGGCTCCCCTTCGCTTGCCGCGCAGATCTGCGCAGTTACGGGAAGGCCGATGGCGGTGAGAAAGAAGCAGCCTTCATCGTAGACGAGCGTCTCGTTGCCGACGCGGACATTCTTGCTTCCCTTGATGATGAAAGAGAGGCTTGGCTCGTAAACGCTCGAAAAGGGGCCCGCCGGCTCGACGATCCGATAGAGCGAGAGGCCCGGAACGGGATGCGCGAAGGAAAGCCCGTCCCAGGGCAGTTTCGACAGCCTGTCGAGAATCTGCGCGCGAAGGGCTGCGGTCTCTTCGCGCAGGTCCCTTTGCGGGAACATGATCGTGCTCATTCCTGCTCCTGCCTCTGATCCTGTATCCGTCATGGGGATCGAAACCCCGTGAGATTATCACATTATTCCGAATTCGACAGAATTGGGCAAGAGTGGCCGATCTCCACTTACTCTGCCGCAAGCGGCGCCGGGTAGCGCTCCTGTTCGTCCGAATCGTTCTGCGCGTCGGCAGGCTCCGGGTCCGTTTTGCGCGATTTCGGCTCCTTGCCGAAGAAGAGCGCATAACCGGCCGGCAGAACCAGGATCGTCAGAACGGTGGCAACCAGTATCCCGCCCATCATCGCATAGGCGAGCGGTCCCCAGAAGACGCCGCGGGAGATCGGGATCAATGCCAGCACCGCGGTGAGCGCCGTCAGCATGATCGGTCGGAAGCGGCGCACCGCCGCGCCGATGATCGCCTCGGAACGTTCCATCCCGGCCGCGATGTCCTGGTCGATCTGGTCCACCAGAATGATCGAGTTGCGGATGATGATGCCGAGCAGCGCGATAACCCCCAGGATGGCGACGAAGCCGAAGGGTGCTCCGCTGATGAGGAGGGCCGCCGCGGCACCGATGATCCCGAGCGGACCGGTTGCGAGCACCAGCATCGCCTTGCCGAAATGCTGGAGCTGCACCATCAGGAGGATGACGATCACCACCAGCATGATCGGCGCCTTGGCGGCGATCGAGGCCTGGCTCTCGGCGCTGTCTTCGGCGCCGCCCTGGATCTCCACCTTGTAGCCGGGCGCAAGGCCCTCCCTCAGTCCCTTGAGCTCGTTGAAGAGCTGCATCGCCACGTCGTTCGGCTGCACGCCGTCAGGCAGCGTTCCGCGCACGGTGATCGTGGGCAGCCGGTCGCGCCGCCACTCGATACCCTGTTCCATGACGGGAACGACCTTGGCGATCTGCGAGACCGGAACGAAGCCGCCGAAATCGGTGGGCACATAGACCGACTGGACGGCAGAGAGCAGGTGGCGATTGCCGCCGGGTTCCCGCGCCACGATGGAGACCGTTTCCTCGCCGTCGCGGAAGCTGTCGAGCGGGACGCCGGACATTGCCGCCTGCAACATCTGGCGGATGCGCTGCGACGTGATGCCGAGGGCGCGGGCGCGGTCCTGGTCGATCACCAGCTTCATCGCCGGCACAGGTTCGAGCCAGTCGTCATGAATGGCGCCGAGCAGCGGGTTTTCCTGAAATTTCGCCTTCACCTGGTCGGCGATGCGACGGACTTCCTCGCGGTCGGGGCCCATCACCCGCATCTGCACGGGCCATCCGGTCGGCGGTCCCAGGAACAACCGGTCGACCTTGGTGCGGATGGAGGGGAAATCCTCGGCCAGTATCGTGCGCAGCTTGACGATCAGCCGCTCGCGGGCCGCCTCGTCCTTTGCCATGACGAGGAGCTGCGCGAAGTTCGGATTGCGAAGCTGCTGGTCGAGTGGCAGGAAGAAGCGGGGCGCGCCTTCGCCGATATAGGTGGCGATGAAGCGCTTGTCCTCATCGTCCATCATCCGCTCCTCGAGCGCCTTCGCCTGCTTTTCGACCTCCTTGATGCTCGTTCCCTCCGGCAGCCAGAGATCGACCAGAATTTCCGGGCGCGAGGACTGCGGGAAGAAATTCTTCGGAATGAACTGAAATGCCCAGAGGCTCGTCACGAAGATGGCAAGCGTCGTCAGGAGCACGACGACGCGATGGCGCACTGCCCAGCCGACGGTCGCCCTCAGGCGGCGATAGAAGCGCGTATCGAAGACGTCGTGATGGGTGCCGGCGTGGTGACGCTGCTTCAGGATCATGTAGCCGAGCCAGGGCGTGAAATAGACAGCCACGAACCAGGAGACCGCCAGCGCGATGCCGACGACGTAGAAGAGCGAGCGCACATATTCGCCGGCGGTCGATTCCGCGAAGCCGACGGGGATAAAGCCGGCGGTAGTGATCAGAGTGCCGGTCAGCATGGGAAAAGCGGTCGAGGAATAGGCGAAGCTCGCCGCGTCGATCTTTTCCAGCCCCTCTTCGAGCTTTCGCTCCATCATCTCGACCACGATCATCGCGTCGTCGACAAGCAGGCCGAGAGCGATGATCAGCGCCCCGAGCGAGATGCGCTGGAGGTCGATGCCCAGCTCGTACATGATCGCAAAGGTGGCCGCGAGTACGAGCGGAATGGCAATCGCGATCACGAGACCGGAGCGCCAGCCGATCGACAGGAAGGAGACGACGAGGACGATGATCAGCGCTTCGATGAGCGCGTGGCTGAACTCGGTTATCGCTTCGGTGACGACTTCCGGCTGATTGGAGACCTGATCGACCGACACGCCGTAGGGCAGGGCGGACTCAAAGCGATGGTAGGTCGCTTCCACTGCCTTGCCTACGTCCGTGACGTTGAAGCCCTTTGCCATGACGACGCCGATCTGGACGCTGTCGTGACCGTTGAATCGGAATTTCCGTGCATAGGGATCTTCCAGCCCGGAGGTCACGGTCGCGATGTCGCCGAGCCGGATGGTCCGGTTTCCCGCCCTCAGCCGCAGTTCACGGATGTCCTCGACCTTGGTGACGTCTCCTTCGACGGAGATGCGTACCGAGCGCGTACCGGTGTCGACAGAGCCGGCATGATCGACGTTGTTCTGACCCGCGATCGCATTGCGCAGGTCGTTGAACGTCAGGCCGCGCTCTGCAAGAACCTTGGAGGAGAGGTCTATATAGATTTTCTCGGGCTGGTCCCCGAGGATCACGACCTTCTCGACGCCTGGTGTCGTCAGCAGCATGTCCCGCCCCTCGATCGCGAAGCGCTTCAGTTCGGGATAGCTGAAGCCGTCGCCGCTGATCGAATGCAGGGTGATAAAGGTGTCGCCGAACTCATCGTTGAAATAGGGGCCCAGCACGCCTTCGGGCAGCTCGTTGGTGATGTCGCCCACCTTCTTGCGCACCTGGTAGAAGGCGTCGGCGACCTCGTCTGCGTCGGTGTCGCCCTCGATCTGGACCGTGATGATGGCGCTGCCGGCGCGCGTATAGGAACGGACGAAATCGAGATGCGGCGTTTCCTGCAGCTTGCGCTCGATCTTGTTGACGACCTGATCTTCCATTTCCTGGATGGAAGCTCCCGGCCATACGGCTTGCACCACCATGACGCGGAACGTGAATTCCGGATCCTCGCGTTGCCCCATGCGCAGGAGCCCAAGCCCGCCGGTGATGATGATCAGCGCCAGCAGGAAGCGCGCGATGCTCGGATGCCCGATTGCCCAGCGCGAAAGATTGAACGGTTTCTTGTCCTCGGTGGAGGCGTGCATGGCCGTCGTCCCGTTCTACCGGTGGAGGTTGAAGCACTTCCAGGAAAAGTGAAAACCGGTTTTCCGTGGGAAGTGCATAGTTCAAAGTGTCAGAGCGCTACTTTGCTGCGAGCTCTAACGGAGAATTTCGGGCGTTTCGGCCCGGGCGGACTGCTGCTCGGCCGATTGCTGTTCGCCCGCTTGCAGTCTCACCTTCAGATCCTCGGCCATGAACTGTGTGCCTGCGGCAACGACGAGGTCGCCGGCGCCGAGGCCTGCGGCGACCCGCACGCCGTTGTCCGCGAAATCGGCGAGCTTGATCGGGCGCGCATGGACGGTCGAGAAGTCACGATCAACGATCCAGACGATATTCTGGCCGTCCTTCTTCGACAGCGCGCTCAGGGGGATGGAAACGAGCGGCGCCGAGCTTTCCGCAGCCGCCTCGACCGTCGCCGTCATGCCGAGAAGCACGCGCCCGTCGTTCGGTAGGCTGACGCGTACGGAAAAGGTGCGCGAGCGCGGATCGGCACTGCCGGAAACTTCGCGCACATGTCCGTCGAGCACAAGCATGTCGTCCGACCAGAAGCGCACCCCCACCCGTTTGCCGGGCTTGAATTCGGCAATGTCCGTTTCCGGCACTGCGATTTCGACTTCCTTCTCGCCGTCGACCGCGACGGTCACGACGGGCGTGCCGGTGCCGACGACCTGGCCGATATCGGCGTTTACGATCGTGACGATGCCGTTATGGTCGGCCTTGAGGTCCGTATAGTTTACCTGGTTCTTCGCCTGGCTCAGCGACGAAGCCGCGGCGTCTCGCGTCGAGACCGCCTGATCGTAAAGAAGGGTCGCTTGATCGAGTTGAGCCTGGGAGGAAAACGATTTGCTGAAGAGCTGTTCGGCCCGGAGTTTCGCAAGCGCTGTCGTCCGCACCTGCTTTTCGGCGGCAAGCAGGTCTGCCTCTGCGCTCGTGACCGCAAGCCGATAGTCGGTGGCGTCGATACGGGCGAGAATGTCACCCGGCTTGACCCGGTCGCCGATATTGACGAGCCGTTCGGTGATCTTGCCGCCGACGCGGAAACCGAGATTCATCTCCGTGCGCGCTTTGACCGAGCCGGAATAGTGAAGCTCCCGCGGCTCGCCGGCCGGAGCAATCTCCACGACCTTGACGGGGCGTATGGTCTCCTTCGTCTCGACTTTCTCCTCCGAGCAGCCGGAGAGAACGGCACCCAGCAGAATCGCGGTGAGGAGACGGGCGGCGAATGGTCGGTTGAGGGCGCTTCCTGAAAACATCGCTCTTACTCTCCTTGGCCGCTCTGCGGCGGCGCGGCGTTTTTGTGCATGGCTTCGCCCCAAAACCGCTCCGTTTTGGAGCGGCAAGCCTTATTTTTTCAGCGCCCGGATCGCGAACTCGATGAGCTCCTCGGGTGTCGCGCGGTTTTCCTTGGCGAGACACTGGGCGACGATCTGCGGATGGCAAAGGGTGACGAGACTGGCGCCGAAGCATCTGGCGGCGATAGCGGGGTCCTGTTCGGCGAACTCTCCGGCTTCGATCCCCTCGCGGATAATAGCTGCGAGGAGCTCGTCCAGACGGCCGATATGTTTCTCGATCACGTGCCAGTCGCGCTCGATCGCCACGACGACCATTTCATGGACTTTCTGTTCGTCGAGCATTGTCTCGACGGTGAGCTTGTGCTGCCCCAGCCCGTAGCGCCTCAGCCGCTCGGAAGCGCTGAGCGGCAGACGCGCGATTTCCAGCGCCTGCTGATAGCTTGCCCCGAGCATGCGCGAGCAAAGCGCCTGATGAATTTCCGTCTTCGACGCGAAGAAACGGTAGATGTTGGCCGGCGACATATCGAGCTCGCGCGCGATATCGGCGACGTTTGTCTTGGCATAGCCGTAATGGCGGAACAGCCGCTCCGCGGCTTCAAGAATACGCGTCACGTTTTCCTGGCGGGCTGCGTCGGCGGCGTTGTCTGCGAGATCGCTCATCCTGTCTCCTGCTGATTAGTGACGAATTTCGAATTTCGTCAGTGATAATCCGAACACTGTTACTTGTCAACCGCTGACTGCTTTGCGGCTATCGGCTGCTGATATGCTCATTGACTCATCATACCAGTTCGGCTATTCGGATCGTCGAGATAGCTGAGGAGTAGCGAATGACATCGATTGCCCTGTTCGGCGCCGGCGGGAAGATGGGCTGCCGCCTGGCCAAGAACCTCAAAGGCTCGCGTTTCGACGTGCGCCATGTCGAAGTGAGCGAGGCGGGCAAGGCGCGGCTGGCCGACGAGCTCGGGCTTCAGGCCGTCGCTGCCGATGAGGCGCTGGACGGTGCCGAGGTGGTCATTCTGGCGGTGCCGGATACGGCGATCGGCAAGGTTGCTTCCGCGATTGTGGATAGGCTGAAGCCCGGAACGATGGTTATCGTCCTCGATGCGGCCGCACCCTATGCCGGTCATCTGCCGGAGCGCGGCGATCTTACCTATTTCGTTACCCATCCCTGCCACCCGCCGATCTTCAACGACGAGACGGACCCGGCGGCCAAGCGCGACTTCTTCGGTGGTGTCGCCGCCAAGCAGCACATCGTCTCCGCACTGATGCAGGGGCCGGAAGAGGCCTATGCGCTCGGCGAGGAGATCGCAAAGGTCATCTGGGCGCCGGTAATGCGCTCGCACCGGGTGACGGTCGAACAGATTGCGCTGCTGGAGCCGGGCCTCTCCGAAACGGTCTGCGCCTCGCTGCTGGTCGTGATGCGCGAGGCGATGGAGGAGTGCGTCAAGCGTGGCGTGCCGAAAGAGGCCGCGCGCGACTTCCTGCTCGGCCACATGAACGTGCTCGGCGCCGTGATCTTCGAAGAGACGCCCGGCGTCTTCTCCGACGCCTGCAACAAGGCCATCGAATTCGGCAAGCCGATGCTCATGCGAGAGGACTGGAAACGCGTCTTCGAGCCGCAGGAGATCGCCGACAGCATCCGCCGCATTACCTGATCGCGCGAACGGAATACCGGAGCCTGTGAGGACAGCTCCGACGTTTTTTCAACCTGGGAGGAAAAGCAGATGAAACTGACACGCAGAATGACCATCGCCGCTTTCGCGGCGGTATTGGCGGCGAGCTCCGCCATTCCGGCCTATGCGGCCGATCTCATCGCCATCATCACGCCGTCGCACGACAACCCCTTCTTCAAGGCCGAAGCGGTGGGTGCCGAGGCCAAGGCGAAGGAACTCGGCTACGAAACGCTGGTCCTCGTGCATGACGACGATGCGAACAAGCAATCGCAGCTGATCGACACCGCGATCGGCCGCGGCGCCAAGGCGATCATTCTCGACAATGCCGGCTCTGAAGCGTCCATCGCGGCTGTCCAGAAGGCGAAGGATGCGGGCGTGCCGTCCTTCCTGATCGATCGTGAGATCAACGCGACCGGGGTCGCCGTCTCGCAGATCGTCTCCAACAACTATCAGGGCGCGCAGCTCGGTGCCGAGGAATTCGTGAAGCTTATGGGCGAGTCCGGCAATTATGTCGAGTTGCTCGGCCGCGAAGCCGATCTCAACGCCGGCATCCGTTCGAAGGGCTACCACGACGTCATCGACGAATATCCGGAGATGAAGATGGTGGCGCAGCAGTCGGCGAACTGGAGCCAGACCGAGGGCTACAGCAAGATGGAGACGATCCTTCAGGCCAATCCCGACATCAAGGGCGTTATCTCCGGCAACGACACGATGGCCATGGGCGCGATCGCCGCTTTGCAGGCGGCCGGCCGCAAGGACGTGATCGTCGTCGGCTTCGACGGCTCGAACGACGTTCGCGACTCGATCAAGTCCGGCGGCATCAAGGCCACCGTCCTGCAGCCCGCTTACGCCCAGGCGCAGATGGCGGTGCAGCAGGCTCACGAATACATCACCACCGGCAAGGCGCCGGCGGAAGAAAAGCAGCTCATGGACTGCGTGCTGATCAACAGCGAAAACGCCGACCAGCTCGAGACCTTCGCGCTGGCGGATTGATCGGCTCCAGGGAGTTTGAGCGGGAGCGGGCGAAAACCGTCCGCACCCGCTAAGCCTTCGAATCTGCGCACCGTGCTTACCGAAAACCGGTTCCGCTTTTCGGGTCGATGCGCTTGGCACGCGGCCGATACGCTGCGCGCCTGTCCTGTCATGGAGTGAATTTCGATGCCGAAGTTTAAGGTCGCGGCCGCACTCGTGGTTGCGGGCGTGATGGCACTCTCGGGCTGCAAGATCATCAAGACGCCGACTGCCGAAGAGGCCGCCGAGGCTGCCTCCGGCGGCTTCAATCCCAATCGCATGGTCGCCGAGATCTGGGACGCCGAAGTGCTCCCCTATCTCGACAGAAAGGCCGGTCCGTTCGTCGAAGTGACAGCTCTTGCCGAGAGCGATGCGCAGGCGGCGGGTGCCAAATACGGCCACAAGGAAAAGCAGGGAAGTGCCCCCTGGACTTTTGCGGCGCGTCTCTCCGGCACCATCGTCAAGGCCGAAACGAAGTCGCGTTCGGCCTATGTGGAAGTCGATGCGAACGGCGACGGCAAGGCGGACGCGCGCGTGCAGATCGGCCCGGCGATCCGCGGCACGGCGATCCGCGACAGCCTCGACTTCGTCAACTTCAACGAATTCAAGAACCAGATCGAGTGGGCGCAGTTCGGCAAGGCCTTCAACACGCATGTCAACGGACTGGTGCTGGAAAAGCTGTCCCGCGACGGACTTGTCGGCAAGAAACTCGACGCTGTCGGCGCCTATCCGCTGCCCGCCAAGGGCCAATTGCCGCTGTTCGTTCCGGCTCAACTGACGGTGGGCGGATGATCATGCACCCAGCTGACGACGACGATTGCGTCCTGCGCCTCGAAGACGTGACGAAGGTCTATTCGGGCATCGTTGCGGTGCGCCACGCAAACCTTTCGCTCCGCCGCGGCGCCGTGAACGTGCTCGTTGGCGAAAACGGTGCCGGCAAGTCGACCCTGATGCGGATCATCGCCGGCGTCGAGAAGCCCTCGCTCGGCCGCATCCTGCTCGACGGGCAGGAGGTGGAATTCCATTCGCCCGCCGACGCGCAGGGCCACGGCATCGGCATGGTCTTTCAGGAACTCAACCTGTTCGGCAACCTCTCGGTTGCCGAGAACATCTTCGCGACCCGTGAGCTGACCCGGGGCATTCGCGGCATCGATCATCGCGCGCAGGTCGAGAGGGCCACCGGGTTCCTCGACAGGCTCGATGCCGGGATCGATGCCGAGACGCTCGTCGAAGACCTGCCGATCGGGCAGCAGCAGCTGGTGGAGATCGCCAAGGCGATCTCGCTTGATACGCGCATCCTTATTCTCGACGAGCCGACGTCGGCCCTTTCGGCGGCGGAGGTTGATGTTCTTTTCAAGGTCATCCGCGAGCTGAAGTCGCAAGGGGTGGCGATCGTCTACATTTCTCACCGGCTCGAAGAGCTGATGCGGATCGGCGACTACATCACCGTGCTCAGGGATGGACAGATCACCGGCCACGCTATGGTCAAGGACATCGATACCAGATGGATCGTCCGGTCGATGATCGGCTCGGACGCGAAGGACTTCGCCAAATCGGTCGACCACCGCCTCGGGGAGGAGGCGTTCCGCGCCGAGGAGATCTGCCTGCCGCGCCGGACCGGCGGGCTCGCGGTCGACCATGTCTCGATCTCGGTACGTGCGGGCGAGGTGTTGGGTATCTACGGGCTGATGGGGGCCGGCCGCAGCGAGTTTTTCGAATGCGTCATGGGTCAGCACCCGCATTCCTCGGGGCGGATCTTCGTCGGCGGGACGGAGGTCGACGCCAGCGACACGTCGGGCAGGATCAGCGCAGGATTGGCGCTCATTCCAGAAGATCGCCAGCGCGAGGGTCTCGTCCAGGCGCTTTCCATCGCCAGCAATCTGACGCTTGCGAGCCTCGACCGCTTCGTGCGCTTCGGCTTCCATATTGTCGGCGCGCGGGAGCAGGCCTCGATCGCGGCGGCCATCCGCGATCTTTCCATCAAGGCACCCAACCCGGACTTCGAGGTGACCTCGATGTCCGGCGGCAACCAGCAGAAGGTCGTCATCGGCAAGGCCCTGATGACCAAACCGAAGGTGCTGCTGATGGACGAACCCAGCCGCGGCATAGATGTCGGCGCCAAAGCGGACGTCTTCCGCACCATGCGCCGGCTTGCCGGCGAGGGGCTCGCCATCCTCTTTTCCACCTCCGACCTCGAAGAGGTCATGGCGCTCTCTGACCGCATCGCCGTCATGAGCAACGGACGGCTGGTCACGGTCATCGACCGCGCGGACGCGACGGAAGAGATGATCGTGAAGGCTTCGGCCGAGGGTCATAAAACGACAAGGGAACACGCCTGATGACGACGGCAACGACGACCACCAACGCAACCGACGCGACGAGCGGCTCGGTGCTGCTCACATTGATGAAGCTCAGGACGTTCATCGCCCTCTTTGCGGTTATCGCCTTCTTCTCGATCTTCGCGCCGAACTTTCTTTCGACCGCCAATCTGATCCTGATGTCGAAGCATGTGGCGCTCAACGCCTTCCTGGCCATGGGCATGACCTTCGTCATCATCACCGGCGGCATCGATCTTTCCGTCGGTTCGATCGTCGGGCTCTGTGGCATGGTGGCCGGCGGGCTCATCCTCAACGGCATCGATCTGCAGTTCGGCTACACGGTCTATTTCAACGTCGTCGAGGTCTGCCTCATCACGCTCGCCGTCGGGATAGTCATCGGCGCGGTCAACGGGCTCCTGATCACCAAGCTCAACGTCGCACCCTTCATCGCCACGCTCGGCACGCTTTATGTCGCGCGTGGCTTTGCCCTGCTTTCATCGGGCGGCCAGACATTCCCCAACCTAGTCGGCAAGCCGGAACTCGCGACGACGGGCTTTGCCTTCCTCGGTTCCGGCCGGCTTCTCGGTCTGCCGGTTTCGATCTGGATCCTCATCGTCGTGGCGCTCGCGGCCGCGTACGTGGCCAGGTACACGCCGATCGGCCGGCATATCTTCGCCGTCGGCGGCAACGAGCGTGCCGCCCGCATGTCCGGCATCCGGGTCGACCGGGTGAAGATGTTCGTCTATATGTTCTCCGGTTTCTGCGCGGCGATCGTCGGACTGGTCATATCGTCGGAACTCATGGCCTCACACCCGGCGACGGGCAATTCCTTCGAGCTCAATGCCATTGCCGCAGCGGTTCTCGGAGGCACGTCGATGTCCGGCGGCCGCGGGACAATTGGCGGCACCATCATCGGCGCCTTCGTTATCGGCATTCTTTCCGACGGTCTCGTGATGATGGGCATCTCGTCCTTCTGGCAGATGGTCATCAAGGGGATCGTGATCATCGTCGCCGTCGTGGTGGATCAGGCGCAACGCCGGCTGCAGCAACAGGTCACGCTGATGCAGCTTGCGAAAAAGGGGTGACGGGGCATGACAGATCTCAAAGGCGCGCTGATCGGCTGCGGGTTCTTCGCAGTCAACCAGATGCACGGCTGGCGTGACGCCGAAGGGGCACGCATCGTTGCGATCTGCGATCGCGACTCCGAGAGGCTGAAGGCGGTTGGCGACGCGTTCGACATTCAGCGGCGCTACACCTCCGCCGAGGACCTTTTTGCCGATGGCGGCTTCGATTTCGTCGACATCGCGACGACCGTGGGAAGTCACCGGGCGCTGGTGGAAATGGCCGCACGACACGGGGTCGCGACGATCTGTCAAAAGCCGATCGCGCCCACCATGGAGGACGCCAAGGCAATGGTCTCGGCTTGCGCGAAATCAGGCGTGGCGTTCATGGTTCACGAGAATTTCCGCTGGCAGTCGCCGATACGGGCGGTAAAGGCGGCGATCGACAGCGGCGCGATCGGCGAGGTGTTCTGGGGGCGGATAAGCTTCCGATCGGGTTACGACGTCTTCTCCGGCCAGCCCTATCTCGCCACGGGCAAGCGCTTCATCATCGAGGATCTCGGCATTCATGCGCTCGACGTCGCGCGCTACATCTTCGGAGATGCGACGGCGGTGACCGCGCGCACGCGCCGAGTCAATCCGGCGATTGCCGGCGAGGACGTCGCGACGATGCTCCTGGACCATGACGGGGGGATCACATCGATCGTCGACTGCAGCTACGCGACCAGGCTGCCGATCGAGCCCTTTCCCGAGACCCTCGTGGAGGTGGACGGGAGCAAGGGCACCTTGCGGCTAACGCAGGGCTATCACCTTGCCGTTCACGCGAAGGCGGCTACCAAGCTGACGAATGTGGAACCGCCCGTCCTTTCCTGGGCGTCGCCTCCCTGGCACAACATTCAGGAGAGCGTCGCGCTGATCCAGCAGCATTGGATTGAAGCCTTGCGGGCCGGACGCGAGCCGGATACGTCCGGCCGCGACAATCTCGAGACCTTCGCCCTGGTTGAGGCCTCCTATCTGAGCGCGGCGGAAGCGCGAACCGTCTCACTCGCGGAGGTTCTCGGATGACGGTCTCCCGTGCCTTTCTCCTCTTCGGCACCGACGAGAAGGAGCCGGAGGCGCGCAGGATCGAGGCGGGCCGCTTGAGCGCCGATTTCGTTAGCGGCAATCTGCGCACGATCCGCTTTGCCGGCAAGGAGGTACTCAGGGCCATCTCCTTTCTCGTCCGAGACCGGGATTGGGGTACCTGCGAGGCGGAAATCGGCAATCTGACATTTGAGGAGGGCCGGGCCGGGACAGTCGTTCGGTACTCCGCCAGGCTCCGGTCGCCGGACGGGGCTCTTCTCGATTGCAGCGCGACCATCGACCTGAAGCCCGACCGCCTCGTCTTCGGCGCGCGCTTCACGCCGGATCGCGATTTCGAAACGGCGCGCGCCGGCTTCGCCGTCCTGCATCCGATCGTAGGCCTTGCCGGGCGGCCGGTCGAGGTGGAACATGGAGACGGCACGGTCGAACGGTCGGTCTTCCCGGACCTCATCGAGCCCTGGCAGCCGTTCATGGACATCGCGGCAATTACTCACGAAGTGTCGCCCGACATCAAGGCCGAGTGCCGCTTCGCCGGCGACGTGTTCGAGATGGAGGACCAGCGAAACTGGACCGACGGCTCCTACAAGACCTACGTGCGTCCGCTGGAACTGCCCTGGCCCTATCTGCTGAAGGCGGGGGAGACGGTGCACCAGGGCGTGACGCTGTCCATCCTCGCGGCTGAGGACACCGTCGAGCAGGAAGAGAGCAGGCAAGATAAAATTCGCCTTTCACTCAGGCGCGATGCGGGAAGATTGCCCGAGATCGGCGTCGGCCTACGGCCCGACGCTGCAGCCGAAGAGCTGGACAATGCGGGGCTTGTGAAGCGCGTCGGCGCACGGCATCTCGTCTGCCATTTCGATCCGGATGCCGGTCACGGTCTGGTTGACCTTCGGCACTTCCGAGGCGTGGCCGACGCGTCGGGCTGTGCGGTGACACTCGAATGTTTCGTTCCATGCAAGCGACCCCTCGATGCGGAACTCGGCGAGATCGCGCAGCTTGTGCGCCAGAGCGGCCTCGACCTCGCAAGCCTGGCCGTCTCTCCCTCGGTCGACCGGCAGTCGACGCCGCCCGGTAGCGTCTGGCCGGACTGCCCGCCGCTCGAAGACATCTATGCGGCCGCTCGGAAGGCATTTCCGGGCGTACCGCTCGGCGGCGGCATGTTCAGCTATTTCACCGAGCTCAACCGCAAGCGGGTGCCCGCCGAAGGACTTTCCTACGTCACCCACTGCACCAGCCCGATCGTCCATGCGGCCGACGACACGAGTGTGATGCAGACCTTCGAGGCGCTGCGGGACGTAACCCGGTCCGTCCGCGCGATCTATGGCGCGAAGCCCTATCGCATAGGTCCCTCCACGATTGCCATGCGCCAGAACCCCTATGGCAGCGCGACGAAGGACAATCCGTTCGGCAAGCGGATCGCCATGGCGGCGCGGGACCCCCGACATAACGCACTCTTCGGCGCTGCCTGGACGCTTGCCTATGCCGCGACGGTTGCCGATGCGGAGCCGGAGCTATTGACGCTTTCGACGCTTACCGGACCATTCGGCCTGATCGCCGGCGCCGGGGAGCCCGTCGAAGCCGGTCGGACGAGACCGCTGTCTCATGTCCTGACCTGGCTCGCGCAGCTGTCGGACGGCATGCGGATCGCGGTCGAAACATCCGCGCCCGAATGCGTTGCCGGCCTTGGTGCGGCGTTGAATGGAACGAGTACCTTGTTGCTTGCCAATCTCACACCCGATCTGCAACGGGTGATGCTTCCCGAGGCCGGCGCGCTTAGCCTTACGCTTCTCGACGAGAGCTGGTTGCGCAATGGCGCGGAGGAACCGAAGGCGAAAGCGCACCAAAGCGACAGCCTCGACCTGTCCGCTTATGCGGCTGCCCGCATCGATATGCAGTGATTCACGTCGGTCGGATGAAGGCTTGAGCGCGAAAGCGCGAGAGCGACGACTTCTGAAGACTCCTTCCACGCGCCCTCCTGTGGTATCCTCTCGGCTTGCGCTTCCTCCTGGGGGGTAAGAAAATGGAAGCTCTTGCAGCCCTGGCGCGAAACTGCATCGTCACGCTATTGTGCGGTTGCGCGCTCTTCGCACCTTCGCTTGCTGCCGAGGAGGCCGATGACGTCGCGACCGGGACGCGGCTTGCCGAATTATTGCGAGCCGCCCGAAACGTCCTTTCGAATTACCAGTCGCTCATCAATGACCCGGCAATCGGAGACAAGAAACTCGACGGCGAGCGGTTCACGGCCGAAGCGATCGCCCTTTATGGCGAGCGCACCGGCCATCCGTTGATCTCGGATGATCTCGGCGATCGCGACCGCAAGCTTCTCCAGGCGCAGATCGAGGCGATGCGGGAAGTCGTGAATGAAGAGCAGGACGACATAAACCGCCCCGGGATCGGGTTCAAGGGTTTCGTCCCGGCCATTTTCGCGCGTCTGATGAACGAGAAATTTGCCGTCAAGGCCGGCAATGAGGCGCTGGTCCGCGTGACGGCGCCGGAGGTTCTGGTGCGCAACCGCAAGTCGCTTCCCGATGCCTGGGAGGCCCGGGTCATCAACGAGGTCTTCTCGGATCCGCAGAGGCCGAGGGGTGAACTCTATACGGAAGTGACGCAGGTGAACGGCCGCCCGGCGTTCCGGATGCTGCTGCCGGAATATTACACGGAGTCCTGTCTTTCCTGTCATGGTTCGCCGAAGGGTGAAATCGACGTCACCGGCTATCCGAAGGAAGGCGGCAAGGCCGGCGATCTGGGCGGTGCCATCAGCATCGTCTTGTTCAAATGAGTGCGCTTGGGCATGAGCTCCGGTCGACACAGGCCGCCCGGCCCGCGAAAAGGCTCGACAGCCGGATCACCGATCTGCCGATCTCTGCCCGCGTGGCCGCGCTCACAGCGGCCGGCCTGATCAGCCTTGTCCTTTCATCCCTGTTTCTCACGCAGGCGCTTTATCGCAGTGCCGAGCGCATGGCCGAAACCAGGGAGCTCTTCGATCGGGCGGCATCGGCCGCATCGGCCCATGTGGCATTCGGCGATCTCAGATATTGGCTGACCGATCTCTCCGTCAGTCTGCTGATGAACTCCCAGCGCAACGCCGACGAGGCCCGCGAACGGTTGCAGGAGCAGTTGGCGGGCCTTGCAAAGCACGCGCCCGAGGCGGTGGAGGCAATTCGTACGGAAGTCGACGCCTATGTCGAAACGGCTCTGCAGGCCGCCGACAGCTACACCCAGGACAACCGCATCGTCGGCAACGCCTTGCTGGCAAAGGCGCGCACCCACAGCGGCAAGGTCGATGCGGATCTCAACAGGCTCGTGGAACAGGTAAAGGCCGAGGCGGAAGCTGCCCGCAACGAGGTCGTCGTGCAAACCGAGAAGACAGCCACGACCGCGGCCATCCTGGTGGGCGGCGTGGTGTTGATCGGTTCGCTGCTGACGCTCCTCGTCCTGCGCTCTATCGTCGGCCCGCTGCGGCGCCTCAATCGCGTCATCGGCGACCTGACGGAGGGACGTTACGACGTCGATATCCCCGAAGAGGGCGGCGACGAACTGGGAGCGATGGCAAGGACGCTTTCGCTCTTCCGGGAAAGCGCCATCGAAAAGAAAAAACTCGAAGACGAAGCGGAGCGGCAGCGGCGGACGATCGCAGCCGCGCTCGAGGTGATTTCGGACGGCTTCGTCCTCTATGACTCCGAAGACAGGATCCTGGTCGCCAACAGCAAATATTGCGAAATCTTCCCGAGCCACAAGCCGAACACGCTCCGCGGCAGGAGCTTCCGCGAAATCGTGGAGCAGAACCTGGAGATGGGCCAGGTGGATCTCGAAGGCAAGTCGCCGCAGGAGTGGGTCGACGAGCGCGTAAGGCTGCATCGGGACCCTGCCGGCCTCGTCGACGAGAAGCGGTTCGGCGACAAGTGGGTCCGCATCAGCAAACGCAAGATTCCGGACGGCGGAACGGTCGCCGTCTACACCGACATCACCGAGCTCAAGCAGCGGCAGGTCGAACTCGAGCGCGCGAAGAGCCACGCCGAGTCGGCAAACGAGGCCAAGAGCCAGTTCCTCGCCTCCATGAGCCACGAGTTGCGCACGCCCCTCAATGCGATCATCGGCTACAGCGAGATGCTGATAGAGGAGGCACGCGATCACGAGGATGAGGAGCTCGTTCCGGACCTCGACAAGATAGCGTCCGCGGGGCGCCATCTTCTTTCGCTGATCAACGACATTCTCGACCTGTCGAAGATCGAGGCGAACAAGATGGAGGTTTTCCTCGAGACCTTCAGCGTTGCCGACTTGCTCCGTGACGTTGCGGCGACGGTCGCGCCGTTGATGGCCAGGAACGGAAACGAGTTCACGCATGACTTCGAAGCCGATCTCGGCGAGATGCATTCCGACCAGACCAAGCTGCGCCAGAACCTTTTCAACCTGCTCAGCAATGCGGCCAAGTTCACGAATGGCGGGCGGGTGACCTTGAGGGTCCGGCGCGAGCAAAGATCGGACCGCGACTGGCTTGTGTTCAAGGTCTCCGACACCGGCATCGGCATGTCACCGGAGCAGCAGGAGCGGCTTTTCAATGCCTTCACCCAGGCCGATGCCTCCACCACCCGAAACTACGGCGGCACGGGCCTGGGCTTGAGCATCACGCGCAGCTTCTGCCGCATGATCGGCGGCGTCGTTACCGTCGAAAGCGAATTCGGCAAGGGTTCCATGTTCACCATGGAGGTGCCGGCGCAGTGCGAGAGAGAGACCGACGGACCGCCGGCCGAACCCGTACCGCAGGTCGGGTCGGGCCGCACCGCACTCATCATCGACGACGAGCCGGCTGCCCGCAGCCTTATCGCAAAGGCACTGGCGGAAGCGGGCCTCGCTTCGATCGAGGCATCGAACGGACAGGAAGGATTGTCTGCCGCACGCAAGCATCGGCCAGACGCGATCATCCTCGATATCATCATGCCGCATCAGGACGGCTGGTCGGTCCTGCGCGCTTTGAAGAACGATCCCGAATTATGCACGATCCCGGTGATACTGGCGACGATCCTGGCGGACCGCGAACTGGGTCTTTCGCTCGGCGCGGTCGAATATCTGACGAAGCCGATCGATACCGACAAGCTGGTCCGGACGATCGAGTCATTCGGGGGCGGCAAGCACGACGTTCTGGTCGTCGACGACGACCAGGCCTCCCGCGAGTTTCTCAGGCGCATTCTGGTCAAGAGAAAGTGGACCGTACACGAAGCGGGCGACGGCATCCGCGGACTGGAAATGATGAAGCGGATTCTGCCGCGTCTCGTCCTGCTCGACCTACTGATGCCGGAAATGGATGGGTTCCAGACGCTCAGCGAAATGCAGAGGATTCCGGAGCTGCAGAACATTCCGGTGGTGGTGGTCACGTCGAAGGACCTCTCCGCAAACGAGCTGAAATGGTTGCGCGACCGCGCCGTCGCTGTCGTGAACAAAGGCGCAAACAGCCGCTCCCAGCTGGTCGCGGCACTCGAACGTCAGATCGGAACGGGCGCTTCGGTCGGCAAAGCCCTCGCGGACGGCTGAACATATGCAGGAGGAGAGCCGCAAATGACGAGAATCCTTCTGGTGGAAGACAATGAAATGAACCGCGACATGCTTTCCCGGCGGTTGTCTCGCCGGGGCTTCGACGTGCTGATTGCTGAAAACGGAAAGGCCGGCGTCGAACTTGCCGCATCCGAAAAGCCGGACCTGATCCTCATGGATATGAGCCTGCCGGTGATGGATGGCTGGGAAGCGACACGACGGATCAAGGCCAATCCGCTGACATCCGGAATACCGGTCATCGCCCTGACGGCGCATGCAATGGCGAGCGACCGGGAGATGGCGCTTGAAGCCGGCTGCGACGATTACGACAGCAAGCCGGTCGACTTGCCCCAACTCGTTCGCAAGATCGAGCGGCTGCTCGCGGTATAGGTGGGAAGATGACCACCGGCAACGACTTCCAGCACCAGGCGATCGCCGCTCACGTGGCCCAGCGATTGGCCGGTCCGGCGCGGGCAATCCTGGGTTTCCAGGAACTGCTGATCGAGCAGGCGCGGGATCTCGGTTTGATCCACATTAAGAGCGATCTCGACCGGATCGGTGCTGCAGCAAGGCAACTGAACGGCTTTATCGATCGCCTTCTCGAGGGCAGGGCCTGCGCCCTGGAGGAAGCAGAGGCGGAGGCAAGACTCCGCCACGACCTGCGCACACCGCTCAACGCCATAATTGGCTATTCCGAAATGATCCTCGAAGAGGCAGGCGATGCGCCGGAGCATGCGCTGAAGGAAGACCTCCATGTGATACTGTCGGCGGCGGCTGAGCTCCTGAGGCAGGTCGACGCCATCGCCAGTCTTTCGCGCGGGGAAACGGTCGAGATGCTTCAACCGGGGGAACGCGCCGAAATCGACGCGGCAGGGCTCGAGCGACTTCTGTTCAAGGCACAAGAGATTGCATGGCCGGAGCAGGGGGGCAGGATCCTTGTCGTCGACGACGTGGCCAGCAATCGTGATCTTCTGTCCCGGCGGCTGCGGCGCGAAGGTCACCGCGTGGTCACCGCCGAATCCGGACTGTCCGCGCTGGCGAAATTGGCGGAGGGCGAGTTCGACCTCATCCTGCTCGACATTCTGATGCCGGACATGAACGGCATCGAGATGCTGTCGCGATTGAAGTCCGAGGAGCGATGGAAGCACGTCCCGGTCATCATGATCTCGGGCTTGAGTGATGTCACGGCGGTAGCCCGCTGCATCGAGGCCGGCGCCGACGATTATCTGACGAAGCCTTTCAATCCGATACTTCTGCGCGCGCGGATCAACTCCACGCTCGAGAAGAAGCGCTGGCTCGACCGGGAGCATCGCTACCTCCAGGAGATAAAAGCGGAAAAGCTGCGGGCGGATTCCCTCATTCGCGCGATTCTGCCCGACCAGATCGTCGCGCGGCTGCAGGATGGCGAAGAGATCATCGCCGACCGCTTCGAAGAGGTCTCCATTCTATTTGCCGACATCGTCGGCTTTTCGCCCATTGCAGCAAGATCGACTGCGTCCGATCTGGTCAGGCGCCTGGACGGAATGTTCAGGAGGTTCGATCTGCTTACGGAGCAGCACCGTGTCGAGAAGATCAAGACCATAGGAGACGCCTATATGGCCGCCTGCGGGATTCCGGAGCCTGCGCCGGATCATGCCGACCGGGTCGTGGCCCTCGGAAAGTCCATGCTTCGATCCTTGCAGGACACGGAAGCCGGGCCCGACCGTTTTCGGGTTCGGATCGGAATCCATACGGGGCCTGTCGTAGCCGGACTGATCGGGCGGCTCCGGTTCGTCTACGACGTGTGGGGAGAAACGGTGAACATAGCGAGCCGGCTCGAATCCCAGGGGGTGGCCGATTGCATACAGATCTCCGAGGCGACGAAGCGCGCGCTGCGCAGTCAATGGACGCTAGAGCGCCGTTGCGCCCTGGAGCTGCGAGGCATAGGCGCAGTCGAGAGCTACCTCGTTCGATGACGCCTCCGGTTCCAGGGGAGGTTCTCTTCGGCATCCCGGCTCTTCGCCCTGCGGGCAGCCTTTATTCCGCCCGTTTCTTCATTCTCTGTTAAGGAATACATTCCTCTGAGGAGATGGTGCTCATGGCCCTCGGCGCATCCCAACGTTTGCATGACGGTGTTGCGGCCGTGGAAACCATGACGCGTTTTGCACTTGCGGTGCTGGCGCTTGCCTCGGGCGTCTATACCTATCTCGGCGTTCGCAGCATTCTCGACGGCTCCCCGACGTCGGTCTTCTTCGCGGCGATCATCTACTCGGCCTCGGTTTCCGTCGGTATCTACGCCTTCTGGTCCTATATGGCCCGCTTCTATCCGCATGTGACCCACCATACGGGCCGGGCCGCCATGCTGGGCGTGATGGCTCTGGGTGCGGCTATGATCATCGCCATGTCGAGCTGGCTCAATGCGGCGGCACTGGCAGGTTCCGCCGCGCTCGAACAGCATCTTGCGGAAACGGTGGAGGATTATACTGCCGACCTGGACCAGGCGCATCAGAACGCGCTTGCGGCCCAGAGCCTGCTGCCCGATATCCAGCGCGCGTCCGAACGCTTCGCCCAGCTTGCCGCTTCGGAGCGGCAATCGGGAGCGCTCACCGGCACGACGGGGTCCGGAAGCGTGGTGCAGCTTCTGTCGCAAATGTCGGCGCAGATGAAGGATCTGGAAAACGGGATCAACGCCTCCCGCGAACAGGTGACGATACTTTTCAACCAGGGGCAGAAGCGGCTCGAGACGATGCGGACGCTGGTTTCCGCGCCGGGTGCGGTCGCACCACGTGCCGATCAGTTCTCCTCGGAAGTGGTGGCGCTCACAGGCGTCATAACGTCGCTCGGACAGACTTCGATCGCGCCTTCGATCCGCCGTGCCGCAGACGACCTGTCGCTCGGCTTCATCGCACCCGTGGCCGACGGCGGCGATGCCGATCTCGTCAATCGCCAGGACCGGGTGATGGAGACTGTCCGAGCCTCGGTGGCGGCGCAATCTAAGGTCCTCTCCGAAGCGGCTGACGAAATACTGGCGCGTGCGCCGGTGGCGGAGCGGCGTTTCGTTCCGCTTTCATCCGCCGAGGCGGTACTACGCTATGCGACCGATTTCATTCCCGCCTGGGCAGGCGCCATTTCCATCGACCTGCTGCCGGGGGTGCTGGTCTTCATTCTGGCCGCGGTTCACAGCGCCATCCGCAAGCAGGAGGAGAAACTGCCCTTTGCCGAGCGCATCACGGCGGCCGAGCTCCTGCAGGCCTTGGAAGTGCAGCGCGCCGTGACGGCGAATGGCGGGCAACTCGGCGACGTAGTCGCTCAGGCGGAAGCGGAGGAGCCGAACAACATCACCAGCCTCGACCCGAGGACGCGTGCAAAGGATCGGTCGCATGAGGATCGATGAAGCGATCAAGGCGCTGGTCCGGATCGACGACGGTGTGCTGATGCGCGGCGCCTTCTTCGCAATGCTGGCGGCCGCGGGGGTCTTCCTGCTGATCGACCTGCGCGAAATCTCGGCGATGAATGCCGGACTGCCCGGTTTCGATCCGATGCTCGAGGATCGGCCGGTCCTGCCCCCGGCATTGACCGAGGCTGCGCCAAACGGCCCGCCAGTCCAACCGGGAAGCTCTGACGAAGTGCTGCGCCAGCCGATGATGTTCGATCTCCGATCCGGCGGCGTCCTGTTCGCCGAGGGCACGATCGACCTCGGCGCCGGTTCGCGCTTCGCCGAGGAGATCGAAGCGCGCGGCGAATATGTGAGAACCGTCGCCCTCAACTCGCCGGGTGGTTCGGTGGACGATGCGCTCGCGATGTCGAAACTGATCCGCGAGAAGAAGCTCGATACCAAGGTGGCATCGAAGGCGCTCTGCGCGTCTTCCTGCCCGATCGTTTTTGCCGGGGGTGTCGCGCGTGTGGCGGAAAAGGACGCACTGATCGGCGTGCATCAGGTTTTCAGCGGCGGCGATGAAAGGCCGACACCGGCCCAAGCCATGTCGTTCGCACAATCCACCACGGCCAGAGTCGCCCGCCATCTCGATACGATGGGAGTCGGCCCCGGCCTCTGGATCAACGCGCTCGAAACACCGCCGAACCGGCTCTATTACCTGACTGAAAAGGAGATGGTTGATTTTCATCTGACCACGGAGCCGGTCGCGACAGCCAAGACGAACGGTTAGGTGCAGCGGTTTTTCACGCGGAGATGCGTAGTATCCAAAGGCCTTTCATTTTTTCATTGAGACACTGAAAGACTCGCGCCTCGTACATCTCAGTCACCCTCATCGGGTATGTTGAGCAGATGACCGCAGGCCTTGCAGTGGACGGCGTCGGTGTCGTGCCTCTGCAAGCCGCATTGAGGGCACGGGAAACTGACCTTGTAGGGTCTGACAACGGCCTGGGCGAGCCTTACGAACAGCGATATGCCGACGATCATCGTGATGACCGAGGTGAGCTTGCCGAGCGTGCCCGGCAGGGTGATGTCCCCGAAGCCCGTCGTGGTGATCGTAGCCACCGTGAAATAGAGTGCATCGACAAAGCCTTCGCCGCCTTCCCGGTGATAGAAGAACGTCGTGTATACGAAGCCGGTGACGACGAAGAGGAATACGAGAAAGTTCAGACAGGCACGGAAGACATCCTGCAGATGCAACCACCCGGCGCGGCGAAGACCTTCGAGCAGGAGCGGACTCTTGCCGATCGCCCAGATGCGCATCACCCTGAGGAAGGCGAAGTTGAACAGCAGGTCGGGGAAGAGAAGCGTGCCGAGAATGACCACATCGATCCAGGTCATCGGCCGCCGGAGGAAACGCTCGGTCGAAGGCGCGGCCAACGCTCTCGCGATGAGCTCGCACCCGATCCATGCGGCGATGATGTAGTCGATGATGAGATAGGACGGACCCGCTCTCAGATAGGGGCCCAGGATGAAAAAGGCGAGGATGCTGAGGTCGATGATGGCAAGCAGCGCCTGCCAGCGCAACGCCCACGGGTCCCGTCCGCGTTCCAATCTCTGAAGCGCCAGCCTTGTCGAATTTAACTTCGAATGCGCCCGCAGCTGGTCAGTCATATCCATGGAGCTGAAATAGGGGACGCCGAATCCCGGGTCAAGGAGCATGCCTTGGCTGTTCAAGAACGTGGCGAGCTCAAAGTTGCAGCCGTGCCGTTCAGGCAGCAATCCCAATTCAGCATGGTCGCGAGTGTCAGACGCCCGCAAGCTTCCTCAGGTCGTCGACTGCGCCGGGCGCGGCGGCAAGGACGATCGAGCCGCGGGTCAAACTCTCTCCCTCAGTGGGGAAGGGCAGGTGCCAGCCGCCCGCTTCCTGGACGAGACAGTAGCCGGCGAGACAATCCCATGCGTGCATATAGGGCTCGTAATAGCCCACCAGGCGGCCGGCGGCGACATAGGCAAGCATGAGTGCGCCGGAACCGTTGCGCATGAAGGTGCCGCCGGCCTCCAGCAGGTTTTCCACCATCTGTCCGACGAAAGCCGGCTTGACATAGTTGTTGGCGCCGAGCCCGGTCACGTGGTTGCGAATGGTGCGCGAACCATCGAGCGTGAGTGCCTTGCCGTTGAGACGCGCGCCGAGGCCGAGTGCCGCCGCGTAGAGTTCACCGTGGGATGGTGCGGCGATGACCCCCACCACAGGTATGCCGGCATGAACGAGGGCGATGGAGACGCACCAGTTGGGCATGCCGTTGACGAAAGGGCTCGTGCCGTCGATCGGATCGACCGCCCATGTGAAGCCTGAGCGGCCGGGAACGAGACCATATTCCTCACCGAGCACGCCGTCGTCCGGGTACGCTTCCGCGATCCGATCGCGGATGAGATTTTCGACTTCGCGATCGGCAATGGAAACCAGGTCCTGCGGGTCGCGCTTCGTTTCGATGATTAGCGTTTCGCGGCGAGCGAAAAAATCGAGCGCCATTGCGCCCGCCTCGCGCCCGATGGTTTCGGCCAGTGCCAGGCGGGCTTCGAGCCCGGGGACGACGTGAGAAGTCATGAGGGAATCCTTGGTTGCAAATTGCCGGGGCTAACCGTTGATGAGGGCAATGCCGCGCTCCTTGAAGGCGATTGCCACATTCGTTTGGGGCGCAAGTGCCCGCTCCACCGCCGGGTCGACCACGAAGAGCGTCCCGGCTGCCGTCTTGACTTCGTACTCCACATGATCGCCGAGATAGGCCGTATGGGTGATCTCGCCTGAAAAACTGCCGGCTGCGGACGGCTCCAGCGTGATCGCGTTCGGGCGCACCGCAAGCTTCGCCGGTCCGGGGCGCATTCCGCGGCCGCTCACGCGATGCGTCAGCCGTTCCACACGGATCGTGGCCTCGTGACCGTCGACGTCGATCACGTCGCAGGCAACGACATTGGCTTCGCCCATGAAGTCGGCGATGAAGGCGGAGGCCGGCGTTTCGTAGAGTTCGCGCGGGGCGCCCTCCTGGGCTATGCTCCCGTCCTTCATCACGATGATGCGGTCGGAGACGGCGAGGGCTTCGTCCTGATCGTGCGTGACATAGACCGCGGTGAAACCGAGCCGCTGCTGCAGTTCGCGAATTTCGGTCCGCACGCGGCGCCTCAGCCTTGCATCGAGATTTGACAGCGGCTCGTCGAGGAGAAGAACCTGTGGCTCCAGCACCAGTGCACGGGCGACCGCGACGCGCTGCTGCTGCCCGCCGGAGAGCTCGGCCGGCAGGCGCTGGCCCATGCCGGGCAGGCCGACCAGGGCCAGTCCTTCCTCGGCTCTTTCGCGCGCTTCCTTGCGCTTCATGCCTGACGACTCCAGGCCGTAGGCCACGTTGTCGAGGGCGTTCATGTGTGGGAAGAGAGCATAGGACTGGAAGACCATCGAGACGTCGCGCTCATTTGCGGGCAGCATCGTCACGTCCTTGCCGCCGATCAGGATGCGGCCGGATGTCGGATGTTCGAGTCCGGCCAGCATCCGAAGCGTCGTCGTCTTGCCGCAGCCGGAGGGTCCGAGCAAGGTGACGAGCGTGCCTGGTTCGATGGTCAGCGACAGGTCGGGAATGGCGGTGAAGACACCGAACTTCTTGCATATGTTCCGGAAGACGACGGAACCGGGAGCCACGACGGTCATGCGGTTTTCTCCTGGGGAAGGGGAGCGGGCGCGCGGGCAACGGCCTGGACGCGGTTTTCGCGCCGAAGCCTGCGTTCGCCGACGACAAGCTGGAAGCAGGCGATGACCGATATCATCACCACGATCAGCATGGAGGAATAGGCGATCGCCACGCCGTATTCGCCGTTTTCGACCAGCCCGACGATATAGGCCGTCGCCATGTTGTACTCGGCGCTGACCAGGAAGATGACGGCGCTGATCGAAGTGATCGCGCGCACGAAGGAATAGACGAGGGCGGCCGTGATCGCCGGGCGCAAGAGCGGCAGAATGATCTTGCGGATGGTGCGGAAGCTATCGGCCCGGAGCGTCAGAGATGCCTCGTCGAGGCTTCTGTCGAGCTGGCTCATTGCCGCCACCCCGCCGCGCACGCCGACGGGCATGTTGCGGAAGACGAAACAGGCAACGAGGATCAGAGCGCTGCCGGTCATTTCGAGCGGTGGCAGGTTGAAGGCCATGATGTAGCTGATGCCGATGACAGTCCCCGGAATGGCGAAGCTCATCATCAGGGCGAACTCGAAGAGTTCGCGGCCGGCGAACCTCTGGCGCACGATCAGATAGGCGGTCAGGAGCCCGACGGCTGCCGTGAGCGGTGCCGATATCAGGGCAATCTCCATCGTCGTCCAGAAGGAGTTCCAGGCAACGCCTGTCCAGGCGATGCCGCCGTCGCGGAACTCGACGGAGAATGCCTTGACGTAGTGGGTGAGCGTCAGCGAGTTGTCCAGCCCCCAGGTCTTCACGAAGCCGCCGACGAGGATCATGCCGTAAACGACGAGCGTGAAGAGCGCCCAGGGGATGACCAGGGCATGGACCGCGATTGAAACCGTGCGCGGCAGGGCGGCGTGACTGCCGCTGTCGCCCTTGCCGGTAACCGTCGCGAAGCTCTTTCCCGAAAGCCAGAAGCGCTGCGCCAAAAAGGCCGTCAGCGTGAAACACAGGAGAATGATGGCGAGCACGGCGGCGCGGGAGGGATCGTTCTGCGAGCCGACGACGGCGAAGAAAATTTCCGTCGAAAGAACGCCATGGCTGCCGCCCAGCACCAGCGGATTTCCGAAATCGGCCATGCTTTCGATGAAACCGATGAGGAATGCATTGGCAAGCCCTGGCTTCATCAGCGGCAGCGAGATGCGCCAGAAGGTGCGCCAGCGGTCCGCCCTCAGCGTCTGCGACGCCTCCTCCATCGACGGGCTGACGCCTTCGGCGACGCCGATCAGCACAAGGAAGGAGATGGGCGTGAAGGACAGGACCTGCGCAATCCAGATGCCGGTGAGGCCATAGAGCCAGCGGCCGGGCTCGACGCCGATCAGCGTGGACAGGGCTTCGGTGATGACGCCTGAACGACCGAAGAGCAGAGTGAGGGCGAGGCCGACCACGAAGGGCGGCGTGATGATCGGCAGCACCGTCAACAGCCGGAGGCTCCGTTTGTAACGGAAGCCGGTACGGGTCGCGACCAGTGCGAAGGCAAGGCCGAGGATGGTCGAGCCGCCCGCGGTCATCACCGCCAGCCAGAAAGTCCGCCAGGCGATCCCGCAACGCCCGCCGCCGACGACGCAGTCGAGACTCCAGATCGACGGATCCACGATATTGCGGGTGAAGCCTTCCGGATTGAAGGAGCCGTCGAAATCCTGGAAGGCGCCGACCAGCATGCTCCCGACAGGGTAGAAGACGAAGACGGCGACGAGAAAGACAAGCATCGAGATGGCCGAGACGACGAAGGCGTCGCCCTTCATCACGCCGCGTTCGGCCAGCCCGAAGGCGAAAAGGAGGACGAAGACGAGCGCCGCGAGCACCGCTCCCGCGCCCATCGAGGGCTGGCCGTCCGCAAGCGCGCCGAACAGCGCTTCGCTGATCGTCCAGTTCCAGCCGGAAAAGCCGATGGCGAGGCCCTGAAGAGCCAGAACGGCGATGCCGCCTGCGCCTGTCCAGGCAAGGAAGCTTCCTCGCCGCGCGGGATCGCCGATGAGGCGAGCAGCGGCGGCGACCATCATGGCCAGCGCCGGAAGTATAAGCCACCATTTACCGAAGGAAGCGATCTGAAGGAGACCCGGCGCTGCGGCCGGTTCTTCCGGAAAGGCGGAAAGCCAGCCGAAGCCGAAGAAACCGCCGTCGATCCTGTACCAGGGAAGGAGGACGAAGGCGGCAAGCCCGAGAGCCAGCGCGATATCCAGTCTGCGGTTGTGGGTTTTCATGGATGGGCTGTCCGTGCCGCCGTGTCACGATGAGTTGTTCCGAATACAAGCGACATCGCTGCCGTTAGAAAAGAACGCGATGCGAGCGGAACAGCTCATCTGGCCGAGATTGCCGGAGTCGAGCCGACGGTTTCCCGACGGCTCGAATCCGTTTGAAAGGCGCGTTGCGCGATCAGTTCGCGGCTGCGCCGATCTCCCGGTCCCAGCGCTCCAGGAGCTCTTTGCGTTTGGCCGGATCGCCGTAGGTCTTGAAGTCGTAATCGATCAGCTTGATGTCCTCGAACTTAGGCGCCTCTTCCGGCACCTTGGCCGTCTTGTTGGAAGGAAGCTGGAACGATTTTGCCTCCTTCATACTAGACTGCACGTCGGCGGAGAGCGCCCAGTCATACCACTTTTTGGCGCTCTCGAGGTTCTTTGCGCCCTTGATGATCGACATCGAGCCGATTTCATAGCCGGTGCCTTCGCAGGGCGCCACGGACTTCACCGGGAAGCCTTCCACCGTCTGCGCCACCGCATCGTGCATGAACACGATGCCGATTGCCGTTTCCCCCCGCGCCGCGGCCTTCACCGGTGCGGACCCGGACTTCGTGTATTGCGACACGTTTGCGTTCAGCTTCTTCAGATAGTCGAAAGCCTCGTCCTCGCCCATGATCTGAACGAGCGTTGCGAGCGCGGTATAGGCGGTGCCGGAAGAATTGGGATTGGCAATCTGGACTTCACCCTTGAAGGACGGATCGAGCAGGTCCGCCCAGCACTTCGGCTCCTTCAGGTTCTTCTGCTTGAAGATCTCCGTGTTGTAGCCCCAGCCGAGCGCGCCGGCATAGACGCCGACCGTGCGGTAGTCGGCACTCTCGGCCTGCTTGACGGCCCATTCATGCAATTCGCCGAGCATCGGCGACTTGTATTCGAGCGTCAGTCCCTCGGAGGCGGCCTGCAGATGCGGGTCGCCGGTGCCCGCCCACCAGATGTCCGTCTTGGGGTTGCGCGCCTCGGCCCGGATCTTCGCATAGGTTTCGCCGGAAGACAGGCGAACCATGTTGACGGAGATGCCGGTCTTCTTTTCGAAGGCGCCCTTCATCTGCTCGCAGATCACCACGTCGGCCGAACAGATCAGATTGAGATTTCCGTCGGCCTGCGCGGAAAAGGCAAAGAACGTCGCACCCGCGGCGAGCGCTGCCGCGGCCAGTTTAACCAAACCCATCGGTTTCCTCCCAGATTGTGCCGGCGCCTCCGTGCCGGACGCCTTGTTGCAAGCGCGTGCAAATGCTGCACGAGGATACAGGGAGTGTCAATAAATTTGTTCGATACTGCGCAATATGACGGCGTTGCACGCAATTGCAAAATAGTGCAATTCTGCGTGCGAGATCGAGGAGAGGTCGTGAATGCCGCCGAAGCCGTTTGTCAGCGCCCAGGAAGTCGCAGAGCGGGCGGGCGTCTCACGCTCAGCCGTCTCCCGTACCTTTACACCTGGCGCCAGCGTCTCGCCCGAAACCCGGCGAAGGGTTGTGGAGGCGGCGGAAGCGCTCGGCTATCACGTCAACCATCTCGCGCGCGGACTGATGCGAAACGAGAGTGGCATCGTCTGCCTTATCGTATCCGAGATGAGCACGCCCTACCGCGCCAACCTGATCCGGGCGATGACGCAGCAATTGCAGAACGCCGGGAAGGTCGCCATGCTGATCAACACGGACCGCTCGGACGGCAGTGTCGATCTCGCGTTGCGGCAGGCAATCCGGTACCGCGCAGATGCATCGATCATCCTGTCCGGAATGCCCGATCGGTCGATTACCCAGCTCTGCCTCAAGAACGGCCAGCGCCTCGTCCTCATCAACCGCGACGACGACCAGCAGGGCCCTCTTCGTATCAACCTCGATGACGCGGAGGCGGCGGGGCGGGTCGTCACCGCTTTCGTGCGCGCCGGTTGCCGGCGTCTTGCCTTCGCGAATTCGCAAGCCGGCACCCCGAGCCTGATGGCGCGCGAACACGGCTTCGTGGCGGCGGCAAAAGCAGCGGGCCTCCCGGTTCTGGTCGAGCGTCACGGGCCGACAAATTACGAAAGCGGCCGCGTTCTGGCGCAGCGGCTGCTGACACTCGGCGAGCGTCCCGATGCGGTCTTCTGTGCCACGGATCTCCTTGCATGCGGCTTCATGGATGCCGCGCGCCACCAGTTCCGTGTCTCTATCCCCGATCAGCTCTGTGTCGCGGGTTTCGACGACATTGAACAGGCCGCCTGGTCCTCCTATGACCTGACCACTTTCGCGCAACCCGTGGACAGGATAGCTCAGGAGGCGGTTGCTTGGCTCGTCAACGAGAGGCAGGAGCCGGTCGACCAATCGGTTCGCTTCCGACCTGACCTCATTTGGCGCTCATCCGTCCGGGGAGGGTAACTCCGGTTCGACTCAGCACAGATGGTATTCACGAGCCGATTTAATGCGAATACCCCCAATTTGTTACTGGTTATAGTAATACGTTTGTGTAATATCCCACTTGCACCGACACATCTTCTTGCATCGCTATGGCTTGTAATGGGCTGTGCTGGAGACCGTATTGCCGTGTCCGTGCTCTCTTATTGAGCTGGTGGGAAATGAATGGGGCCCTGGCCGATAACGGTCAGGGCCTTTCGCTCGGGTAAGCCCTGATTCCGCCAGGACGTCGAGCTTCGAACCCATCCGGATTGCCGGCGTGCTGTGCCCCAGCCCCCGGCGAGGCCAGTCGCTGAAGCGCCAGGCCTCTGACCGTCTTCCCCCGTCCGAGACGGCTGACGAAGGACTAGCACGCATAATGCTTCGGCTCCACTGACCCATCAGGGCTATCGCCGGTGAATATCGGGGATATCCGGAGCACTTCCAGGAAAAGTGCGCAGCGGTTTTCCGTCCGGAAGTGCGGAACTTAAAGGATTAGAGCACTTCCAGGAAAAGTGCGCAGCGGTTTTCCGTCCGGAAGTGCGACGCTTAAAGGGGTTAGCGCACTTCCGGGAAAAGTGCGCAGCGGTTTGGAAGTATGCGGCTTCAAGGAGCTAGACGGAAGCTTCCAGAAATGCGCGCGAAAAGCCCGGTTCCGTTACTTCGATCGTCCCCTCGGGGATCTTCAGCAATCTTTCGACAGCCATCCCGTAGGTGCGCATCCAGCCATCCAGCGTCCGCGCTGCGCCGTCCAGGTCGCCGGCTTCTGTCTGCTGCAGAGCCCGATGCAGCGTTTTGGCGACGCCAAGCCGCAAATACAACAGCATCGGCGCGAGGGCTTCAGGATCGGGTGCGTCGAGGCTCCCCTCCTTGTGACCGCGCCTCAGAAGTTCGGTTAGAAAGGGGAGTGTCACAGCACTGACCGCGACGTCGATGCGATGATAGAGGACGACGTTCTCCGGCTTGAAAAGTGCGTTGAATGTATTCTTCAACTGCGGCGCCATGTCCACTTTGAGGCGGCGCGAACCCGCGAAAAGGGCATTCAGCTGGCCGACGGCGTCGAGGGAGGGATCCTCGAATACCATTTGCAGTTCCTTCAGGCTTTGGCGTGCCATGCGCGCGGCGACCGCCTCCAGCAGTGCCTCCTTCGAAACGAAGTAGTGATAGAACGCCCCTTTGGAAACATTCGCCTCCCGGATCACGTCGTTAACGGTTGTAGTTTCGTATCCCTGCTCGAAGAACAGGCGTTCAGCGCAGCCGATGATCTCATTCATTCTGACGTCAGGCGATTTCTTGATTCGTGGCATAGACTTGTCCTGAACCGGAGGAGAACGTTCTACACGTGTTGGCAGGATGCGCGAAGTCCTGTGTGCGATTATAGACCGACGGTCGGTCTAATGCTATCCTGACAGTCTATGCGAGTGAGTTTCAGGAGTGGTTCGTGCGGCTTATGCGGCAGATGAGGCGCTACGCGGCGGGTATTGCGATAGCCGCCGCAGTCGGTGCGGTTGCCTTCTGGTATGCGACCCGGGCGGTGCCCGTTTCGGTCGTGACGCCGAAGCGCGGTGATGCGGCGGAGATCGTTTATGCCAGCGGCGTCGTAGAGCCGCGCGTTTGGGCAAAGGTCACTTCGACAGTGCGCGAGCGGATCGTCGAGCAGTGCAACTGCGAAGGCGACCGAGTGGAAAAGGGTGCTGTGCTCGCGCGCCTGGACGATACGGAGGCGCGGGCGATTCTGAGCGAGCTGCAGGCGCGCCTGTCGCTTGCGCAGGAAGAATACCGCCGCAAGCTCGCCTTGGCCGAACGAAACACGATAAGCGAGCAGACTGTAGACCGGGCCCGCACCGACGTCGCTCAATTGGAGGCATTGATCGCGGGGCAGGAGGCGCGCCTTGCGGCCTATGTGCTGCGCGCGCCCAGCGACGGGCGGGTGCTTCGGCAGGATGGAGAGATCGGCGAGGTCGCCGAGCCTGGGACCGTTCTCTTTTGGGTCGGAGAGCCGCGCCCGCTCATCGTGGAGGCGGAGGTGAACGAAGAGGACATTCCGCGGGTCGAAGTGGGCCAGAATGCCTACCTTCGGTCGGATGCGTTTCCAGAGCGCGCGCTCGAGGCGGTTGTCGACAGCATCACGCCGAAGGGCGATCCCGTCACGAAAACTTACCGTGTTCGCCTTCGGCTGCCGGAGGACACGCCGCTTAGAATCGGCATGTCCACAGACGTAAACATCGTGGTTCGCGTGTCGCGCAACGCCTTGGTCATCCCCGCGGCAGCGGTCAGCGGGACTAGAGTCGCGGTGGTTGAAGGCGGGACGGCGAAACTGCGCGAAATCAAGACCGGCATCCGCGGCACGGACGGCGTAGAGATCCTTTCCGGCCTGGAGGAAACCGCACACATAATCTCGCCCTTGCCCCCCGACTTAACCGACGGGACCCGGGTGGATGTGGTTGAAACAACGACGAATTGAACGCCATGCGCCTGATCCTCGATATCGCCTTGACGCACGTCGCCGGCCGCGGCCGCCAGACCCTCGTCGCGGTCATCGGTGTCGCCGTTGGAGTCGGCTTCTCGATCGCCATGGCGGCGCTGATGCAGGGCGGGCAGGACGATTTCGTTCGCCAGCTCGTCGACACGATGCCGCATGTCGATGTGACCGATGAGCAGCGCTCGGCGCGGCGGCAGCCGGCGGAAGACCTCTTCGAAGCCGTCGCCATATCCGGGCTGAGGCCGAGGGACGACCGGCGCGGCATCATCAACCCGACCAAGGCGGTCTCCTGGCTGGAAGAATGGATGTCCGGCAGGCTTGCCGCGGTTCTGAACGTTCAGGGCGTGATCCGCTACTCGGGCCGCGAAGTCGGCGCCGTGGTGATCGGGATCGAGCCGGAGAAGGAGGTGAAGGTCTCGCCCATCGTAGAGGATTTCGAGTCCGGCAGCTTCGGCGCGCTTGCGGCCGGCGGCAACAACGTCGTGATAGGCGATACCATGGCCTCGAGGCTGGGTGCCGGGCTCGGCGATACAATTACCGCCGTGTCTTCGGAAGGCCTTGCCCGCAACTTCAAGATCGTCGGCCTGTTTCATACCGGCACCACGGCGCGTGACGAAGGCGAAGCCTATGTGCTGCTGAAGAACGCCCAGATCCTGTCCAACAGGCCGAATGCAATCAACGAGATCCGCATCAAGCTCGACGACCCGAACGCCGCGCCCACCGTGGCGCGTCGCGTGGAGGCCGAACTCGGCTACAAGGCGGTCGCGTGGCAGGAGGCGAACGAGTCCATTCTCGAAGCACTCGTCGTGCGCAACGTCATCATGTACACGGTCGTCGCCGCGATCATGCTGGTAGCGGGTTTCGGCATCTTCAACATCGTTTCGACCATCACGCACGAGAAGGCGCGCGACATAGCGATCATGAAGTCGCTGGGCTTTTCGCAAGCCGACATGCGACGTCTGTTCGTGATCGAGGGGCTGGCGATCGGCATAGCGGGCTCCCTTCTCGGCTGGGCGCTCGGTTTTGCGATCACCTACGCCCTTTCCCGGGTGCGGTTCGAAATTGCCGCGACCGGCCAGGAAATGACCAGGCTGCCGATCGCGTGGAGCATTCTTCACTATGCCGTAGCGACAGCCTTCGCCCTGTCCTCGGCAGCGGTCGCCGGTTACCTGCCTGCCCGCCGGGCAGCACGCGTCAATCCGGTGGACATCATAAGGGGCGCGACATGAGCCCGCTGATCGAGGCTCGCGGCCTCACGCGTATATTGCATGAGACGGTTCCGGTAACGCTGGTGAAGGACATCGACCTCATCATCGACGAAGGCGAGTTCGTGGCCGTTACCGGCCCCTCGGGATCGGGAAAGTCGTCGCTGCTCTATCTGCTGGGGCTGCTCGACCAGCCGACGCTAGGCATGCTCCGCGTCCGCGGACGCGATACGGAGCCCATGAGCGAGAAGGAGCGGGCGGAGACCCGCCTCGCCACGATGGGGTTCGTCTTCCAGTTCCATTTCCTCCTGCCGGAATTTACCGCGCGTGAGAACGTCGAAATCCCGATGCGCAAGCTCGCCCGCCTCGACCGCGACGCCATGCGGGCCCGGGCGACCGAATTGCTGTCCTCGCTCGGCCTCGCCGATCATCTCGACAAGCGGCCGGATCAGCTCTCGGGCGGCCAGCGCCAGCGTGTGGCGGTCGCACGGGCGCTTGCCAACGATCCGCCGCTGATCCTGGCCGACGAGCCGACCGGAAGCCTCGACAGCAGGAGTTCGGACCAGGTATTCGCAATTCTCGACGGACTTGTCCGCGAGCGCGGCAAGACGGTCGTCGCGGTGACGCACGACCTGGGCATGGCTGCCCGCATGGATCGCCGCATCCACCTCGTGGATGGCGAGGTCAGCAAGGAAGAATAGATACGCGAGTTTCGCCGAACGGCGCGGAGCCGGCCGGCGGATGCTCAGCGCTGCTCGTCCATTTCGGCGAGCTTGCGCACCCGGCGCCGGAAATCCTCGTCGGTGGAGAATTCGGCGGCGAGGTAGGCTGCAACGAGATCCCTTGCCAACCATGCGCCGACGATCTGGGCGCCGATGCACATGACGTTGACGTCGTCATGCTCCACCGACTGATGGGCGGAATGCACGTCATGGCAGACCGCGGCGCGGATGCCCTTCACCTTGTTGGCCGCGATCGAGGCGCCGACGCCGGTGCCGCAGACCATTAGCCCGCGATCCGCCTTGCCCGCGATGATCGAGGAAGTGACCGTCTTTGCGATGTCGGGGAAGTCTACCGGGTTCGCATCGTACGAGCCTGCGTCATGCACCTCGTGGCCGAGCGAGGTGACGTGGTCGATGATCGTGGCCTTGAGGTGAAAGCCAGCATGGTCGGAACCGATGACGATACGCATATTGGTGTCTCCTGGAGAAAAGATTACTGGGCGATCAGGCGGGGCAGCCACAGCGTGAAGTCCTTCGCTAAAGTGAGGATGACAAGCGTGGAAACCAGCGGAACGTAAAAGGGCACAAGCGCTCGCAGGAGCTGCCGGATGGACACCTTGGCGATGTCCGACACGAGGAACAGCGACAAACCCATCGGCGGCGTCAGCAGTCCGAGCATCAGGTTGAAGATCGTCACGATGCCGAGTTGAACCGGGTCGACACCGGCCATCACGAGCGGCGGCGCGATGATGGGAACGAGAAGCAGCGTTGCGGTTGTCGAGTCGAGGAACATGCCGGCGACGAAGAAGATCAGATTTGCGATGATCAGCAGCATCAGCGGGTCCTTCGACCAGCCGAGCAGCGTCGCCGCAAAGGTCTGAGGCACCTGCTCGACCGCCAGAATCCAGCCGAAAAGCGCGGCCGAGGCGACGATGATGAGGATCGCGCTGGAGCTGCGGGCCGTCAGAACCGCCGAATGCCACAGATGCGCCAGCGTCAGTTCACGGTACAGGACGCCGCTGATGAAGATAACATAGACGGCCGTTATCGCGGCCGCCTCGGTCGGTGTGAAGGCGCCGGCCGTCATGCCGCCGACCATGAGCGCCGGAGCAAGAATGGCCGGTAGCGCCGGCACCAGCGTGCCGACCAGCTCGCCTGCCGTCGGCCAGCGCTCCGCGCGCGCATGGCCATGTCGGATGGCGACCATCAGCACCGTGAGCATCAGCAGGGCGGTACACAGAACGGCGGGCATGATGCCGGCTACGAGGAGCTGGACGATCGAGACGCTCGTGACCGAGCCGTAGACGATGAGCGGGATGGAAGGCGGGAAAATCGGCCCGAGCGTCGCGGAAGCGGCAGTTACCGCGCCGGCGAAGGATGGATCGAAGCCGCGCTTCTTCATGGCGTCGATCTCGATGCGCCCCAGGCCTCCGATGTCAGCCAGCGCCGCCCCGGACATCCCGGAAAAGATCAGGCTTCCGAAGACGTTGACTTGCGCCAGGCCACCCGGCATCCGCCCGACGAGCGTATAGGCGAAGCGGAAGATGCGATCGGTAATGCCGGAGAGGTTCATGAGGTTGCCGACGAAGATGAAGAGAGGCACGGCCACCAGCGGAAACGAATCCAGCGCGTAGGTGATCCGCTGGGCAAGCAGCCCGAACGGCAAGCCCTCGACAAGTACGTAGAGAATTGACGGCAGCAGGATGGCGTAGACCACCGGGAAGCCAAGCATGAACAGACCGAGGAAGGCCGCAACGACCAGAAAACCCATGAACCAACCTTTCAGACTGCGACGTTCTTATCCGCCTGCGGCGGCTTGCGCAGATGCAGAAGATGGACGAGCGCCGCACCCGCGAAACCGAAGAGCGTGGCGCCCAGAAATATCCAGAACGGGATGCCGAGGGTCGGCGTGGCGTTGGTCAGGTTCCGGGTGATGTTCATGGCCGTGACCCAGCCGATGAACCCCGTGACGCCGATCGCGCAGGCCGAGATCGCGACATTCACGATCGCGCGCGCCCTCCTCGACATTGCCGCCTTGAACTCGCCCATGACGATATTTTCGCCATGCCCGACCACGAGTGGATAGGCGAGGAACACCAGGCAGATGAGCAGGAAGCGGGTCAGTTCCTCCGCACCGATGAAAGGCAGGCCGAAGACGCTGCGCATGACGACTTGAGCCGTCGGAACGATGACCAGCCCCGCCATCACGGCAACCACGACAATCGTCAGGACACGTTCGGGCAGACGCATCTTCTCCCCTCCCATTCTGGCTGAAAAAATACAGGCGCTGCTGGGACAAGGGACAGTGGCTTGCCCCTGCAGCTGTTCGGTTTACTTCACCGCTTCGATCTGCTCGATGAGCGGTGCGAAATTCGGGAAGTCCTGCCGGATCTGGGCGCTGACCTTTTCACGGAATGCCGCGACGTCGAGCCCTTCGGCCTCGGTGATGACGGTCATGCCGCGGCCCTTGAGTTCCTTCACCAGATCGGCCTCGGATTCGGTCGCCATCTTTAGCGATTTTCGAGCCTCCTCGTCGAGGACTTTCGTCAGAGCCGTCCGCTGCTCTTCGCTCAATCCCTGCCAGACGTCCTCATTGATGAAGACGGCGAGCACGGCGCGCATGTGACCCGTCATCGACAGATGCGATTGCACCTCGTTGAGATTGTTGGAGGCGATCATGGTGAGCGGGTTTTCCTGGCCGACGACCACGCCCGTCATCAGCGCTGTCGGGAGTTCGGCAACCTCGACCGGGGTGGGAATGGCGCCGAAGCCCTTGACCATGGAAACCCATAGCTCCAGCGGGACCGCTCGGAAAGGCTTGCCGGCAAGGTCCGCCGGGGTCTTTACCGGGAAGTTGGAGGAGATGTGGCGGTCGCCGCGATAGATGCGCCCGATGATCCGCACGCCCTGTGCGATGAGCTTTTCGTTGATCGCCTGGAGGGCGGGCGACGACTGCGGGTCCGTCGCAGCGAGCGCATGGGCGCCGTCGCGGTAGATGAAAGGCGCGTTGAAGACGGCGACCTCAGGCACCAGTCGTGCGAGGGAAGCGAAATCATGATGGCCCATGGAGATCGAACCCATGCGCACGCCGTCCACCATTTCCGCAACCCCGCCGAGCTGGCTGGCGGGATAGACTGTGACGGTGATTTCGCCGCCGGTCGCGGCCGCGATGCCCTCCGCTGCCTGTGCCGCATAGACCGTTTGGATGTCCCCCTCTGCGCCCACATGCGCATAGCGCAATTCGGTTGCGGAAGCGGCTCCGGCAAACAATGCGGCTCCCAGCACGGCGCCGGCCATCCGGCCATGTTTCAGAAAGTTCAGCATGCTCTCCTCCTCCCTGGATAAAACTAGCTGTCTGCTTTTTTTTCCTCTTCTTGCGGCGCGCCCTTCCTGGTGAAGGCAGCTATGTAGCTTTTGCGCCGAAGCTCGTCGCCGATGGCGAAATGTTCGCGCAGCATCCTGTCGGCTTTGTCCGGATCGCGCGCGAGAATGGACAGAAAGACCTCCCGATGGGCCTCCACGAGATAGTCGGTGATGCCGGGCGCGTCGCTCGTCTCGGCGCGCCGCTGGACATGGCTGCGCTTCAGAAGGTCGGATATCGAGCGGTAAACCGTGACGAGCGCGGGACTGCGGCTGGCCTCGACGATCGCCATGTGAAAGGCGAAGTCCGCAGCGCCACCGTCTTCGGCGTCGTGAAGCGTGTCCATCAGCTGTGTCAGCAGGCCGCCGATGCGTGAGAGGTCGCTATCCGTCGCGCGGATGCAGGCAAGACGGATAGCCTGGCATTCGATCGCGACACGAGCCTGCATGATGTCGTCGAGCATGTCGGGCTGCTGGGCGAGGCAGAACGTCAGGAAATCGCCGAAGACGCCCACGTCGGCCTTGCGCACGAAGGCGCCCTTGCCATGGCGGATATCGAGGAAGCCCAGATTGGCGAGCGACCGCAAAGCCTCCCTCAGCACCGGCCGCGATACGCCGAGAGCGAGGCAAAGCTCCCTCTCGCCCAACAGCCTGTCGCCCACCTTGAGCGCACCGGACAACAGCTGCTCCCGGAAGAAGGAGAGCACCTTTTCCGTTCCCGCAAGTTCGTCGGCGCCTTCGGATAGCACAGGGTTCATGGAAATGGTCCCAACTGGTATTACCAGTAAGCACCACATGCGCCTGCCGGTCAAGTCGCGCTGCTTGAATTCTCGGAAATTTGTTGAGAATGGCCCGCCCGCCCGGCCAGGCCGCGAGTCGCAAGAATCTCAAATGCGGCGAAGGACTCCGTTGCAGCAGCACGCGTGCAGCCGGCTTGGGCTGTCGCTTGAACTGCTCAATCCGGGGAGCAGACCGCAGTGGCGAGGATTTCCAGGCGGATGCCGGGTGAAAGGAGCTCCGTGACGACTGTCGCCCGCACGGGAAAGGGAGGCGCGAAGAATTTGCGGTATATCTTGTTCATGCCCGGGGCATCGGCCCGGTCGACCAGATAGACCTGTATCTGCACGACAGCGGCAAGCGTGCTTCCGGCGGCTTCAAGCGCCTGCCGGAGGTTGGAGAATACCTGTCGCGCCTGGTACTCGATGTCCCCGGTGACGAGTTCGCCGGTCGCCGGGTTCTTTGCTATGTGAGCCGATCTCACGATCCGGCCCGCCTTCACGGTACCGCTTAAGGGAGCGCGGGATGCGGCAATTCCGGTTTCGACTTTCTCGAACATTCGTGTTTCTCACGCCTTGCTGAATTCGGGCCGTGCGCTGCGATCAAGCACCCTCGAGCCCGCATGGGCAAGGACCTCGATGCGCAGGCCCGGGGTGATGAGCTCCTTGACGACCACGGCCGCGCGCACCGGATAGGGTTCCCTGAAGAACTCGGTATAGACCCTGTTCATGCCGGAAGCGTCGGCTCTGTCAGTGAGGAACACCTGCATCTGCACGACATTTGCGACTGAGCCGCCGGCGGCCTTGATCGCAATTTCCAGATTCTGCAGCGTGCGGCGCGCCTGCGTTTCGATGTCGCCAAAGACCGGCTCGCCGGTGACCGGGTCCTCCGAGATGTGCACCGACCAGAAAAGATCGTCGGCGCGAACCGCTTCGCTGACCGGAACATCCGACGGATCGGCGCCGGTATCGATGACTTCAAACATGCTCTTCTCGCTCGTTTCGTCTGTCGGATAGGTTCACTGCGGGACTTGGTCGAAACGGGTGACGAACTTCGCATTCAGATAGCCGTCGAAAGTCTCCAAGCCTCCCTCGCTGCCGTAACCGCTGTCGTTGATTCCTCCGAAGGGGGTCTCCGGCAGCGCCAGGCCGAAATGGTTGATGCTCACCATTCCGGCTGCAAGGGCGCGTGCTGCATGCCGTGCGCGGCTGCTCGAGCCGGTGAACACATAGGACGCAAGACCGAAGGGCAGGCCGTTGGCGCGACGGATCACCTCGTCGAACTCGCCGAAGGGCGTCACGACGGCGATCGGTCCGAAGGGCTCCTCCTTCATCAGGCGCAGTTCGTCGGTGCCGCCGGCGACCACGGTTGGCGCGTAGAAAAATCCCGCATTCCCAACGCGCTCGCCGCCGGTGACGATCTCGGCACCCTGCTCGCGCGCGTCCTGAACGAAACCTTCCATGGCAGCGACGCGTCGGGCGTGGCAGAGCGGGCCCATCTGTACGCTCTCCTCGAAACCGTTGCCGACCCTTGTCGAAGCGATCTTCTCGGCAAAGCGTGCCAGGAAACGGTCGTGCCCTTTCGCCTGCACGTAAAACCGTGTCGGAGAGATGCAGACCTGGCCGGCATTACGCACCTTCTGGCCGGCAAGCGCGTCGGCTGCCGCATCGATGTCGGCGTCGTCGAAGACGATCACCGGTGCATGACCCCCGAGCTCCATCGTGGACCGCTTCATGTACCTGCCCGCAAGGCTCGCGAGATGCTTCCCGACCTCGACCGAACCCGTGAAGGAGATCTTTCTGACTTCCGGCGCCGCCAGCAGCGTCTCCGACAGGTGGGCCGGGTCGCCCCAGAGAATGTTGAGACAGCCGTCCGGCAGTCCGGCCTCCTGCATCAGCCGGCCGATCGCGACCGTAGAGGAGGGGGATTCTCCAGGTCCCTTGAGGATCACGGTGCAGCCGCTTGCAAGCGCCGACACCACCTTGCGCAGCGCCTGGCTGAAGGGGAAATTCCAAGGGGTGAAGGCGATACAGACCCCCACCGGTTCGCGAAGGACCATCTGCTGTACGCGCGGATCGCGCGCGGGAATGACCCGCCCGTAGATGCGGCGCGCTTCCTCTGCGTGCCAATCGGCATGGTCGGCGGCGAAACGGACTTCGCCGATCGCCTCGCCGAGCGGCTTGCCCTGGTCGCGCGTCATGTTGCGGGCGATCTCGTCGGCATGCTTGCGGGCGAGGTCTGCGAAGCGGCGCAGGATCTGGCCCCGCTCGAGCGGGGAGCGTTCCTTCCAGCTCTCGAATGCGCGTTGCGAGGAGGCGACGGCTTCGGCGATCTCGCCATCGGTCGCAAAAGGCAGCTGAGCAACCGGCTGGCCCGTGGCGGGATCCACCACGTCGGTGCTCCGCTTCGTGTCGTAGATCCAGCGGCCATCGATCAGCATGCCGAGGCGCTCATAGGGGATTGCAGTGGTTTCCGGATTCATGATCTTCCCTCAGGCGACATGTCCCTCGGCGCGTGCCCAGGCCAGCGTATCGTCAAGCGCCAGCCCCATGCGCGTCATCAGGTCGTCGATCTGCTCGTCATCGATGATCATCGCGGGGCAGAGGCTCACCATGTCGCCGAGGCCGCGTGTCAGGACGCCGCGGGCGGTCGCAAACTTGCCGGCCAGGTTTGCCACCTGCAGGGCGGGCGCAAAATTCTCCTTGGTCGCTTTGTCCTTGACGAATTCGAGACCGGCAACGAGACCGACGCCGCGCGCTTCTCCGATCAGCGGGTGCTCGCCGAGCTTACGCACACGTTCCTGGAAGGCGGGGGCGACGGAGCGCACATGGCCGACGATGTCGATCTCCTCGTAGATCGTCAGCGCTTCCAGCGCCACGGCGGCTGCAACCGGATGGCCGCCATAGGTGAAACCGTGCGAGAAGGTGCCGATCTTCCGGCTCTGGTCCACCAGTGCGTCCGCGATCGTCTCGTTGATCATCAGGGCGGAGATCGGCATATAGGCCGCCGACAGCTGCTTGGCGCAGCTGATCATGTCCGGCTTGAGCCCGTAGGTTTCTGAGCCGAACATGTTGCCCGTACGGCCAAAGCCGCAGATCACCTCGTCGGCGACGAGCAGGATATCGTATTTGCGGAGGACCGCCTGGACCTTTTCGAAATAGCCTTTCGGCGGGGTGATGACGCCGCCCGAGACCATGACGGGCTCGGCGAAGAAGGCGGCGATCGTTTCCGGACCCTCTTCGAGGATCATCGCTTCGAGGTTGTCGGCCATGCGCGTGGCGAAGTCTTCCTCCGTCTCCCCGATCTCGGCGAAGCGCCAGTAGTGCGGGCAATCGGTATGGAGAATGTTGGCGATCGGCAGGTCGAAATCGCGGTGATTGAACGGCAGACCGGTGAGGCTCGCGGTTGCGACGGTGACGCCGTGATAGGCCTTGCGGCGCGAGATGATCTTCTTCTTCCCGGGACGCCCCAGAGCGTTGTTGTAGTACCAGATGAGCTTGATCGCCGTGTCGTTCGCTTCCGACCCGGAGCCGGCGAAGAACACCTTCGACATCGGGACCGGCGCGATCGCCAGGAGCTTCTCCGCCAGCCTGATGCCCGGCTCCGTCGATTTGTGCGCGAAGGAGTGATAGAAGGGCATCGTCTTGAGCTGTCGCGTCGCGGCCTCCACGAGGCGCTGCTCGCTGAAGCCGAGACCGGCGCAGAACAGGCCCGCCAATCCCTCGATGTAGCGTCTTCCTTCGTCGTCGACGACATAGATGCCGTCGCCGCCGGTGATCACGTGCGGCCCGGTTTCCTGATGCACGGCCAGGTTCGTGTAGGGGTGGACGAGGCTCTGCTTGTCGAGAGCGTGGAGGGAATTCGGACGGTCGTTCATAAGCGGCTCCATCGGGCAACCGGAGTTCGGATCAGGCGATGACGTGGACATCTTCGGCGCGCCAGGTCACGTGGCATTCGGAAATGCCCTCGATCCTGCGCGCATCGGCGCCGGGGACCCGCATGCGGATTGGCTGCGTGCCGAGCTTTCCGATGACGAGCAGGTTGTCGCCGTAGTTGATCGTACTGTCGATCTTCAGCGGCTGACGTCCGCCCTGGGAGGTTTCGGCGATGCGGATCATTTCAGGTCTGAGCAGCAGATCGGCCCGCCGGTTGCGCTCCGCTTGCCTGCTCCGCGCCTCGACAATGCCGACCGGCGTGTCGAATCTTCCGTCGCCGAGCGACGACCCCTCGATGAGGTTGCTGTCACCGATGAAGGATGCGACGAAGCGGGTCTTCGGCGCGCGGTAGATCTCGTTCGGCGTGCCGACCTGTTCGATCCGCCCCTGATTGAAGACGGCGATCCGGTCTGACATGGTCATGGCCTCCGACTGGTCGTGGGTGACGTAGACCATGGTGACGCCGAGGTCCTTGTGGATTCGCTTCAATTCCACCTGCATATGTTCGCGCAATGCCTTGTCGAGCGCGCCGAGCGGCTCGTCGAGCAGAATGATGTCCGGTTCGAAGACGAGAGCACGGGCAAGCGCCACGCGCTGCTGTTGGCCGCCGGAGAGCTCGGAGGGCACGCGCATTTCGAAACCCTGAAGCCCGACCTTGGCCAATGCCTCGCGGGAACGGCGCTCCTTGTCTTGCTTGGCGACGCCGCGCATGCGCAGGGGGAAGCCCACATTGTCGGCGACCGTCATGTGCGGGAAGAGCGCATAGTTCTGGAACACCATGCCGATATTGCGCCTGTGCGGCGGCAGGTTGTCGATCGCGCGCTCGCCGAGCCGGATCTCGCCGCTGGTCGGACGCTGGAAACCGGCGATCATCATCAGCGTCGTCGTCTTGCCGGAGCCGGACGGGCCGAGGAAGGAGACGAACTCGCCGGCCTTGATGTCGAGCGAAACGTCGTCGGCAGCCATATGCCTGCCGTCATAGGACTTGGTAACATTGCGAAGGGTGAGGGAACGGGCATTCATGGCTTTGCTCCAAAATCAGGATGCTGCGGCTGCCGGCTCGGCGGCGCCGTTGCCGTCCGTCTGGTCCAGCACGCGGGTGCGGCGGCGCACGAGTTGCGGCGCAAGCCAGATGCAGACGCCGGCGAGAACGAGCAGGAACAGGAAGGACGAGGCGGCCGAAATTGTCGGATCCGCCTCCTGGCGAACGGCGTTGAACATCTGGCGCGGCAAGGTCGCCTTGTCGCGGCCGGAGATGAAAAGGGCGATGACGGCCTCATCGAAGGATGCGATGAAGGCGAAGAGCCCGGCGACGGTGAAGGCCGGCCGCAGGATCGGAAAGGTGATAAGCCGAAAGGTCCTGAGCGGCGAAGCCCCCAGATTCATCGCGGCGCGTTCCACCGAGCGGTCGAAGCCCTTGAGCGCCGCCGTCAGGATCAGCGTCGACATCGGCAGGGCGATGCAGCTATGGGCGAGGATCACGCCGAGATAGCTCTGAACCAGCCGGAGCTGCCCGAAATAGATGTAGTAGCCGAGCGCCATGACGATGGTGGGCACGATCATCGGCAGCATGATCAGAAGGTTGAAGACCGTGCGCCCCATGAACACGTGCCGCACCAGGGCGAAAGAGGCCGGAACGGCGACGAGCATGGTCACGCAGACCGTGCCGAGGCCGATCAGTAGGCTGTTGGTCAGCGGCTGCGTCCAGTTCGGGTCGGAGAAGAAGTTGACGTAGTTCTGAAGCGTATAGCCGGGCGGCGGGAAGGCGAGCGATGCCGCCGAGCTGAAGGACATCGGAATGACGATGAACATCGGCGCCGCGACGAAGGCGGCGATCAGAATTGCCAGAGAACGGACCCAGAGGCTCATCGGTCACCTCCTGCCCAAAGGCGGTCGAGACCGAAGAAGCGGTTGTAGAGCGCATAGACCGCGAGCGTCAGCGCCAACAGCACGATCGAAATCGCCGAGCCGAGGCCGAAGTCGAGGGTCTGCTCGATCTGGTCTCCGATGATGCCGGCGATCATCTGGTCGCGTGGGCTCCCGAGCAGGACGGGCATGACGTAGAAGCCGAGGCAGGTGATGAAGACCAGGGTGCAGCCGTTGACGATGCCGGGCGCGCTCAACGGCAGATAGACGGAGACGAAGGCGCGAAGCGGGTGCGCGCCGAGGTTTTCCGCAGCGCGGACATAGAGCGGGTCGATCCGTTTCATCACGGCGAAGAGCGACATGGTCATGAAGGGAATAAGGGCGTGGGTCATGGCGAGCGTGGCGCTGAAGGTGGTGAACAGGATCTTCGGCGCGGGGTCCCAACCGAACCACGTGAGGAGCGCCGTCACCGGCCCCTGATTGCCGAGGATGACCATCCAGGCATAGGTGCGCACCAGATAGCTGGTCCAGAACGAGAGGGCGACGACCGTCAACAGGAAAGTCGCAAAGCGCTTCGAGCCGTTCGCCGCGGCATAGGCGAGCGGATAGGCGAAGAGAAGGCTCAGCAGCGTCACCAGGAGCGCCGTCTTGAACGTGTTGTAGAGGACCGAGGCGAACAGACTGGAATTCAGCAGCCGGCCAAAATTCTGCAATCCGATCACGGGCTGCGACACGCTCATCCAGACCACGTAGCCAAGCGGAACGAGAAAGAAGAGCGCAAGGAAGATCACCGCCGGAGCCATCAGCGGCATGGGCCCTTCCACCAGGATCGGGGACGTCCGGAGTTTCATAACATTGCTCCTTTACCCTCGGATAGGGTCTCCGTCGCGGACGGCCGGTACCGGCGCAGGCATCGCCGGCACCCTATCCGATGCATTGCATTTTCCGACCGCACTTACCGGGACCGGATGCGCTGCTTAGATGCCGACCCAGCTTTCGAAGCGGGTGGACAGCTCGTCGAGTTGGGGCAGCAGCTTCGCCCCGTCCAGCATGACGGCCCGGGCCAGATGCTCCGGATGGGTCGGCATTCTGGCCGCGACCTCGGTGGGAATGAAATCGAAGGATTTCGGGTTCATCGGGCCGTTCTGGTCGGCGATGCAGAACTTCGCGAGCCCCTCCGCGTTCTGGCCGATATGGCTGATCAGCTTGAAGCCGTTTTCGGCGCGCGGGCTGTCTTTGGCGACGATCCAGCAGGCCTTGTCGACGACGGCCTGGTCCCAGACGATCTCGATCGGATCCTTCGATGCCTCCTTGGCGCCGAAGGCGTCGCTGTCCCAGAGGCCTGCCATGTCCACCTCGCCGTCGGTCAGTATCTGCCGCGCCTGTGGCCCGGCGGTCCACCAGACGCGGACGTGGTCCTTGATCCGGTCGAGCGAGGCGAAAGCGCGGTCGAGGTCATAGGGAAAGAGCTGGTCGGCCGGAACGCCGTCGGCTAGCAGCGCGATCGCCAGGACGCGGGCGGCGTGACGCTGCAGACTGCGGTTGCCCGGAAACTTCTCGGCATTGAAGAAGTCGGACCAGTTCTTCAACCCTTCCGGGAATTTCGCGGCATTGTAGGCCATCTGCGTGGCAAAGCCATGCGTCGACAGCCCGTTTTGGTAGATGGCGCCTTCCCAAAGCTTGGAGGTGTCGACGTGACCTTCCAGCGCCTCGAGGAGGCCAGCGCCATTGGCGCGCGCGACATCGGCGACGCCGAGCGTGGTCACGTCGAATTCGTAGACGCCCGTGGTCTTCTGCGCAGCGAGTTTGGCGAAGGATATCGGCGAGACGGTCCGGATCTCTATTCCCGTATCCGCCGTGAAGGGTTCGAACAGGAACTTTTTGACCGATGCCTCCCAGTCGCCGCCCCAGGTGTTTACGTAGAGGACGTTTTCCTCCGCGCTGGCGCGCCGAATGTAGGGGGAGGCCAGCATTGCGGCCCCGAAAAGACCGGCGCCGAGAACGGTACGTCGCGACAGCGGCGTGGCTGATGCTTTCTTGAACATTTCCATTCGTGGTTCTCCTTGATGTCGAATGGTCGTCTGTCTGCTATTCCCGTGGCCGCTCGCCCAAAGCGGCGGCTCTTCTTGTTCTTTGAATCGGTTTTTGGATCCGGTCAGTCCGGGCGGAAGACCTCCGCGTAGAGGCGGAGCCAGTTGCCGCGGAGGATCTTGTTCGCCTCCTCCTGATTGAAACCGGCGCGCAGCAGGGCCGGGGCGACGTCCTGCAGGTTCTGCGGCTTGAGCAGCCATTCCGGTTTCGCCACGGCCCCGGGCCGCTGAGGCGAGCCGGCACCGTACTGGACCGAGCGGGTCCAGCGGCCCTTGCGCATCCAGTCGTAGTCCTGTGGGGTGTGGTTATGCGAAATGTCGGTGCCGATGCCGACATGGTCGATGCCGGCGATGTCGACGGTGCGGGCAACCATCTCGCACCAGCCGTCGACGGTGGCGCAGGCAGCGTCGGGCGTGATGTTGCGATAGGCGACGCAGCCGATGACGCCGCCGCGCTCGGAAAGGGCTTTGATCACCTTGTCGGACTTATTGCGCTTATGCGCGAAGAGCGAAGCGGCATTGGCATGGGTGATCGCCACGGGCTTCTCCGACCACTCGATCGTGTCGAGGGTGGTCCGGTCGCCGACATGGGACAGATCGACCAGCATGCCGACGCGGTTCATTTCCCGCACGACATCGCGGCCGAAGCGGGCAAGCCCGCTGTCGTTTTCCTCGTAGCAGGAGCCGCCGAGCTCGTTCTGGTTGTTGTAGGTCAGTTGCACGACGCGCACGCCGAGTTCGGCGAAAAACTCGACGAATGCGATGCGGTCCTCGAAGAGGTTGGAATTCTGGTAGCCGAGCACCACCGCCAGCTTTCCCTCCATTTCGGCGCGCTCGATATCGGCGGCCGTTCTGGCGATAAGGATGAGGTCGGCGTTGTCACGCTCCAGGTCTCGCCAGCGGGCAAGCGAGTCGAGAGACTCCATCGTCCCTTCCCAGAAACCGAGCGTCGGCGTGACCGCGCTGTAGCCGCCCTGCCTCAGCGCCTCGAAGGACTCGCGGTTGAAATGACCGCATTGAAGTGCATCGATGATCATGGTCGTTCCATCTCAGTTATTGATTGCCGTCGTGCCGTGGTCCGCGGCGCCGGCGATGAGCAGGGACAGGTCCGTCTCGTCCTCGTCCTGCCGACCGATGACCTTGCCGTCGGCCTCGACGATGATCGGGCCGGCGTGGCGGCGCGACAGGTAGGAATCGGGCGCAAGCGCTTCGGCGGACCGGTGGAACAGCTGCCACCAGAGAGCCGCATCGACGGTCAGCCCGTCGCGCCTGATCCTTTCGAGAACCGTGGCATCCATTGCCTTCGGGGCGGGCAAGACGACGATCTCGGCAGAGCCGGCGGTCTCGTCGATCGCGACCTCGGCCTGCAGTCCAAAACGCTGCGCAAGAGCCTCGACGATCCTCAGTTCGCCGATCTCGGTGGCGTTACGGACCTCGACCGCCCCCGAGCCCTGCGTGCGCAGACGCTCCGCCGCGAGATCGAGCACCGCATCGGCGGCGATCCATGTGTGCTGCCCGCCGCAGTCGACAATTAGGCGCTCGGCGTCCGCTGTTAGGCTCAGCGCATGCGGATTTGCCGATCGCACCGCCTCGAGGTTGTGAGCCAGCCGGGCGAAGCCGCCGAGGCCGAGCGCTGCGGAATAAAGGGCGCAATCCCTTAGCGAGGGTACGAGACCCGCATCGAGCCGCGTGACCTGTATCAGCCGCTCGAAAACCATTCGCAGTTCGCGAAGGCTTACGGTGAGGGTCGAAGGAAGGTTGGACTGGCAGGAACTCATAGGCACGGCTCCGAAGGGTAGAACCACAGGTCGTCGGCGCTGCCGGCAGCAATGTCCTCCGGAACGGGCGCGCCGTGGAACAGAACGCCGCGCAGGTTGCGGTCGAGAAAATCGCGGGTCTTGTCGATGCCGTGGATGCCGACATTGAGAAGGCGGGTGATATGGGCGGGGGTGAAGGCCCCGCTCATGATGTCGGCATGCGGCGAGTGGAGGCCGGTGCCGGCAAGCGCCTGCACGCGCGTGGCGATCGCCCGGTGTTCGGGATGCGCAAGCAGGAAGCGGGCCGTGCTGAGGGTCGGATCGGCGGCGGCGAGGTCGCGGTCGAGGGCAACCACGAGCCGTGGCAGGTCGAGGCCGAGATTGACGACATTCTCGCCGACTTCCGCAGCGGGGCCGCGGCGCGGCTCCTCGGCGGAAACCGATTTGTACCAGACGTATCGCTTTCCGGGCTCGATATCGAGATCGAGCCCGAAAGCCCAGGCGTAGTCATTTCTAAGGATCTCGCGCAGCCGGGCGACCGGCATTTCCGGCCGGCCCGTCAGCTCTTCATCGATGACCAGACCTTCCACGAGCTGGTCGGCCTCTTCGCCAACGAGCTCTATGAGGAGGGAATGGAGGGTTTCCATGGCTTCCGCATGGACGCGGCACTCGAGGGATGCAGCAAGCTCGGCAAAGGGCTCGCTTTCGAAGCGGCTGCCGCTCTGCCAGCGGGTAAGCAAATTCGCAACGGCGTCGCGGATCACGCCTAGTTCCCGCGCCACGACCTCGGAGCGCGTGACGTTCTCGTACTGCACGCGGTCCTCGGACCGGAAGGTGATCGCTTTATCGACAAGGCTCAGCAGCTTGGCGATCTCCGAGCCTGCTTCGTCCGGCGTGAGCGCCTTGGCGCGCGCGATCGCCTCCTCGCGGATGAAGAGCCAGCGCTCGATCAGGCGCGGATGGTTGTTGACGAAGAGCATCAGGCCAAGCGCCGAGCCGTTGCCGACCCCGAGGAAGCGGCGGAGCTCGATCGCCATCTGCGGGGCTGCAGGGGCTTCAAGCCGGACGAGATGGGCAAGGAGATCCTGGGCAAAGACGCGCATCATATAGGCGCAGAGCATCTGCGCGGCGAGCGACCAGCGGAGCGGGTGATCGCCCCCATAGGCGAGGAAGGACTTGGTCCCGAAGGTACCGTTGCCGTCGAGGCCGGTATTGCGCATCAGATAGCAGGTCTGAGCGAGCTCGGCGACGTTGGGCTGGCGGCCGGCCTGGAGCGCAGCCTTCGCGCCTTCGAAGAACCGGCCGCTGCGGTTGGAGCGGCACCAGATCAGCGTTCCTGGCGTGGCGCGGCCCTCATAGAGCTTCGGAAGCTCGGTTCGGGTCGTTACGAAATCCCGCTCGCTCATGTCGCCTTCGACCAGAGCGCCCATCATATCCCAGGCCCGGCCGATGATGCGGCCCGTACGGCCGTGCGGCGAGGGCTCGAATGAATAGACGGGAAAGCTGAAGCGCCAGCCGCCGATGTCGATGCGGTATTCGGCGACGCCGTTGCCCTTGGCATCGATGTCGAAGCGCTTGCACAGGATCTGCCAGCGCTGGCCGACTGCGCGGCTCATCAGCGCGCGCGATGCGCTGATGCGCGACGGCTGGATGGCGGCGAGCCTTTCTGGCTTCATGATGTCGGCCGGCGAACGCATCAGCCGCGCGATGCGGTGAGCCTCCGACTCCGGCGCGGGTTTCTTCAGGGCGCTCATTTCATTGTTCTCCTCGCAGGCGCGCGGCGCTTGCCGCCGCGGCTGCGACGACGATCCGGGCGCACTTGTCAGTGTCGAAACCTGTGAACGGGCCGGAAAGCGCGAGCGCGCCGATGCATTCGTTCTGCGCATCGATGATCGGGGACGCGACGGCCGATACGGTCCGTGGCCCTTCGACCTCCGAAATGGCGTAGCCGCACTGGCGAACCTCGGCGACGATCTGGTCATCCGGCAGTTCGACGCCCTGCGCCCGTAGACGGTCGACTATTTCCGGACGGGAGAACGATACGAGCACCCGGCCGAAGGCGGTGCGATCGAGACGGAGCTGCGTTCCGATCCGAAGATCCGCGCGAAGAACGCCTCGCGACTCCACCCGCCGAACGATGACCGCGGATTTTCCGTCGAGAACGGCGAGCGAGGCGGTCTCACCGCTCTGGGTGACCATCTCTTCCAGAACGCCGGCAAAGCGCGCGCCGAGGTTGGATTGTTCGAGCGCCATTGCCGCATGCCCGACGATGCGAAGCGTCAAGCGATACCGGCCGTCGGGCGTCTGCTCGATCCATCCGGCTTCTACGAGGGTAACGAGGCGCTGATGGGCCGCACCCCGCGCTTCGCCAAGTTGGCGCGCGATGTCGACGAGGCGCAGCGGCTCCGGTGCAGCGGCGATGCACTCGAACGCTGCGAGGGTCTTGAGCACCGATGATAAGGGGCGAACCGACATTTTGAAAAAATTCCATAGAACCTATTGTCTTCTAATAGAAGACAGCGTATGTATATGTTGGACATAGATTTGCCCTCTGTCAACTTCGTTCTGCGCGATCGACGTGGATTTTTTCCGCCCGAGTCGGCGCTCGCTTCCTGAAAAGAAAAAAACGAAGGCCTTCATCGGCTTGCAGCGTCAGGCTTACATCGCCACCGACGAAGCCAATGTCGCGCCCGGGCTCGATTGCCGGCCGCGACTCAATGCGCCACATTTTAGGAATTGCAGGCGAGAGCTTTTAGAGCACTTCCACGATTGTACGTGTGAGCCGAACGGTTCGAACGTCGGCCCCGATACGGACGCACCACCCGGCCTCCGGTGCCGCGGTTTTCATCGGGCTTGCCGCGGCCTACCGAGCGAGAGAAACGACGACGTTGCCGACCGGTTTCCCGCTCTCGACCGCCTCGTGGGCTGCGGCGATGTCGTCCAGCGCGAATGTTTCGGCGATATGATGTCTGAGAAGCCCGGATGCCAGCTGCCCTTTAAGCGCGGCGACGGTCTGCTCGCGCACTTCCGGCGACATCTCATAGACGATGAAGAACCGCGCCGCAGCGCCGGCCAGTATCATCGGAAAGAACTCGAATGAGATTTCCGGCTTGCTGGAGCCGTATATCACGCAAAGTCCGTCCCGCGCTATGATGCCTGGCAGCATCTCGACATTCGTCGCGGCATCCACCTCTATGACTCTGTCGACGCCGCGCCCGTTGGTGAGGCCCCCTATTCGGTCGACGACATCTTCCGTTCTGTAGTTGATCGTGTGGTCGGCTCCCAGCTGCTTGCAGATTTCGGCCTTTTCCGACGAACTGACGGTCGTGACGATGCGTGCCGCGCCATAAAGCCTGGCGAACTGAATGGCGTAAGCGCCGACTGCGCCCGCACCTCCGGTGACCAGTACGGATTTTCCAAGCACGGCTCCGTCCGTGGTCACTGCGCGAAGTGCCGTCAGCGCTGGAATGCCGAGGCAGGCGCCCTCCTCGAAAGATACGTTATCGGGCAGGTGAACCGCCTGATCCTGCGGAAGGATCACATATTCGGCAGCCGTACCGTTCGAACGCCGCCAGGCGGCATTCCAGGTCCATACCCGCTCGCCGATGCGCTCGCCTGCGACGCCCGTTCCCACGGCGTCGATAATGCCCGCGCCATCACTGTGCGGGATCATTCTCCCGGCAATGAGGGGCCGTCCCGCCCTGGCCTTCACATCGGACGGATTGACACCGGACGCATGTATGCGGACGCGGACCTCTCCGGGGCCGGGGATAGGCTCGGGAAGGCTGCCAACCTCCAGGACATCGCGGGCGGCGCCGTTCTTCTCGTACCATGCAGCTCTCATTGTCGTTGCCTTTCCGTCAGACGTCGAGGACGACGAAACGGTCGCGACCGTTACGCTTTGCCGCGTAGAGAGCCCTGTCGCAGCTGTTCAGCAGCTCCGCTCGTTGCTGCCCGTTGGACGGGGCGAGGGCGCCGCCGATGCTGATGCGTGCGAGGACCGCCTTGCCGTCGACCTGGAAGGGTTCGCGAAAGGCTGCGACCAGCCGATGCGAAACCCCTGCGAGCGCCGGTGCATTGGGCGGATTTGGAATGAAAACGGCGAATTCGTCGCCGCCCATGCGGATCGGGATGTCGCCTGCTCTGATGACCGAGCGAATCCGGTCGGCGGCCTCGTACAGAACCGCGTCGCCGGCGTGATGGCCAAGCTCGTCGTTGATCGCCTTGAATCCATCCATGTCGAGATAAAGAGCCCCGAAGGTCTGACCCACCGCGATCGCGTTGTGGAGAGCCCCGTCGACGATCGACGACAGTGCCGAGCGGTTGAACAGGCCCGTCAACGGATCGGTGATGGCCGCATTCTGTAATTGGTTATGGGCGAGGCCCATGACGAGATTCGCCTTCTGCAGGCTCAAAAGCGCACTGGCGACCGCCGCAAATCGGCGCAGGTTCTGCGCCTGCTCGTCGGAAAGATCCCTGGGCCGGCCATCGAGGATGCAGAAGCTGCCGACGGGCAGGTTCTCGAGATAGACGGGCGCGCCGGCGTTAAACCGGAAGTGCGGGCTTCCGACCACATACGGTCTCGTTTTCAGTTCACGGTCTTCCGCCAGATCCGGGATAATGAGGAGTTCGTCCGCGAAGACGACCCGCGTGCATATGGACATCTCGCGCGAGCATTCGCCGATCCTCAAGCCCGCCTGACCGGCGATCCGCTGCCAGTCTTCGTCGATGATGTTTATGGCGGCGTAGGAAACGTCGAAGATGCCCTTGGCAAGCTCGGCCAGGGTTGCGAGTTCGGGCGTGGGAGCGCTGCCGATTGAATTGAGCGAACGGACTGCGAGCAACCTTTGACGCTCGTTCGTGGGGATTCGTACGGCTTGTCCCATTTCTGTCTCCGTCGTTCGTGAAAGATGGCGATCCGGGCGACCCGTCCTGGCGAGGGGAAGCTCAGCGGCCTTCCGACCTATCGCAAAAAAACCTCGGCGCACTATCCTTAAACCTTAGAGTAATGCGGGCACCCTCCGTCACTCGCCGAAGTTTTGCGCAGTTCACCACGGAAACATGCAAATTTGAGGGTTGCTCAGCAAAGAATACCATTCAATCGTGACGGGATGCGGCGAGGCGGACTTGAGTTCGGGCACGGCGTCGCGAAAAGAGTTGCAGCACGTATCAGCCGAACCGGCTTGCCCCAGCGAGTAATTTGACATGATCCTCAATCATCGGCTCACACGTATTACCGTCGGCATCCTCCTCCTGGCGCTTGCAATTGTCGTCCTGCTGCCCGGGTTGACGGGCTACAGCAGCCTGGATGGGACGGTAAACGCACGCCTTGCCGTGATAAATGCGCCGATCGACGGCGAAATCGAGAAACCGGCGCCTCGAATCGGAACGCCGGTGGCAGAGGGTGAAACGCTCGCGACGATCCGTAACCAGCGTGTCAACAGAGCGATCCTGGCGTCGCTGCGCACCGATCATCGAACCGCCGTCGAGCGCGTCGCGGCGCTGCGGCGGGAGCGGGATGAGCTCACGCGATTGCGGGATGATCTTGCCGGGCGGCTCGACATCTTCAGGAACGCGACCATCGCCAGCCTAGAGCGCGAGGTTCAGATCCTCCAGAAGAGGGTCGAAGTGTCGCGCGCGCAGGACGTCGTAGCGAGGGTCGACCTCGTCCGGCGGCAGGACCTCGAGGCCAAGGGGATATTCACCCGCAAGATGGTGGAGGCGGCGGAAGCCGCCGGTGCGGCCGCCGGCGGCGAACTCGAGATCAGCAATTTGACCGTGGAACTGCTGCAGCAACGCCTCAAAGCCGTGCGTCAGGGCATATTCATCGTCGGCGATGGCCAGAACGACGTGCCTTATTCCAGACAGCGCCAGGACGAGGTGATCGTCCGCATCCACGATCTCAATACGCGGATCGCGGAGAACGAGGCACGGGCAAAACAGACGGACCAGCAGATAGTCGAGGAGGAGAGGCGGGTTCTCAGTCTCGAAGCCGCGACGATCCCCTCGCCCATCGATGGCGTCGTTTGGAGCCGCAACGTGGTCAGCGGTTCCAATGTCATTCTGAACAACGAGATGATGCGCATCCTCGACTGCCGCGAGCTGTTCGTCGATATTCTGGTTCCTGAAGTCGATTATGACGAGATCTATCCCGGCCGCGAGGCGGAGGTCCGGCTCTTCGGTCGCGGAGATGTCTTCAAAGGCCGCGTGCAAGCGGTCAGGGGGTCGTCCGCGGTCGTGGAAAAGGACACGCTGGCCGCCAACGAGCCGGAGACAGAGGAGCGAAATGCCCGCATCCGCGTCACGCTCGCTCCGTCGGCACTCAACACCGATTTCGCGAATTTCTGTCAGGTCGGGCGAACGGCCCAGGTTCGTTTCTCCAAGCGCAGCCTTCACCTGGCGCAGTGGGTTCAAAGCTTGTGGTTCAGTCTCTTCTAGCGCTGGCGCCGACCTTACTCGTCATCGCCTTTTTTCTCCTCGGGCCTTTCAACTGGCCGCGCCACAGGAGCTGGTCGCGCGCGGTCACCTGCGCAGTCGTCGCTGCCTTCGCGCTGCGTTACCTGATCTGGCGCTTCACCGAAACCGTTCTCCCCTATCCGAACGACGGCGCCAATTTCTATTGGGTCTGGTTCGTTTTCATCGTGGAGTTCCTCGCCTTTTCGGAGGTTGTGCTCTTCCTCATCCTGATGAGCCGCTACGTCGACCGCAGCGCCGAGGGGGATCGGCTGGAGCGGCAGTTTTTTGAGCGGGATGAACGGGAACTTCCCACGGTCGACGTCTTCATACCGACCTATAACGAGCCGCTCGACGTTCTGGAACGGACGATCGTCGGGGCGCTTGCGCTCGATCATCCCAAGGACAAGCTGAAGGTTTATGTGCTCGATGACGGCCGGCGCGACTGGCTCAGGACGTTCTGCGAGGGGCGCGGGGCGATCCATGTTACGCGCAGCGACAACGCGCATGCCAAGGCCGGGAACATGAACAACGGATTGCGCGTCAGCGCAGGCGATTTCATCGCCGTCTTCGATGCCGATTTCGTGCCCTATCGCAGTTTCCTCCGGCGCACCTTGCCTTTCTTCATGGACGACACCATCGGCATCGTGCAAACACCGCAGCACTTCTTCAACGTCGATCCGATCCAGTCCAATCTCGGACTGGAGAACCTATGGCCCGATGAGCAACGCTTGTTTTTCGACGAGATCGCCCCCAGCCGCGACGGCTGGGACGTCAGCTTCTGCTGTGGCTCCTGTTCGATCGCAAGGCGCAAGGCCGTAGACGCCATCGGCGGATTTCCCACCGAGTCGATCACCGAGGACCTGCTGACGACGCTGTCGATGCTCAACAGGGGTTTCAAGACGCGCTATCTCAACGAGCGCCTTTCGATGGGTCTGGCGGCCGAGAATCTCACCGGCTATTTCGTCCAGCGCGAGCGCTGGTGCCAAGGCGGTATCCAGACGCTCTACCTGCACAACGGCCCCTTGCGCGGGCCGGGTCTCTCGCTCTTTCAGCGCGTCATGTTCCTGCCCATGTCGTGGCTGGTGCAATATCTGGTCCGCTTCATCGTGCTTCTCATTCCCATAATCTATCTGTGGTTCGGCGCCCTGCCGCTCTATTTCACGGATGTGGCCGACTATGTCTCGAACCAGGTGCCCCTGCTCGCGGCCTATTTCCTGCTGATGTTCTGGCTCACGCCGACGCGCTACCTTCCGGTGGTTTCCACCGCCGTTGGTACCTTCTCGACCTTCCGCATGCTGCCGACCGTCCTTTCGAGTCTGGTCAGGCCCTTCGGCAAGCCATTCAAGGTGACCCCGAAGGGCAGCAGCAACGAGGAGAACGTCTTCGACGCCTATACTTTCACCTGGATCGCCGGCTTCATCGTGGTTACCGCGCTGGGCCTCCTGATCAACATCGTTCCGGAGACGGCGCGGGTAGAGGGTTCGTTCTCGGCGATTGCCGCGCTTTGGTCGGGCATCAACATCGTGGTGCTGATCATCGCCTCGCTTATCTGCTTCGAGAAGCCGCGGCGCCTGCTGCAGGCGTTCAAGCTCGACGAGCCGGTGGATGTGGATGGCGTCGAAGGCCGCCTCGTGAGCCTCTCGCTGGACAAGGCGGTGGTGGCGGTTTCGACGGAAACGCGGTTCAAATCGACCAAGGTCAGGTTGAACATCGAAGGCTTCGCGCCGCTCGAAGCGGATCTGAAGCAGGTAACGCAGCGGCGCGGGGACATCACCCGCACCGGCGACAAGCAGCGTTACTACCTTCATCTTCACTACGACCTGCGTGGATTCGAGCGGGACAAGATGATCATCAAGCTCTACACCGGGCGCTATTCCCGGGACGTTCCCGATATCGACAAGATCGCCGTTTCGGTGAATTTGCTGTTGCGCGCTTTCGGTCGCACGCGAACCGCCTGATCAGCGGTTCTGCAGCCGGGCGGGATGCCTCCGCTCTACCTGCCCTTCGGGGCATAGAGCGTGCGGGAGCGCTCGAGGTGTCTGATCATCGCCTGCTCGGCTTCGTCCGGATTTCCGCGACGGATACAATCGATGATTTCCTCGTGTTCCGTGAGGGTCACGTTCTCCCGGCCGGTCCAGATCAGCATTTCCGTATGATACTCTTTGAGCCAGCCGAGCATCGCCTCGCTGACGGCGGTATATATCGGATTGCCGGAAATCTGGGCAATGCGGGTGTGGAACGCCATGTCCGCGGCGATGAACGCATCGGGATCCTCGAGTGCCGCCTGCTGCCGCTTCAAGGTTTCCTCCAGCGCCGCGATATCGCCGGCCTCGGCTCTGCCTGCCGCCTCCCGCGCCATGCCGCGTTCGAAGAAGATGCGCGCGCTCTTCAGGTGTTCCAGGGAATCCGAGGAGGCCGCGAGCATGATCTTGGCCGCGGCATCCACTTGCCGAAGCAGCGACCGCGCCGTCGGCTGCAGCACCTTGGCCCGCTCGCCATGCGAAATCTCGATCAGCCCCATATTGGCAAGCGCCTGCAGAGCCTCGCGAATGGCCGGGCGTCCCACCTGGAAGCGCTCCATCAGCATCCGCTCGGAGGGCATTTCGTCTCCCGGTTGCAGCTCGCCGGTTTCGATCAACGCCTTCAGCCGGGCAAACACCTCGTCGGAAAGTTTCCTGCGGATGATGGGCTCGGATTGCATGACCATGTGAACTCCAGCAGCTTGCGGATCATTCTCTATAGGCAGGTTTCTTCCGGCAGGCGAGATTTCTCTTGCCTAACTCAGATACTCATTATACCAGTTGCGCGAGAGAAGCTACTGAATCCAATACAAAGAGCGCTGCCGTGATACGCATCACCTACCGCATCGAGACCCCGGGCGATGTCGAAGTCCTGGCGAGAAAGATCGCAAGCGACCAGTCGACCGGAACGTTCGTGCCGGTGCCGGGCGAAAGCGAAGAGCTGAAGGCGCGGGCGGCCGCGCGCGTAGTGGCTATCCGCCACCTCGAACCCGCCGATCGAGCCTCATGGCCGGACGAGGCGGGAGGTGCCACGCGCTTCAACCGGGCCGATGCGGAGATTGCCTTCCCGCTCGATGCGGTAGGAACGGATCTTTCCGCCTTGATGACCATTGCGATCGGCGGCGTCTATTCCATCAAGGGAATGACCGGCATCCGCATCGTGGATATGAAGCTGCCGCCGGAGTTCGCGGCGGCCCATCCGGGCCCGCAGTTCGGTGTCGCCGGCAGCCGGCGCCTGACCGGGGTCGAAGGCCGTCCGATCATCGGGACGATCGTCAAGCCGGCGCTGGGTTTGCGGCCCGAGGAAACGGCGATGCTCGTCGGCGACCTGCTTTCCTCCGGGGTGGATTTCATCAAGGACGACGAGAAGCTGATGAGCCCGGCCTATTCCCCGCTGAGTGCGCGGATTGCAGCCATCATGCCGAGAATCCTCGACCACGAGCAGAAGACCGGCAAGAAGGTGATGTATGCCTTCGGCATATCCCATACCGATCCGGATGAGATGATGCGAAACCACGATCTGGTGGTCGCGGCCGGCGGCAATGCGGCGGTCGTCAACATCAATTCCGTCGGAATGGGCGGCGTTGCTTTCCTGCGCAAGCGCTCCGGCCTCGTTCTCCACGCCCATCGCAACGGCTGGGACATTCTCACGCGTCATGGTGGCTTGGGCATGGAGTTTTCGGTCTGGCAGCAATTCTGGCGCCTCCTCGGGGTCGACCAGTTTCAGATCAACGGCATCCGCGTCAAATACTGGGAACCTGACGAGAGCTTCGTGAAGTCCTTCGAGGCCGTGAGCACGCCGCTCTTTTCCAAGGAGGATTGTCCGCTGCCGGTCGTGGCGTCGGGTCAATGGGGCGGACAGGCGCCCGAGACCTATGCACGGACCGGGCATACGACCGATCTGCTCTATCTCTGCGGCGGCGGCATCGTCAGCCATCCGGGCGGACCCGGCGCCGGCGTCAGGGCCGTATGCCAGGCTTGGGAGGCGGCAGTCGCCGGGATCCCTTTAGCGGATTATGCCAGGGATCACCCCGAACTGGCGCAATCGCTCGAGAAATTCGCCGACGGCAAGGGCGCCTGACTTCCGCGCGACCGGAGACCCCAATGCACATTCCCTTGCTCAGCTACTACGGCGACGATCTGACCGGCTCGACCGACGTGATGGAGGCACTCTCCTCGCACGGGGTCGAAACCGCGTTGTTTCTCAAGGTGCCCGAGCCTTCGCTCTTCGAGCGCTTCGGCCATTGCCGTGCCTTTGGGCTCGCGGGCACCAGCCGCAGCCAAACGCCGGGCTGGATGGCGGAAAACCTTCCTCCAGCCTTTCTGTGGCTGAAGGCGCTGAAGGCGGAGATCGCCCACTATAAGGTTTGCTCGACCTTCGATTCGAGCCCCGGTGTCGGCAACATAGGCAAGGCGATCGAGATCGGGCGGGATGTCTTCGCCGCCGCGCCGGTACCGCTGGTTATCGGCGCGCCGCAGATCCGCCGTTACACCGCCTTCGGCAATCTGTTCGCCGCCTTTCGCGGCGAAACCTACCGCATAGACCGCCATCCGGTGATGAGCAGGCATCCGGTAACCCCGATGAACGAGGCGGATATCCGCCTTCACCTTTCGCGTCAGACATCGCTCAGCGCGGCTCTTGTAGACCTCGTGCAACTCGCATCGCCGGACGTGGACGCGTTCGCCGACAGGGCTTTCGCGGATCACCAACTCGTCCTTCTCGATGTCGCGGATGAGGGGAGCCAGGCCGTCGTCGGGCGCCAGCTCTGGCGGACGCGAACAACGGAAGGGCAATTCGTCTGCGGCTCGTCCGGCATCGAATATGCACTCGTTCGCGAATGGCGTCGCCTTGGCCTGCTCGGCGAAGCGCCGGCATTCGCGCCGCCCGGACCGGTCGACCGGATCGCGGTGGTTTCGGGCAGCGTCTCTCCGACCACGGAGCGGCAAATCCGTCATGCGATGGAGAACGGTTTCGAGGGGATAGGGCTCGATGCAGTCGCACTCGCGGCGACGGATGCCGGCTCGGCATTCGAGGATGCCGTTGCGCGGGGGCTTGCCTGTCTGGAGAAGGGCCGGAGCATCATTCTCTATACCGCACTCGGCCCCTCTGCCGATCGGGGCGAAGCCATTCCTCTGGAGGATGGCTCGCGTCACCGGATCGGCGAACGGCTCGGATCGCTGCTGAGAGAACTGGTGACGCGGGCCGGGCTCCGCCGCGCTGTGATCGCCGGGGGCGATACGTCGAGCCACGCCCTTGGCCAGCTTTCTGTCGACGCGCTTACATTGCGGCTGCCGCTTCCGCAGTCGCCGGGATCGCCTCTCTGCACCGCGCATAGCGCCGATCCGAGGGTGGACGGCATGGAGGTCGCTCTGAAGGGCGGCCAGGTCGGGTTCGACGACTATTTTTCGATGATCCGGAATGGACGGGGCTAAGGCTCTTCCGAGGAAAAGTGCGCCGTTCTGAAAGCGCTCTCATAGCAGCTTGTCGAGCGTTATCGGCAGATCGCGAATGCGTTTTCCCGTCGCGTGAAAGATGGCATTCGCAATTGCCGCCGCCGCGCCCGTTATGCCGATTTCGCCGACCCCGTGTGCGCCAAGCGGCGTATGTTCGTCGGGAATGTCGTTGTAGATGACCTCGATATGCGGCACGTCGAGATGCACCGGGACATGATATTCGGCGAGTGACGGATTCATGATCCGCCCGCGGCGCGCGTCGAGCAAGGTTTCCTCCGCGAGAGCCATGCCGATCCCCATGACGATCCCGCCGCGAAGCTGGCTGACGGCCGTTTTCGGATTGAGGATCCGGCCGCAATCGAAGGAGCCGAGCCAGCGCGAGAGCCGCACTTCGCCAGATTCCCGGTTGACGCGAGCTTCGCAGAATTGCGCGCCGTAGGAGGCCATGGAGTACTTCATTACCTCGAACGGCATTCCCGAAGTCTCTTCCACTTCAATGAAATCACGGCCGGCGCGCTTCAGGATCGAGGCATAGGTCTCGCCCTTGCTTCCCTCGCCGGACAGGAAAAGCCCGCCGTCGCGTGCCTCGATCTCTACGTTTGCACCTGCCAACGGCGAGCCCTTACCGGCGAGCCTGATGAGTTCGCGATGGATCTTTTCGACGGCCACCTGCACCGCCGCGGCGATGCTGCCGGTCTGGCTCGAGCCGCCGGCGATGATCGGCGAGTCCGGCAGGGCGGAGTCGCCATAGCGGAATGAAACCATCTCCAGCGGCAGGCCGAGACGGTCTGCTGCGTGCTGAATCTGCACCGTCGCGGTTCCCATGCCCATTTCGTTCGCCGCCGCTTGCACGAGTGCGCTGCCGTCGGCGGAAATGCGAAGGCGAACTGCGGCGGGAAAGCGGAAGACCGGGTAATAGGCCGTCGCCACGCCTTGTCCGATCAGCCATTTTCCATCGCGCTGCGAACACGGTTCGGCCGGCCGCCGGCTCCAGCCGAACTTTTCCGCGCCGCGCCGATAGGCCTCGACGAGATGACGGCTCGAAAATTCGGTGCCTTTCGTGGGATCCTTTTCGGGCTCGTTCAAGCGGCGAAGTTCGACCGGATCGATTTTCATCGCGTAGGCGAGTTCGTCTATGGCCGATTCCAGAGCGAAAGTGCCGATCGATTCCCCCGGCGCGCGCATCCATGTGTTGGCGACGGTATCGAGATCGACGACCTTCTGACCAACGGACATTGTCCGCGAGACGTAGAGATGCCGCGGAGTCAATGAAAATTGTTCGGGATACTTGGCGTGGGTCGTCGTCGCCGTCACCCCGGTGTGAAGGATCGCCGCGAATTTTCCATCCTCATCGGCGCCGAGCGCGACGCGCTGTTCCGAAGGCGTGCGGCCGCCGATGAGGCGGAAAACGTCTTCGCGAGCGAGCGCCATTTTGACGGGGCGATTGGCGACTTTGGCCGCCGCCGCACAGAGCGCGGTGTGGTTCCACAAGGCGGCCTTGCCGCCGAAGCCCCCGCCGACAAATGGCGCGATGACACGCACGTCGTCCCCCTTGAGGCCAAACATGCCGGCGAGTGCGTGCTTGCAGCCGTTTACGAATTGGGTCGAGTCGAAAACCGTCAACCGGCCGTCTTCGTCCCAGGCGGCGATCGTCGCATGCGGCTCTATGGCGTTGTGGTTGTAGTGCGGTGTCCGGTAGAGATTGTCGACCTTGAATGCCGCCGCCGCGAAAGCCTTCTCAGGGTCGCCGATCTCGAGTTCGGGATCTTCGCCCAGGACGGCGGACGGCACGGTCGCTTCCGCCTTGAGGTCCTCGAACGAAACCCGCGCTGCTTTCTCATCATAGTCGACGCGCACGAGCGAAGCCGCATGCTCCGCCTGTTCGAGCGTTTCGGCAACGACAACCGCGACGGGCTGCCCATTCCAACTGATCTCGTCGTCCTGCAGAACAGCGAGATCACTGGCCGCGAACCCCTTGTCCATGTGCCTTACGTCCATGAGTGGCGGTCGTTTCATCTTCGGGGCGTTTTCGGCGGTGACGATCGTTATGACGCCAGGACTCCTCTCGGCATCGGAGGCGTCGATTCCGACAATCCGCCCCTTGGCGATCGTGCTGCAGACCGGAACGGCATAAGCCAGATTTTCGATCTCGAATTCCGCGGCGAAGCGCGCTTCACCCTTCACCTTCCGTTGCCCGTCAACGCGGCTGACGGGCGTGCCGAGGTAACCGTGTTTGTGGATGAGCGAGTCCGGCGCCTTGTCGGGCATGAACTGGACGACGGTTTCCATAAGCTTCTGCAGGACGCTCATCTTACCCTCCGGCCAATTCGCCCAACACGCCGACGATCGTGCGCTTCGCCAACTCGACCTTGAAGGCGTTATGGGCGAGGCCTCTTGCCGGCGCGAGTTCGGCTTCCGCCGCCTGTCTGAAGCTCTCGGCACCAGCGTTCGCTCCCGCCAGGACGCGCTCGGCTTCGGTAGCCCGCCACGGCTTGTGCGCCACGCCCCCGAGCGCCAGGCGGACGTTCCTGACCTTGCCGCTGTCGATCTCCAGAGCGGCGGCGACGCTGACCAGGGCAAAAGCATAGCTCGCGCGGTCCCGGACCTTCCGATAGAGCGAGCGCCTGGCGAAGCCGAGCGGCGGGATCTCGATGCCGGTGATAAGTTCGCCGGGCTGCAGATCGGTCTCGATATGGGGTGTATGCTCCGGCAAACGGTGGAAGTCCTCGAAGGCAATCGTGCGCGCGCCGCTGGGCCCGAGGACGTTCACCTTCGCATCGAGAGCCGCCAGGGCGACGCACATATCGGACGGATGCGTGGCGATGCAGCTGTCCGAGGCTCCGAGGATCGCGTGCATCCGATTGAAGCCCCCGATCGCATCGCATCCCGCTCCCGGTGCACGCTTGTTGCAGCGCGCCGCGTGGTCGTAGAAATAGAGGCAACGCGTTCGCTGCATGAGGTTGCCCGCAACGGTCGCCATGTTGCGGATCTGGCCAGATGCTCCGAACACGATCGCCTGGGCCAGAAGCGGATAGCGGTCCCGCACGACCGGATGACCGGCGACCGCGGTGTTCCGCACCGTCGCACCGATAGCAAGGCCGCCATCCGGCCGCTCCTCGATCCGGTCCAGAGGCAGCCCGGTCACATCCACCAGCGCGTCCGGCTGTTCGATGTTCTCGCGCATCAGGTCCACCAGGTTGGTGCCGCCGCCGAGCAACTTCGCATTCGGCGTCTTGGAGAGGAGCTGCACGGCGGTTTCCAGATCAGTCGCTCTCGCATAGGCGAAGCTCTTCATTTCGCCACCTCGCGGTCAAATGCGCTGTGGATCGCCTCGCAGATGCCGACATAAGCCCCGCAACGGCAGAGGTTTCCGCTCATGCGTTCCTTGATCTCGGCGTCCGAGAATTCGATCGTAGCCGCGGCCATGTCCCCGGTCACCGCGCTCGGCAAGCCGCTTTGAAATTCTTGGAACATTCCGATCGCCGAACAGATCTGCCCGGGGGTGCAATAACCGCATTGGAAACCGTCATGCTCTATGAATGCGGCCTGAAGCGGGTGAAGCTCGCCATTGGCAATGCCTTCGATCGTGGTGATCTCCCGGCCTTCAAGCTGAAGCGCCAGCGACAGGCAGGACAGGACGCGCTGACCGTCCACCAAAACCGTGCAGGCCCCGCAGGCGCCCTGGTTGCATCCCTTTTTGGGCCCGGTAAGGCTCAAATGCTCGCGCAGAACGTCCAGCAGAGAGGTGCGTGGGTCGATCGACAGGGAATGGTCGACGCCGTTGATCTTCAGCAGGATCAGCGCTGAGCCGGCAGGCGGGATGGGTGCCGCCTTAGGCGTTCGGTGGGGCGATGGCATGAGCACACCCTCTCGACTTGCATCAGCCGCGGCATCTCGCGCCGCGGAGCGGGGCAGGTCAGTCGCGCGAGGCGGCAGGGGTTGCCAGAACCCGGCAATCGGATGAATGTTCCGAAGATTGTTCGCATGCGGCACGACCGCGGCGGCCGGGCAGGGACAGCGATTGGCGAGATGATCTATTTCACGGGCGACACGCATTACGGCGATCCGCGTGTGCTTCGCATCGACCGCCGCCCGTTTTCCAATATGGCCGAACATGATGCCGCCCTGATCGCCAATTGGAACGAAACCGTCTCGCCGCAGGACGACGTCTGGCACCTTGGCGACTTCGCGGCAAAGAGAACCGGGCTTGCCGAAGATCTGCTGTCCCGTCTGAACGGCCGCAAGCACCTCATCGTAGGCAACAACGACCCGATCGACACGACCGGGGCGAGCGGCTGGCACAGCGTGCAGCATTACGCGGAGCTGATGGTCGATGGGCGGCTGCTCGTCCTTTGCCATTATCCGTTCCGGACATGGAACCAGATGGGAAAGAAGTCGATCAATCTGCACGGGCACTCCCATGGCAGGCTGAAGCCGATCCCGCGGCAGTTCGATGTGGGCGTGGATGCGAGAGGCCTGCGTCCGGTCCGGCTGGTTGATATTCTCCCCCAGGCCCGGCGGTAAACTCCCGCTTGGCGCTTCGGGGAACGTGCGAGCCTTTCGAATGTTCTCCAATATCGGTGGCAGGCTTGCGTCCCGAATGCGAGGTGCTTCAATGCAAGGAGACCTATTCGGAAACCCGCCCGGCAATCTGCCGGAGGGCTTCCGCTACCAGGCGGGTATCGTTCCGCAGAAGCTCCAGGAGGTACTTTTGGAGGCGCTGCCGGGGCTTCCCTTCAAGCCTTTCGACTTTCACGGCTACGAGGGCAGGAGGCGTGTGGTTTCATTCGGCTGGAAGTACGACTTCGACACCGAGGCGGTCCGGAAGATCGATGCCATTCCCCCGCTGCTTCTGCCGCTCAGGCAGCTGGCGGCCGACTTTTCCGGACTGCCGGCGGAGGGACTCCAGCAGGCACTGGTCACCGAATATGATGTCGGGGCCCCGATCGGCTGGCACAGGGACAAGGCGGTGTTCGGCGATGTCGTCGGGATATCGCTGCTGGCTTCCTGCACATTCAGGTTGCGCCGAAAGCGGATCGGCAAATGGGAGCGGGCTTCCGTCATTCTCGAGCCGGGCTCGGCATATCTCCTCTCCGGCAGTGCGAGATCCGAATGGGAGCATTCCATCCCGCCGGTAGAGCGCCTGCGCTATTCGATCACCTTCCGGGAGCTGCGCTCAGGGATTACCGCCGGCGGCCGTGCGTGACTCTGTCGATATCAGCCGATCAACGTGCCCCAGGACGGGTCCCATTCGACGTCCTCCACGAGCTCGACATAGATCGGGGCCGACGCTTCGCTGTGGCTTGCCGCCAACCTGAAGGCCGACTCGGCCTCCATTTCTTCTCCGGGAAAGATGACGTCATCCTCGGAGGGATCGGTGACCTTTCGCACATATCCCCGCACGGCGTCGCCGGAGTGGTAGAGTTTCACGACCATGGCGCCCGGCAGGGGTCTTTCCGGAAGCCGCTGATAGACGGACATCGAGACCTCCTCGGTCGCGGCAAAGCTAATTCCGGCCATCGTTCGGCCTTGCCTTGTCGCCCTTCTTCTTCACCGTCGTCGCTGTCTTGGCATCCGGCTCCTGTCCGTAATAGGTGCCACCCAAATGGCCCCCGGCGCTCGTCTTCTCGGCCTGTTTTCGTGCGTCCTTCTGGGCTTGCTCGACATTGGTCTTGCTCATCTTGGGAACTCCTCTGATTGCTGCTGTGTAACCACAGGCGAGCGCTTCTGTTCCGGGGCAGCGTTTACGTCGGGCAAACGTCAAAGCCGCTTGGAACCCATCGGCAATTGCGGCGTTTTCCCCAATCGGCGGAGATTCCCGATGCGAGCTTTGAGGGTGGCGATCGGCATCCCGGCGGTCATCTTTGTGGCTGTTGCTGGTTTCCTTTTATTTGCGTGGCGTTCGGAGTTACCCGAAGACACCGCGGCGGCGGAGGCGCGCTTTGCTCCGGAGCTAGTCGCCAAAGGCGCGCAGCTGGCGGCGCTCGGCAATTGCATCGCCTGCCACACCGTGCCCGGGAGACCGGCATTTGCCGGCGGCCTTGCATTGCCCACCCCCTTCGGCACGATCTACTCCACCAACATCACCCCTGATCGCGAAACGGGCATCGGCGGCTGGAGCGAGGCGGCCTTCGAGCGCGCCATGAGGGAAGGTGTCGACCGGGAGGGAAGTCACCTCTATCCGGCGTTCCCCTATGAGCACTTCACGCGTGTTTCGGCAGACGACAATCGCGCCCTCTACGCATTCCTCATGACGCGTGTCGCGGTGAAAGCCGAGGCGCCGGAAAACGACCTTCCGCTTCCCCTGCAGTTCCGGCCCCTGCTTGCCGGCTGGAAGCTGCTTTTCCTCGACGGCGGCGAGCGGGAGCCGGATCCCGGCCAGAGCGAGGCCTGGAACCGCGGGCGTTATCTTGTCGAGGGCCTCGGCCACTGTGGGGCCTGCCATACGCCGCGCAACCCATTTGGCGCCGAAGACCGCGACCGGCATTTCGGCGGCGGCGAAGCGGAAGGCTGGCAGGCCTATGCGATCAACACGGAGTCGAAGGCGCCGATCCCCTGGGACGAGCAAAGCCTCGCCTTCTATCTTCGCAACGGCTGGCACGAATTCCATGGCGTTTCGCGCGGGCCCATGGCCGAGGTGACGGGCAATCTCGCTTTCCTGCCGGACAGCGATATCGCGGCGATCGCCACCTATGTAATGTCGATCATGGGCGCCCCAACGCCGGAACGCGAGCAGAGGGCGGCACAGTTGCGCGAGGCTTTTGGAGGGCAGCGCCCGGAGCAGGCGGCGGACAGCCAGCGTTCACCGGCCAGTGGGGCAGGCGGCCAGCCCGGCGAAGCAATTTATCTTGCCGCCTGTGCAAGCTGTCACGAGAGCGAGCGGCGTCAGCCCTTCGGGGGGCTGAATTTCCAACTCAGCACCGCCGTCAATGCGCCGAACCCGCAAAACATCGTCAACGTGGTGCTGTTCGGCCTTCCGCCGGCCGATGGCGAAGCGAGCGCAGTGATGCCGGCTTTCCGCCATCTGCTCAGCGATCAGCAGGTGGCCGATCTCCTTGCCTACATGCGCGAGCGGTTCTCGCAGGAGCCACCCTGGGCCGGGCTCGTCGAGCAGACGGCCAGAACCCGTTCCGGGACCTACAAGGTGGCAATCCGGCCCTCTGACGGCATTGAAAGGGCGCCGCACCATGTCGGCGCCGAGGAGGATTGAAGATGGTATCGCTGACAGTCAACGGCAGCCCGCATCAGATCGAGGCAGATCCGGCGACGCCGCTGCTTTACGTCCTGCGTGACGAACTGGCGCTCAACGGGGCCAAATACGGCTGCGGACTTGGGCAGTGCGGCTCCTGCACAGTCGTCGTCGATGGCGAGGCGGTGCTTTCCTGCATGGTGCCTATCATGCTGCTGGAAGGGCGGGAGATCACCACCATCGAGGGCTTGGGAACGATCGACGCGCCGGGGCCGCTGCAGGAGGCGTTCATCGAGCTGCAGGCGGCGCAATGCGGCTATTGCATCCCGGGCATGATGATGAGCGCGCATGCGCTTTTGCGCCGCAACGCGCAGCCGAGCGAAGAGGACATCCGCGAGGCGCTTGCGACCAATCTTTGTCGTTGCGGCACCCATATGCGGATTCTCGCGGCGATCCGGCGCGCCGGCGAACTGATGCAGGCCGCCTCGTTGCCTGCCACTGATCAGGGGAGGGCCGGCTGATGGGCATGCTTCAGGAAGACATCACCCGCCGCAGCGTCATCGCAGGTGCCGGCGGGCTTGTCGTCGGTTTCTCGCTCGGCCGTGCGTTTGCCCAGGAGCTTCCGCCGGCAATGCCGCCGGCTGCGCCGGTGTCCCTGCCGGGCAGCCTTGATGACGAGCGTTTCCTCGATTCATGGATACGCATCGATCCCGACAATTCGGTCACGGTCTTCACCGGCAAGGCGGAACTCGGGCAGGGCATTCGAACGGCCCTGTTGCAGGTTGCCGCCGAGGAGCTCGAAGTCGACCCCGCGGAGATCCGGCTGATAACGGCCGACACCGGCCGAACCCCGAATGAAGGGTTCACGGCCGGCAGCCAGTCGATGCAAAACAGCGGTACCGCCATCAGGAACGCTGCAGCGCAGGTGCGGGCCCTGCTTCTGGCCGAAGCTGCCAGACGCTTCGGCATGGCGGCGACGGAACTCAGGGCGGAAAACAAGGCGGTCCTGGCAAAAGACGGACGGCGGGCGACCTACGGCGAGCTCGTTTCCGGACAGATGCTGCACGTGGAAGCTCAACCGCAATCGGCATTGAAGCCGCCGGGTACTTTCCGCGTGATCGGCAAAACACTGCCGCGCGTCGACATCCCGGGCAAGGTGACGGGCGAGGCGGCCTATGTTCATGATCTTCGCCTGGAGGGCATGCTGCATGCGCGCGTCGTGCGCCCGCCGAGCCCGGCTGCCAGACTATCGGAGGTGGATGCGAGCGCCGCCGAGGCGCTGCCGGGCGTCGTCTCGGTCGTGCGCGACGGCAATTTCCTGGCGGTGGTGGCCTCGAAAGAGTTCCAGGCGGTGAGCGCCATGCGGGCGCTAGCGGCGGCCGCGCGGTGGCAGGAAAGCGAGACGCTCCCCGACCAGACCGACCTGCCGGCGGAATTGCAAAGACTCGAGAGCGAGGTGGGGACGGTCGCCGAGGCCGGCATGCTTTCGTCTGATGGCAAGGTCTTCGAGGCGACGTTTAGCCGGCCCTATCAGATCCACGGCTCGATCGGCCCGTCCTGCGCCGTCGCGCGGATGAACGCGGACGGGGCGTTGGAGGTCTGGTCGCACACGCAGGGTGTCTTTCCCGATCGGGCGGCGATCGCCGAGACGCTGGCCATGCCGGAAGACAAGGTCCACGTCGTCCATATGGAAGGATCGGGCTGTTACGGCCACAATGGCGCCGATGACGCGGCTGCGGATGCGGCCCTCATCGCCAGCAAACTGCCGGGCAAGCCGATCCGGGTCCAGTGGATGCGGGAGCAGGAGCACAGCTGGGAGCCCTATGGTCCTGCAATGCTCATGAAGATCAGTGCAGCACTGGACGACCAGGGCAGGATCGCCAGCTGGGCCTATGACCTTTGGAGCAACACCCACTCCACCCGTCCGGGCGGAGCCGGTGCGCTCCTGGCGGCGCGCCACAAGGCCGAAGCCTTCCAGCCGAAGCCCGCCAAGCTCAATATCAGCCCGTCCGGCAACGGCGACCGAAATGCCAATCCGCTCTATGTGATCCCGAACAAGCGCGTGCTCTGGCATTTCGTGGCCGAAATGCCGCTCCGCGTATCAGCGCTTCGCGCGCTTGGGGCCTATGCCAACGTCTTCGCGATCGAAAGCACGATCGATGAGCTGGCGCTGATCGCCGAAGCGGATCCGGTCCAATTCCGGCTACGCCACATGGAGGACCCGCGAGCCCGTGCCGTGATCGAGCTGGCGGCGCAGCGCTTCGGCTGGGACAAGGCGCAAATGCCCCGCAACCGCGGACGCGGCTTCGGTTTCGCCCGCTACAAGAACCTTGCCGCCTATCTGGCGGTGGCGATGGAGGTGGATGTCGAACCCGAAACGGGCCGTGTTCATGTGGTCCGCGCCGTTTCGGCCATCGACAGCGGCGAGATCGTCAATCCGGACGGCATCCGCAATCAGACCGAAGGCGGAATTTTGCAGGCGATCAGCTGGACGCTCTACGAGGCCGTCGCCTTTGACCGGACCAGGATCACCAGCACCGATTGGTCCAGCTATCCGATCCTGCGTTTCGCCAGTGTACCGGAAAGCGTGGAGGTCCACATCGTCGAGCGTCCCGGGGAACCTTTCCTCGGCACCGGGGAGGCGGCCCAGGGCCCGGCCGCCGCAGCCGTCGCCAACGCGATCAGGGATGCGACCGGCAAGCGCCTTTACGATCTGCCTTTTACCAGGGATCGAATTCGAAGCGCCGTCGGGCGCGCGTGATCCAACGGCAGGTCCTCACGACAGCCGGTATTGCTGGAAGACCTGCAGGAAGAGTTCGCGCTCCGTCGTGATGTCGAGCTTTTCATAGATGTGCGCCCGGTGGTTCTTGACTGTGCCCGGGGCGATCCCGAGCCTGGACGCGATGGTCGCGTTAGGGTGTCCCTGCAGAATGAGGGCGACGAGTTCGCGCTCCCGTGCCGTCAGATCCGGCCACAGGATCAACGAGGCCTGGACGGCACTCACCGGTGCTTCCCCCATGGCTTCGGGCGTGCTGGTTCGCCTCAGATCGGGGTCGCGCGTGCGGGTATCGGTTGCGTGCAGTGCTTCGAAAACCGGAAAACGGCTGCGCAGAGCCGCGACCTCGCCATCGCTGAACATCGATGTGGAGCGGTCGAGAAAAATACCTAGGCACCAGTCGTCTCCGTCTTCCAGCAGGATGCCGACCTCGTCGCAGATTTCGGATTGCGCCAGGAACTCCGCTATGTAGCGGCCGCGCTTGGGGGCGTCGTCCGCCAGGCTCTTGAGAGGCACGATCCCTGCGCGCCGGTTCAGGCGCCAATAGGCATAGAAGGGATCGAATACATAATAGGTATCGAGATAACGAGCCACCATCTCGTCGGAGTAACCGCGGTGCTTGACGAATTCGGGCTTGCGGGTGGCGGAATAACGGGTGACCGTGATCAGATTCTGCGGCACCACGGCTCCGATCATGTCGATCAGCCGGTCGACATGCCTGTCGGTACCGGTGGCGCCGATCGCTTGCGCCAAGATCTTCCAGAACCCATCGCCGCTCATAAGTTCGTCTAGCACTGTTCCCCCCGCCGGTCATTGTGCCTTTTGGCACATTTCCCGGCCGAAAATTCCCACCTACGTTTCCTCCATCTGCAAAGCCATGGAGGTAAGACCTTGGAAAACCCAATCGTGATCGGCATCGACGCGGGCGGCACGATGACCGACACCATCCTTGTCGATCAAAACGGGCACTTCAAGATCGGCAAGGCCGCGACCACGCCGAAAAACGAGGCCGAAGGCTTCATTTCGTCCGCTGTCGATGCGGCGGACGCCTGGGGTATCTCCCTCGACAGTCTTTTTTCCGGTCTCGACGTGGTGCTCTATTCCGGTACCGGCATGCTCAACACCTTGCTCTCCCGCACCGGTCGTAAACTTGGCCTGATCACCACCAAAGGCATGGAGGACATGGTGCTGATGGGCCGCGGCCTGCAGGCCTGGGCGGATTATTCCTATGCCGACCGGCTCCATGCGGTCACCCACGCCCACCCCGATCCGCTGGTGCCGCGCCGCCGCACGCATGGCGTTACCGAACGCATCGACCATTTCGGCGATATCGTGTTGCCGCTCTACGAGCACGAGGTAACGGCCGCGGCCCGTGCGCTGATCCGCGACAAGGTCGACGCGATCTGCATCATGACGATCTTCAGCCACGTCAATCCGGTGCATGAGAAGCACATCGCCGAGATCTGCCGCGAGGAGGTTGCCGCCGCCGGTGTCGAGATCAATGTCTATACCAGCCACGAGGTGCGCCCGGTGATCCGGGAACAGTCGCGGCTGAACTCGGTGCTGATCGAAGCCTATGCGACGTCGCGCGGCCGCCAGCAGCTCAAGGGAATCGAGGAGGCCTCGCACAAATACGGCTTCAAATACGGCGTGCAGACGCTGCTCTCTTTCGGAGGCTTGACGTCGATCAACCATCCGCGCCTCCACGAGACGATGATTTCCGGGCCGATCGGCGGCATTCTCGGGGCAGCCTATGTCGGCAAGCTCATAGGCAATGACTCGCTGATCTGCTCGGACATGGGGGGAACCTCCTTCGACATGGGCGTCATCTCGCGCGGCCAGACCCGCATCGAGAACGAGCCGCTGATGGACCGCTTCAAGCTCAATGTGCCGACACTCCATCTCGACACGATAGGGGCGGGTGCCGGCATGATCCTCAAGGTCGACCCGCTGACCAGGAAGGTGTCGCTCGGACCTGAAAGCGCCGGCGCAGATCCCGGTCCGATCTGCTTCGCGAAGGGCGGCACGGAGCCGACCATCGCAGATTGCGATGCGATCCTCGGCCGGTTGAACCCGTATTACTTCCTCGGGGGCAAGGTGGTGCTCGAGGTCGAGAAGGCACGCGCGGCCTTCAAGGAAAAATGCGCGGACGTGCTCGGGGTCGGTGTAGAGGAAGCGGCTGAAGGCATGATCGAGATGCTGGAGCAGGACGCCAATAACGCGCTGCGACGCGTTATCTCGGGCCAGGGCATCCATCCTTCCGAGTTCACGCTTCTTTCCTACGGCGGCTCGGGCCCGCTGCATCTTGCCGGCTGCTCGAGGGGCATCGGCTTCCAGGACATCATCACGTTCCAGTTCGCCGCCGCTTTCTCCGCCTTCGGCTGTACGACGGCCGATTATATGCGCCGGCATTCGGTGTCGACCCAGATCGATATCGGCGCCCGCGCCTCGGACGACAGGCTCGCTGCAGCCGGCGCGCAGGTCACCCGGGTGTGGCAAGACCTCGAAAAGGCCGCCGTCGACGAGATGCTGACCGACGGCCATGCGCGGGAAAAGATCAGGACCGTCCCCTTCTTCATGGCCCGTTACACCGGCCAGCTGGAGGACGTCGAAGTCATTGCGCCGCTTGCGTCCATCAACGGTCCCGACGACATGCGCGCGGTGCTGGCGCAGTTCGAAGAGGTCTATGCCAAGGCCAATCACCGCGTTTCGAAATACGGCGAGGCGGGCTTCTCCCTGATGGAACTCGGCGTCATCGCCACTGCCGAAAAGATCAAGCCGGTGCTTGTCAGGCGGCCTCTCGGGAGCGCCGATCCGCAATCCGCCCACAAGGGCGTGCGCGAAGCCTATATCGGCGGCCGCTGGCACAGGGCAGATCTCTACGAGATGGATCTGCTTGAGCCCGGCCACGAGGTGATCGGCCCCGCAATCATCGAGCACCCGGCAACGACGCTGGTGGTGCATCCGAACGATCGCGTCTTTATCGATGAATGGACGCTGCTTCATTACAACCATGCCTGAGCTGAAGGATGACAGACATGCTGGACAAAACGGCAAATCCCCTGCAGCGGCGGCTGCTCGAATCCGAACGGCTGATGGAGGAGACCGGCTGCTATGACGGCATCACCGAACTTCGGCTGCGCAGGCAGGATCCGCTGAAATTCGAGACCCTGCACACGAAGCTGCGCGCCTATTGCGTCTCGGCCAGGGAAATGGCCCGTCGCATCTCCGCCTCGCCGGGAGTGCGGGAAGTCGGCGAAATGGTAGTGGCGATCTACACGCCGGAAGGCGACGCGATCGCGCTTTCGAACGGCATCATGGTGCATGTGCACACGATGAGCCGCTTCATCAAGTGGATGATCAGAAACGGCTACGAGCAGAATCCATGCATCCGCGACGGCGACATCTTCGCCAATAACGACGCCTTCATCGGCACGGTGCAGGTGCCCGACGTCATGGACGTGGTGCCGATCTTCCACGAGGGCACGCTGGTCGGCTGGGCGGGCGCCGTCTGCCATGAACTCGAGGCGGGTGGCATCACGCCCGGCGGCGATGTGTGTCTTGCGCAGGAACGCTTCACCGAGGGGCTTTTCGTCTGTGCCGAAAAGATCGGCGAGAATGACGAAATCCGTCGGGATTACGTAATCCGTTGCGAGCGCAATCTGCGCATGCCTATCTACTGGGTGCTGGACGAAAAAGCCAAGGTCGCCGCCTGCATCGACATGCGCGAGAGCGTAAAGCAGCTCATCGACGAGGTCGGCCTCGAATATTGGCAGCGGCTTTCCAAGGAATTCATCGAAGAGGGCAGAAAAGCACAGCTTGCCCGCACACGGCAGTTGACCGTGCCCGGCATCTATCGCGGCCACACCTTCTACGGCCACGTGACCGAGGGCAAGCCGGGTTTTCAGCCGCTCGCCGACCCGAACTGGCTCTACAATATCCCGATCGAGATGGAGATCACCAGCGAGGGCAAGATCAGGCTCGACTTCGACGGCACGCAGCCCTGGGGCTATCACTCGATGAACTGCACCCCGGCCGGCATGGACGGCGGCATGTTCGTGACGCTCACCCAGCACATGAACTTCGAGGGGCTCGTCAATGACGGCGCCTGGATGGCGACCGAGATCAATATTCCCCACGGCACCTGGACCAACCCGGACAACGAGATGGCGGCGACAGCCACCTCCTGGGCCTTGCTGCTCCCGGCTTACGGCGTGTTCCAGCGGCTGCTCTCACGCGGTTTCATCGCCCGGGGCTTTGTCGAGGAAGCTTTTGTCGGTCAGGTGAATTCCCCGATGATCGAGATGGGAGGCACCAGCCAATACGGCACGGGCTTCGGCATGGCCCATTTCGAATGCGCAGCCGCGGGCTCCGGAGCGCTGGCGATCAAAGACGGGCTCGACACCGCCTATGTCGGCTGGAACCCCGAATCCGACATGGGCAATATCGAGATCTGGGAACAGAACATGCCGATGGTCTATATCGGTCGCTCGATCGTGCCGAATTCCGGCGGTGCTGGAAAGTACCGCGGCGGCTGCGCCTTCATCTCGACCTGGCTCATCAACAAGACCGATCACCTGCGCCTCGTGACGTCGGAGCATTCCTCGCGCGTGTTCGACAATGGCGGCCTGTGCGGCGGCTATCCGGCACCGACCTGCGAGAAACATCACGCGGTCAGGAACTCCGATATTCACGAGCGCGCCGAACGCCGGGAGCCGCTCGCGCATGCGCCGGGCACCGACCCGCTGGTCTCGGATTTCGAGCGCACCTACAAAGGCGAGCAGGTCTGGGAGGAGGGTCCCTACATCACCCGGCCCCACAAGGCCGGCGACATTTTCAGCCATGCCTATAATGGCGGCGGCGGCTTCGGCGACGTGTTGGAACGCGACCCGATCAAGACGGCATGGGACGTGGAAAACGGCTTCCTGACGCGCGAAGCCGCCGAGAAGGTATTCGGCATCATCCTCAAGGAGGATGCCGAAGGTTATCCGCAGGCCGACATCGACGCGACCGTCGCCCGCCGCGCGGAACTGCGCAAGAAGCGGCTGAAGCAAGCCATTCCGGTATCGGAATGGATCGCCAGGGAGCAACGGCGAGTGGAGGCTTCGGACTTCGCGCCGGAAGTCGCCAAAATGTACCGGAGCGCGATGAAGCTCTCGCCGCGCTTTTCCAGAAGTTTCAAGGAATTCTGGGGCCTTGCCTCCGATTTCGTTATCGCCGGGGAGAATTGAGCCATGACCGAATATTCGAAGGAAGTCATCAACGACCTCGTCAACGGCACGCTCCCCTGGGCGCAGACGCGGCGGATCATGAGCGGCTATAAGGACGACGACCGCTTCTTCAAATATCTGGCCGTGCTGCAGGACCGCGTTGTCTGGAGTGATCCGATCCTGCTCCCGGTCGGGGACCGGCTCTTCATCTGCGACAGCGCCGAGGGCCGGGTCACCCGCTGCGAATGCGGCCACTCCTTCGGGGACTATCGCGGGAACTGGAAGCTGAACGCGGTGATCAACGTGCGCGACACCGAGGAGAGCTTGCGGGAAATCTACCCGAACAGCGATATCCCGGATCCGAAATGGATGGAGATCCGCGAGTTCTTCTGCCCCGAATGTGCGCATCTGCACGAAGTCGAAGCGGCGGCCCCCGGCTATCCGATCGTCCATGATTTCGAGCCGGACTTGGAAGGCTTCTATCGCGACTGGCTGGGCAAGCCTTTGAAGGATCTGTCATGACGGGCAGGCTCAAAGGCCGCAGCGCGGTCATCACCGGCGGATTGACGGGGCAGGGGCTGGCCATTGCGGAGGCGCTCGCTGCCGAGGGCGCCAACATCGCCGTCGGCTCCTTCGTCCGCGAGGCGGCCGAGCGGCAGAGCGATGCCGCGGCCTATCCCGATCCGCAGGAGATCGTCGAGGTCCGGAAGCGGCTTGCCGTTGGCGGCACGGCTGTTTACGCCGGCCATCTGGACGTTCGCGACAGCGAGGCGATCGAGCTATTCGTGTCGGCGGCGGAAGCCGCATGCGGCCCGGCCGACATTCTCGTCAATGCCGCAGGGACGACCGCCGAGCAGCCGGTGTCGGGCCATTCCGACGAATTATGGTTGAAGATCATCGACACCAATCTGAACGGCGCATTCCGAATGACGCGCCGGCTGCTGCCCGGGATGATCGGGCGCAAATGGGGCCGCATCATCAATATAGGCTCGACGGCTGCCACGGTCGGCTGGAAGGACAACCCGGCCTATTGCGCCTCGAAGGCGGGGCTCCTCGGCCTCACCCGCTGCGTAGCCCTCGAAGGGGCGCCGCATGGCGTGACCTGCGTGATGATCAGCCCGACCTGGGTTGAAACGGAACTGATGCGCCGCAACGTTCAGCAGGTCGTCGAAAGGGAGGGCAGAAGGCGGACGATGGAGGAGGCGATGTCGGATATCGCCGCCCAGAACCCGCAGAACCGCATCATTCAGCCCGACGAGATAGCGGCCCTGGCCGCCTTCCTCTGCGGCGAGGGCGCCAGGGGCATCACCATGGAGAACATACAGATCACGGGCGGCGCACTTTGGTGAGCCGCCTTTCTGGTCTTTTGACGTGAGTTTCGCAGTGCATACAGAACCTAAGAAGAGGGAACATGACAATGCTGAAACAGATCACTGCAATGACCGCCGGGCTGCTCATGACGATCGGCGTCGCCGCTGCCGCTGAGCCGGAGAGCTGCAAGACCGTCCGTTTCTCCGATGTCGGCTGGACCGACATCACGTCGACGACGGCTGTCGCCTCGACCATTCTCGAAGCGCTCGGCTACGCGCCGCAGAGCAAGCTCCTATCTATCCCCGTCACCTATGCGAGCATGAAGAACAAGGACATCGACGTCTATCTCGGGGATTGGCAGCCGAGCATGGAAGCCGACCGCAAGCCGTTCCTGGAGGACAAGTCGATCGAAGTGATCGGTCCGAACCTCACCGGCGCGAAATATACGTTCGCCGTACCGAAATACGTCGCCGATGCAGGCGTCAAGGACATTTCCGACCTCCAGAAGTTCTCCGACAGATTCGGCCGCAAGATCTACGGGATCGAGCCCGGCAACAACGGCAACCGCATGATCCTCGACATGATCGAAAAGGGCGACTTCGGGCTGACCGGCTGGGAGCTCGTGGAGTCATCCGAGCAGGGCATGCTCGCCGAGGTCGAAAGAGCGACAAAGGACGACCAGTGGATCGTCTTTCTCGGATGGGCTCCGCATCCGATGAACTCGCGCTACCAGATCGATTACCTTTCGGGCGCGGACGCCTATTTCGGGCCGAACTACGGCGGTGCCGATATCTATACCAACATCCGGGCGGGTTATGCGCAGGAATGCCCGAATGTCGCGAGATTCGTGACGAACCTGCGCTTCACCCTGGAGATGGAAAACGAGATCATGAACGGGATATTGAACGACGGCAAAGACCCAAAGGAAGCCGCTGCCGATTGGCTGAAGGCTCATCCCGAGGCAGTCGCCCCGTGGCTTGAAGGGGTGACGACTTTTAACGGCGCACCGGCAAAGGAAGCGGTTGAAAGCGCGTTGAAAAGCTAGGCTCCAGTGAGGAACTCACGACCTGTTCGTCGCGGGCGGTGCGTCCGGACCAGGCGACAGGAGAGGACCCGATCACTTTGCCGGCGGCCACGGTCGAAAACACATTTTCCAATCGGCGGGAGAACCGCGAGTGCTCCGGTTCAGATCTGGTCAACCCGCCTTCGACATTACCAGTCGAATATCGGCCGCGTGATCATGAGCCAGAAGATTGCGACGACGGCGCCGAAGGCCGGGAAGCCGAAGGCAAACCATAGGCGGAAAAGTTGATGATAGCGCTTCGGCAGCGGCTCGCCGGACTTGCGTGCCGTTTCGGCGAGCCGGCGCATTTCCATCTGCATCCACACCACCGGCAGCCAGAATGCACCTGTGATCACGTAGAGGAGAAGCGAGAGCAGGATCCATCCTTCCGTGAGCGAATAGCCGACGTTCCAGGCAAGGGCGATCCCCGTGACGGGCTGCAACACCACGGCGGTGGCGGTGAAAAGAAAATCGGCGACGACGACCATGCGGGCCACGGCCGCGACCGTTTCCGTGCGGCCGGTCCGATGCGCCAGAAGCATGAAGAACGCGATCCCGGCGCCTGTGCCGAGGAGGACGGAGGCGCCGATGATGTGCAGGAACTTGAGAACGAAGTACAGCATCAACGCTCCTCCAGGATTGCGAGGGCAGCGAGATGCAGTACCAGGATGGGCCAGATCTTCAGAAGCGGCCCAAGCGGCTCGTTCCACAATTCCGGGAGCAGGACCGTTCCGGCGATGGCATAGAAAAGCGAGAGGCCGAGCGCGCCGTAAAGGCCGATGCGGCTGGTGCGGCGAAACGCAATTGCCATGCCGATCAGGATATCGGCAAGGGCTCCGGCAATGACGCTCGGCCCTGCAAGAACGCCGGCGCCTCCTCGTTCCATCAGATCAACGCCGATCTCATACCCCGATGTGAGCGAGATGACGCCCGTCGTGATCCAGAAGAGCGGGAGGACGACGAAGATGACGGGCTTGAGCAGATAGAGCTTGGCGAACCAGCGCTCCTGAACGGAGACCGGCGTTCTCGCCAGTGCGTCTGCGAGCGCCACCGGTTCTATCCCGGTCGTCTCGGCCCACGCCCGGATGTCGCCGACGGCGCCGCGCACGATCTCCTTCTGCGCGGTGCTGCGGGTCGGCGGTCGCCAGCCCAGTGCCCCGGCGATATCGCTGAGCTTGTAGGTGAGGTTCGCGAGCGGCGTTGGCATGTTCACGACGCGAGCAGCGGGCCATCCGAACCAGCGCCTGTAGGCGCCTACCACGTCTTTGAACGACAGGGCCTCGGGTCCCGCGACCTCGAGGATAAGCCGCGAAGGAGCATTCCGGTCGACGAATATCTCGACCGTGCGCACTACGCCTTCGAGGCGCACGACCTGAAGCAAGCCGGTGTTCGGCATGACCGGCAGCCAGGGCAGAGCGGCGAGGCCCCTGAAAAGAGCGCTGGCGCCGTAGGCTCCAGGGCCGAGCACGACGGAGGGGCGCAGGATGATCCAGTCGAGATCGCATGCCATCAGCGCTTCGTCGCCCTGAAGCTTGGTGCGCGAAAAGGGCGACGGCTGGGCCCTGTCGACCCCCATTGCCGAAAAGTGGATGACGCGCCGCACCCCCGCCTGCTCGCAGGCTTTGAAGAGGGAGGCGGGACCGCGGGCATGGACTGCCGTCGTATCCTCTCCCGGACCGTCCTGGAGCGTTCCCGCGCAGTTTACCACGGCGTCGATACCTGAGAGATGCGGCAGCCAGTCTTCAGGGCCGACGGACCGAAGGTCGAGTTCAAGAGCCCTGCCGGCCGTGTGGAGGCTTGGTGCCGAGCCGGGCCGGACCGCGCGGACGATCTCGCTTCCACGGCCATGGAGCCCCGCGCACACGGCGGAGCCGATCAGGCCGGAGGCGCCGACCACAAGCACTCTCGTCATTCGTCCTCACAATCTTCCCGGGCGAGCCGCTATTCGCACCCGCCTGCGTCCGACGCCAAAACAATTGCGGCAAGGAAGATGTTCCTTTTGACTTGACCTGCGCTTTTTATGCGGCACTCTCCCGGTGGAAGAGTCTTAAGACCCTCTCCGCGAGGGCTCTCGACAATGGCCAGCTCTACTCTATTTGGATCGAGGCGGTGCTGGATGCGAAAAGGTGGCTGTAGCACTTTGATTTGCTGCATGTTTTTGTCTTGGAATCATCGGGATTCAAGGGAAGACGCAGTGGAGAGGAAGACGAGTGGTTCGCTTGACATCGGGAGTGTCTGCGAGCGTCTCGGGTTTGGTTGAGTACAAGGGAGGAGAATATTATGCGGTTGATTTCCATTTCCACGACCATTGCCTTCGGTTTCGCTTTTCAGGCGCAGGCCGCCACGGAACTGCAGTGGTGGCACGCAATGACGGGTGCCAACAACGAAATGATCGAGGAACTCACCAAGGAGTTCAACGCGAGCCAGAGCACCTACAAGGTGGTGCCTGTGTTCAAGGGCACCTATCCCGAGACGCTAAATGCCGGGATCGCGGCTTTCCGGTCGAAGCAGCCGCCGGCGATCATTCAGGTGTTCGATGCCGGCAGCGGCACGATGATGGCCGCCGAGGGTGCGATCGTGCCGGCAGCGGAGATCCTCCAGAAGGGCGGCTTCACCTTCGACAAGTCGCAATATCTGCCCGGGATCGTCGCCTATTATTCGAAGCCGGACGGAACGATGCTGTCCTTTCCGTACAACTCCTCCTCGCCAATCCTTTATTACAACAAGGACGCTTTTCAGAAGGCGGGCCTGAACGTCGATAACCCGCCGAAGACCTGGCCGGAAGTCTTCGAAGCGGCGAAGAAGATCAAGACGAGCGGTGCGGCGCCTTGCGGAATGACGTCGACCTGGTTGACGTGGATCCAGACGGAGAACTTCGCGGCCTGGAACAACGTGCCCTACGGAACCAATGAAAACGGCCTCGGCGGCACCGACGTGAAGCTGCAGATCAATGCGCCGCTTTACGTGGAGCATTTTCAGGCCATTGCGGATCTCGCCAAGGAGGGCGCCTTCCGCTATGGCGGGCGCACCTCGGAGGCAAAGCAACTCTTCACCTCAGGTGAATGTGCCATCCTGACCGAGTCTTCGGGCGGTCTCGGCGACATCGCCAAGAGCGGCGTGAACTACGGTATCGGGCAACTGCCCTATTACGAGGGTCACGGTCCGCAGAACACGATTCCCGGCGGAGCGAGCCTCTGGGTATTCGCCGGCAAGTCCGACGAGGAATACAAGGGCGTAGCGGAGTTCTTCAACTTCCTTTCTCAGACCGAGATTCAAGCCAAGCTGCACCAGGTCTCGGGCTATATGCCGGTCACGATGGCCGCCTACGAGGAAACGAAGAAGTCGGGCTTCTACGAGAAGAACCCCGGGCGCGAAACGCCGCTCCTGCAGATGATGGGCAAGGCGCCGACCGAAAACTCGAAGGGCGTCCGGCTGGTCAACCTGCCCCAGGTTCGGGACATCCTCAACGAGGAGTTCGAAGCGATGCTGTCCGGGCAACAGGATGCCAAGACGGCGCTTGACAAGGCGGTCGAACGCGGCGACGCCGCAATCGCAGCAGCAATCAGCAATTGATCGAAGCAGGTGCCCGGCGCCGTCGCTCGACGGCGTCGTGCTTCTGCGGTCATGCCACCCTGACGTGATCTCGGGCCGATCCGGCCCCAGATCATCGTGATCCAGGAGATTGCTTGTGCAGCGTGTCGTCTTTCCGAACAAAATCCTCCCTTACCTGCTCGTCGCTCCGCAGATCGTGTTGACGATCGTCTTCTTCTTCTGGCCGGCAAGCCAGGCGCTCTACCAATCGGTGATCCGTGAAGACCCGTTCGGCCTCAAAAGCGGCTTCGTCGGTTTTGCAAACTTCAGCGCCGTGCTTTCGGAGGCGAATTATCTCAACTCGCTGAAGGTCACGGTGATCTTCAGCATTCTCACCGCGCTGCTGGCGATGGGCGTCGCCCTGCTTCTCGCCACGGCCGCCGACCGTGTCGTGCGCGGCAAGACCTTCTATCGCACCCTGCTGATCTGGCCCTATGCCGTGGCACCGGCCGTCGCGGGTATGCTGTGGCTCTTCATGTTCAATCCGGCGATGGGCACCTTCGCCTACATGCTGAGGCGCAACGGCATTCATTGGGATCCGTTGCTGAACGGCAATCACGCCATGATCCTGATCGTCGTTGCCGCGGCCTGGAAACAGATCAGCTACAATTTTCTCTTCTTCGTCGCCGGGCTCCAGGCCATACCCAAGTCGCTCATCGAAGCGGCGGCGATCGACGGAGCGCGCGGCACCCGGCGTTTCTGGACGATCATCTTCCCGCTTCTGGCGCCGACGACCTTTTTCCTGCTGGTGGTCAACACCGTCTACGCCTTCTTCGATACCTTCGGCATCATCCACTCGGTGACGGGCGGCGGGCCGGCGAGGGCGACGGAAACCCTGGTCTACAAGGTCTATAACGACGGCTTCGTCAATCTGAACCTCGGCTCGTCCGCGGCCCAGTCCGTGATCCTCATGGCGATCGTCATAGGCCTTACCGCCTTTCAGTTCCGGTTCGTCGAAAGGCGTGTCCACTATGGTTGAAATCGCCAATGATTGAAAAACGCCCCATATCCAACCTCATCGGGCACCTGATGCTGATCATCGGCATCATCATCGTGGTCTTCCCGATCTATTACACCTTCGTCGCCTCGAGCATGAGTTCGGTCGAGATCATCCGGCCGCCGATGCCGCTCGTTCCCGGCACGCGGCTTGCCGAGAATTATGGCGAAGCGCTTTCCGGTGGCGTCGAGCGCGTGGTCGGCGTCAGCCTGGAACGCTTGCTGTTCAACACATTCGTGGTGGCGATCGCGATCGCCGTCGGCAAGATCGTCATTTCCTTCCTCTCGGCCTTCGCCATCGTATTCTTCCGCTTCCCGCTGCGCATGGCCTTCTTCTGGATGATCTTCATCACGCTGATGCTCCCCGTGGAAGTGCGGATCCTGCCGACCTACAAGGTGATCGTCGATCTCGGACTGATCGACACCTATGCGGGGCTGACGCTTCCCCTGATGGCCTCGGCGACGGCCACCTTTCTTTTCCGGCAGTTCTTTCTCACCATACCGGGCGAGCTCGTCGAAGCGGCCCGAATCGACAATGCCGGGCCGTTCCGCTTCATGCGGGATATTCTGCTGCCGCTTTCAAAGACGAATATCGCGGCACTTTTCGTGATCCTCTTCATCTACGGCTGGACGCAATATCTCTGGCCGCTGCTGGTCACGAATGACAGCCGGATGAACACGATCATCATCGCCCTGAGAAAGATGGTCGATTTCACGGATGCGTCGACCCCGTGGAACTACGTCATGGTGACCGCCATCCTCGCGATCATCCCGCCTGTCGCTGTGGTCGTCCTGATGCAGCGCTGGTTCGTCAAGGGCCTCGTCGAAACGGAGAAGTAATGGCAACGATCACTCTCAAGGATGTCCACAAGACCTATCACGGCGACATCGCCGCGATCCGCGGCGTTTCGCTTGCGATAGCCGACGGCGAGTTCATCGTGCTCGTCGGCCCTTCCGGCTGCGGAAAATCGACGCTGCTGAGGATGATCGCGGGGCTCGAGAGCATCACGTCAGGCGAGATCTCCATCGGCGACCGCGTCGTCAACGGACTGGAGCCATCCGAGCGCGACATTGCGATGGTCTTTCAGAACTACGCGCTCTATCCGCATATGACGGTGCGTCAGAATCTCAGCTATGGCCTGAAGAACCGCAACACGCCGAAGGAAGAAATCGAACGCCGGATAGCCAAGGCGGCGAAGTCCCTGGAGATAGAGCCCTTCCTGGATCGAAAGCCCCGCCAGCTTTCAGGCGGGCAGCGCCAGCGCGTGGCCATGGGGCGCGCCATCGTCCGCGAGCCTGCGGCCTTCCTGTTCGACGAGCCTCTCTCGAACCTCGACGCCAAGCTCAGGGTCCAGATGCGTGTCGAAATCAAGCGCCTTCAACGGGCGCTAGGCACGACCAGCGTCTACGTCACCCACGATCAGCTTGAAGCGATGACGCTCGCCGACCGCCTGGTGGTCTTGAATGGGGGCAGGATCGAGCAGGTCGGTACGCCGATCGAGCTGTACGAGAAGCCGGCGACGGCATTCGTCGCAACTTTCATCGGCTCGCCGTCGATGAACCTTCTCGATGTCGATACCGGCAATGCCGCCTGGACCGCTCCGGCGGCGCTCGTCGGGAAGCCGGGGCTTGCGACAATTGGAATCCGACCTGAGGACATTACCCTCGCCGGTGCCGCGGACGGCGGCGACCGTTTCAGAGCCCGCGTGCGCGTCGGCGCCGTGGAACTCGTCGGCGCCGAAAGCTATGTGCACGGCACCCTGGCGAACGGCGAGCCGCTTGTCTTCAGGGTTGCCGGCCGTTCCCGCATAGCCATTGACGAGGAGGTCGAAGTCGCCGCGGCGCCGGAAAGCCTGCATTGGTTCGACGCCGCCGGCCGGCGTTCATAACGCGAAAGGGGTAAGGGCGCGCCCCGCTCGCCAGGTTTTCTGCAATCCCTTGTCGGCACGGCCTTTCCTCCGACGTCCTTGTGGGTAGCCATGTCGACGATGGCGAAAAATCAGGAGACCCGAGATGTTGAAATTATATGGATTAGGTCCGACGCGCTCGCTTCGCGCGCTTTGGGCGCTTCAGGAGCTGGATGCGGAGTTCGAGTTCGTGCGCGTCAACATTCTGGCCGGCGAGAACCTTCACCCGGATTTCCTGCGCCTCAACCCGGCGGGCAAGCTTCCGGTGCTGGTCGACGGCGACTTCGTCCTCACGGAATCCGCCGCGATCGTCATGTATCTGGCGGAAAAGTATGGTGACAAAGGCCTTATGCCAGCGGACCTGAAGGAAAGGGCGCAGGCATATCGATGGTCTCTGTTCGCGGTTACCGAACTAGAACAGCCGCTATGGCGGATAGCCAAGCACACATTTCTTTATCCCGAAGACAAGCGCCTGCCTGAAGATATCGCTCTCGCCAGAGAGGAATTCGCGGCCATGGCAGCAGTGCTTGACCGGCACATGGACGGGCGCGCGTTCATCGTCGGCGACAACATAACCGTGGCCGACTGCGTCACAGCCTATGTCCTGGACTGGGGCAACGAAAACGGGCTGATCGACAGCTTTCCAAATCTGAAAGCATATCTGGAACGGATGTATGCGCGTCCCAGGGCGCCGCAGCGCATTGCGGAGGCCGTTGCGAGCCTTCAGAGCTAAAACGGGATCAGGAATGATCCAGAGCGCTGACCGCCTCTGCCCTGCCGGCCATCGACAGGGCAGAGGGGGCGTACTTGGTCGGCTCTGCCGCCCCGCGCCGTTGTGCCCTTAATCAGGCACGACCACGAGCTTGCCAACGAAGTTCTTCGCCATGAAGTCCGTCTGTGCCCGATGGAATTCCGATAGCGGATAGACGCCGCCGACGAGCGGCCGGATCTTTCTCTCCTCGATATAACGGACGAGGCGGCGGAAATCGGCGCGGCTGCCCTGGCTCGATCCGTGCAGCTCCAACTGCTTCAGATACATCGTCCTGAGATCGAGCTGCACGACCGGCCCGGCAATTGCGCCGGCGGTGGTGTAGCGGCCTTCCGGGCGCAGGATCTTCAGGAGGTCGTTGAAGAGGGGACCGCCGACGAGATCGGCGACCACATCGATCGGCCGGCCGCCGCTTGCCGCCTCCACCGCTTCGGCGAGGTCGCCTTGACCGCGGGTGACGACGGCCTGCGCGCCGATGTCGAGCATCGCCGCTTCCTTGCCCGGTCCGGCAACTGCGATCGGAACGGCGCCACGGGCGCGGGCGAGCTGGACGATCGCGGAGCCGACGCCACCCGAGGCGCCGGTCACGAGCACGGTTTCGCCGGCGGCAAGCCGCGCCCGTTCCAGCATTCGCTCGCCGGTGAGATAGGCGCAGCAGAAGGTGGCGAGCTCGACATCGGTCAGGTCGGTCGCGACCACATGGGCGTTCTCGGCCGGAAGCGCCATATATTCGGCATAGCCGCCATCGCGGCCATGACCCATGTAATCGATGTCGGCAAGACTGTCGTCGTCGCGGTTGTAGATCGAGAAATCGACCATGACGCGTTCGCCGATGCGCGCCCGGTCGACGCCTTCGCCGACGGCGACGATATGGCCGACCGTGTCCGTACCCTGAATGCGCGGGAAGGTCAGGGTGTTGCCGTGGCGGCGCCAGGTCGAGACGGCGGACGGATCGTCCTCCGTTCCATAGGCGCCTTCGCGCACCCAGACGTCGGTATTGTTCATGCCGCAGGCAGTGACCTTGATCAGCACCTCGCCCGAAGCCGGAGCCGGGACGGGTACGTCCCGGCTGTAGACGAGCTTCTCCAAGCCGCCGTGCCCCGTCAAAAGCACCGCCGTCATGGTCTTCGGAACCGAATGCATCATGCGCATTTTCCTCAGCGGCCGAGTACGGATTGGATGGCTTCGGCTGCCGCCTTGACGACGATGTCGGCTTCGTCTCGCGTCAGGCAGAGCGGCGGCGCGAAGCCGAGAATGTCACCCTGCGGCATGGCGCGGCCGATGACGCCCCGTTCGAGGAGCGCTGCCGCGACCTGCGGTCCGACCTTGCGGCCCGGATCGAAGAAGGCGCGATCATCGCGGTCTTCGACGAACTCGATCGCCGCCATCAGGCCGTCGCCGCGCACTTCGCCGACATGGCGATGATCGCCCACGGCCTTTTCCAGTTCGGTCCGGAAATAGGCACCCGTCGAACCGGCATTCTCGACGATGCCGAGTTCGTCGATCAGTTCCAGGTTCGCGATGCCGGCGGCAGCGCAGATCGGATGGGCCGAATAGGTCCAGCCATGGCCGATGGCGCCGAGCTCGTCCGAGCCCTTCACCAGCACCTGCCAGAGCTTGTCGGAGACGATCGTGCCGGAAAGCGGCGCATAGGCGGAGGTCAGCCCCTTGGCGATGGTGATCAGGTCCGGCTTGATGCCGTAATGGTCGGAACCGAACATGGTGCCGAGACGGCCGAAGCCGGTGACCACCTCGTCGGCGGCAAGCAGGATATCGTATTTCTGAAGGACGGCCTGGATCTTCTCCCAATAGCCCTTCGGCGGCGGCACGATGCCACCGGTGCCGAGGATCGGCTCGCCGATGAAGGCGGCAACGGTGTCGGGACCTTCGGCGAGGATCATCTCTTCCAGCTTGTCTGCGCAATACTGCGAGAATTGCTCTTCGCCCATCGAGCGATCGGGACGGCGGAAGTAGTAGGGCGCTTCCGTGTGCAGGATCGGCGCCCGCGGCAGGTCGAAGGCGTTGTGGAAGAGATGAAGGCCGGTCAGTGAGCCGGTCATCACGCCCGAGCCGTGATAGCCGCGCCAACGCGAAATGATCTTCTTCTTCTCCGGGCGGCCGAGAATGTTGTTGTAGTACCAGATCAGCTTGATGTTGGTTTCGTTGGCGTCGGAGCCCGAAAGTCCGAAATAGACACGGCTCATGCCCTCCGGCGCCCGGTCGATGATCATCTTGGAAAGCCGGATCGACGCTTCGGTGCCGTGGCCCACATAGGAATGGTAGTAGGCGAGGTTCTTAGCCTGTTCGGCAATCGCGTCGGCGATCTTCTGGCGGCCGTAGCCGACATTGACGCAATAGAGGCCGGCAAAGGCATCGAGGCTGCGCTTGCCGGATATATCGGTGATGTAGACGCCTTCGCCGCCGCCGATCACGCGGGTCGGGGTTTCGCCGCGCGCATGCATCCCCATATGGGTCGAGGGATGGAAGAAGTGGTCGCGGTCCCAGGCGGTGAGTTCGTTGCTTCTTTCGAGCATGGTCTTTCCTTTCATGAAATCCGGAGCATTTCGGCCGAACCGCGAAAACGCCCTATCCTGTTGTTTTTACCCAATTCCGGACGCAAAATCGCTGCGCAGTTTTGCTGGAAACAGCCCCGGTCAGGCAGCGGTGTCGATGCAGAGATATTTGAGCTCGGTGAAGGCCTCCATGCCATGGCGGGAGCCTTCCCGGCCGAGGCCCGATTGTTTCCAGCCGCCGAAGGGGATCGGGCCGCCGGTGATCTTAACCCGATTGATTGCCACCATACCGTATTCGAGGGCGCGGGCGAGCCGCATCTGGCGGGCGCCGTTTTCGGTCACGACATAGGCGACGAGCCCGTATTCCGTGTCGTTCGCCCGCGCGACCACTTCGTCTTCGCTGTCGAAGGCGGTTACGGCCGCCACGGGGCCGAAGGTCTCATCGCGCATGATCAGCGCCTCGCCGGGCACATCCGTTAGAAGGGTGGGCTGGAAAAAGAGCGGCCCGGCGGCGTGGCGCTTGCCGCCGACGGCAAGCCTGGCGCCCAGCTTCACTGCGTCCGCGACCTGTTCCTCGACCTTGGCGACGGCGCGTTCGTGCATCAGCGGACCGATATCCGTGTCTGGCTCCATCCCGGAGCCGACTTTCAGGCCGGCAATTCGTGCGGCAAAAGCTTCCTGGAATGCCTTGAGAACAGGCCGCTCGACGTAAATCCGATTGGCGGCAAGGCAATCTTGTCCAGACGTCGCGAACTTCGCGGCGATCGCAATATCGGCGGCTTTTTCGACATTCGCGTCCGCAAAGACGATCAGGGGGGCATGCCCGCCGAGCTCCATTACCAGCCGCTTCATCGTCGGCGCACATTGGGAGGCGATCAGGCGGCCGATCTCGGTAGAACCGGTGAAGCTCATGGCGCGTACCCGTGCGTCTTCGCACATTCGTCCGACGATCGTTGCGGCTTTGCCGGTGACGACATTGAAGACGCCTGCGGGAAGACCGGCGCGCTCGCCGAGCTCGGCCAGGGCGAGAGCCGAAAGAGGGGTTTCGGAGGAAGGATGCGCCACCACGGTGCAGCCTGCGGCAAGGGCGGCGGCCGCCTTCCGGGTGATCATCGCGGAAGGGAAGTTCCAGGGCGTGACGATGCCGACGACGCCGAGTGCTTCGCGGCGCACGATCATTTCGGCCCCGGCAAGATGGCTCGTCACGCTTTCGGCATTGAGGCGTTTGCCTTCCTCGGCATACCACTCGATGAAGGATGCCGCGTAATCGACCTCGCCGCGCGACTCGGCAAGCGGCTTGCCCTGTTCAAGGGTCATCAACAAGGCGAGGTCCTCGCGGGCTTCGAGCATCAGGTCGTGCCATTTGCGCAGGATGGCGGCGCGCGCCTGCGGCAGCATGTTGCGCCAGGACCTGAATGCCTTTTCCGCCGCGTCGATCGCCTCGGAGGTCTGGGCAGCGTCGAGCGAGGCGACGAAGGCGAGGGCGGCGCCGCTGGCCGGGTCGCTCACCTCCAGGCATGTGCCGTCCCGGCCGGCAACCCAGCGGCCGCCGACATAGGCCAGCTCCCGCAGCAATTGCCGGTCGTTCAGGTTTTTTAACGCGTCGTGAAAGGCTGTGCGCGCAAAGACGGCGGTCATATCGGTTCTCCTCGACTGTTGCGGGAAGAGTGCCATGCTTGTCGAGATAGATTGTCCAATCGGCGGTGGCGGAGGAGAGAGTTTGACCAAAGTGCGGGCAATGGGGAGAGAGATTGTCTATGTGGCGTGCCGGTGGGGTGGCCACACCCGCTGCCGACTATTCCTGCCCTGCCGGCGCGTGCGGTAGCAGCGAGCCGAACGGCAGCACCGTTTCTTCCTTTACCGTCTTCGTGACGATGTAGGTGAAATAGCGGTCGATGCCGAGTTCGCGTTCGAGCAGGCCGTCGACCAGCCGCTGATAGGCATCGATGTCCGCGGTCATGACCTTTAGGATATAGTCGACCCCGCCGCCGACCGACCAGCAGGCGACGATCTCGGGGATCGCGGCGATGGCGCGCTCGAACCGGTCGAAATCGGCCTGGCGGTGATTGCCGAGCGTCACCTCCATCATGACGCTGGCGACCGGCGCCACGCGGCGCAGCGCAACGCGGGCGTGATAGCCGGTGACGATGCCGGCTTTCTCCAGCTTTCTGAGCCGCATCCAGCAGGGCGTCGGCGAGAGGCCGGCCTTCTCGGCGAGCGCCAGCTTGGTGATACGCCCGTCGGCCTGGATCGCTTCGAGGATCCGCAGATCGATCGCATCGAGCTTCATAAAGAGGTCCTTCCGTCGGTGTTGGTCACGTCAAAGCCGGGAAATGACATTGGGTGCTCACTTTTACATTGTCAATTGAGCTGATTTTGATCACTGTTCAAATCATGACAAATTGGACGCCCGACACGACACTTCTGCGCCGCCCCGCCTATCTCTCTCTGGCGGACCAGTTCGCCCGCGCCATCCAGGAGGGGAGGCTCCAGAACGGCACGCGGCTGCCGACGCATCGCAAGCTCGCCGACGATCTGAAGCTCTCGGTGCAGACGGTGAGTCGCGCCTATGACGAGCTCATCCGGCGCGGCTTGATCTCCGGGGAGGTCGGACGCGGCAGCTTCGTACAGACGCGGCCGCGCGAGCCGGAGCCGCCCTATCTGCCGGAACGCCTTGGCGAATTGATCGATCTTTCGATCTTGAAGCCCGTCTGCGAGCAGTACCATCTGGAAAAGATGCGGCAGGGTTTTGCCTGGCTTGCCGAGAATCTGCCGCCGAGTTCCGCGCTTTCCTTCCGCCCGAACATGGTGTTCCCGCGTCACCGCAATGTCGCGGCCGAATGGCTCTTGCGCTGTGGGCTCGATGTCTCGCCGCTCAACATCAACCTGACGAACGGCGCCACCTCGGCCATGACCGTGGCGCTGATGAGTGTGGCACCGCCCGGTTCGACGGTCGCGACGGAGGCCGTCAGCCATCATACGCTCGTGCCGCTTTCGACCTATCTCGGCATCCACCTTCAGGGTCTCGCGATAGACGGCGACGGCATGATCCCGGATGCGCTGGACGAAGCCTGCCGCAAGGGCGTGATCCGCGCGGTCTTTCTGCAGCCCTCGGTCATCAACCCGACCGCGACCCTGATGAGCGCCGAGCGGCGGGCAGCGCTGGCGGAGGTGGCGCGCCGGCATGACATCGCCATCATAGAGAACGACATTCTCGGACCCTTGGTGGAAGAACGCCTGCCCCCGGTCGCCGCACTGGCGCCCGAGCGCACGCTCTATGTGACGAGCTTCACCAAGATCACCGTGCCGGGCCTCAGGATCGGCTATCTGGTGGCGCCTGATCGCTACGTGGCCGCCGTCGCCAACCGGCATCTGGTTTCCAACTGGATGGCGACCCCCGCGATTGCAGAGATCGCAACGCAATGGGTGAGCGACGGAACGGCGACCGAGCTGGTGAACTGGCAGCGCCGGGCGCTCGCCGCTCGCCATGCGATCGCCAAGGAAGTCCTGGCAAGCCTTGCCCATCACACCCATCCGCAGAGCCTGCATGTCTGGCTGCCGCTGCCCGAGGGACACCAGGAAGATGCTTTCGTTTCCCAGGCGCGCTTGCGCGGGGTGGCGATCGCGCCGGGCGCGTCCTTCCGAACGGCGGACAGCGGCTGGCGTCCGGCGGTCAGGATATCGCTCGGCTCGACGACCGAGCTGGAGCTGAGGTCCGGGCTCGGCATCGTCGCCTCTCTGGCGCTCGGTGAGCCCGAGGCGCTGCTCCTCGTCATTTGAGGCGAATGCTCAGCTTTTGAGCATCTTTCAAATAATTGTCATGATATTATTATTCAGATTGACATGATTTTGGAACCGGATCATCGTTAGGACATTAACGCATGGCGCCCAGAAGTATGCAGCGGTCTGGAGCGACGTCATGCGCTTCAGTCTCAAAGGGAGAGGCGTGAATGTCCCAGCCGATCATTCGCATCGACAACATCGTCAAGCGATACGGTTCCCTCACCGTGCTCGACGGCCTGTCGATGGAGGTGATGCCGGGCGAGAAGCTGGCTCTCATCGGGCCGTCCGGTTCGGGTAAGACGACCATCCTCCGCATTCTGATGACGCTGGAGACCATCAGCGACGGCTTCATCCAGGTCGACGGCGAGCATCTCTATCACATGAAGAAGGCGGGCAACCTCGTCCCTGCCGACGAGCGGCATCTTCATAAGATGCGCGAGAAGATCGGCATGGTCTTCCAGCACTTCAACCTGTTTCCTCATAAATGCGTTCTCGACAACGTTACGCTGGCGCCGATGCTGACGAAGGGCATGGCGCGCGCTGCGGCGGAAAAGCGCGCGATGGAACTGCTCGACATGGTGGGCTTGGCCGATAAGGCCAAGAGCATGCCGGCACAGCTTTCCGGCGGGCAGAAGCAGCGTGTTGCGATCGCCCGGGCGCTGGCGCTCTCACCCAAGATCATGCTTTTCGACGAGGTCACCTCCGCGCTCGATCCCGAGCTCGTGGAGGAAGTCCTAAACGTCATGCGCAAGCTCGCGTCCGAGACGGACATGACCATGCTGCTCGTCACCCACGAGATGGGCTTTGCCCATGATTTCGCAGACCGAGTGCTTTTCTTCGACCGCGGCAAGATCGTGGAGGAGGGAAAACCCGAGGACATTTTCCGGCATCCCAAGCAGGAGCGCACACAGACTTTCCTGCGCAAGATCATAGCGGCAGGGCACCGCGTCTAAGCCTTACGGCCGACATTGCCTCAAGGAAAACATCGAGAGAACAGAGGAGTTGGGAACGATGAAACTGAGAGATATCATGGTAATGGCGGCAGGCGCCACCGCGTTGATGGCAGTTGCTGCGGCGACGCCAGCCGCCGCGGACGAGAACAAGCTCGAGGAGTTGAAAGAGCAGGGCTTCGCGCGCATCGCCATCGCCAACGAGCCGCCCTTTACCGCCGTCGGAGCCGACGGCAAGGTCTCCGGTGCAGCACCGGATGTCGCCCGCGAGATCTTCAAGCGGCTCGGCGTTGCCGACGTCGTCGCCTCCATTTCCGAATACGGCGCGATGATCCCGGGCCTGCAGGCCGGGCGCCATGACGCAATCACCGCCGGTCTCTTCATGAAGCCGGAACGCTGCGCCGCCGTCGCCTATTCGCAGCCGATCCTCTGCGACGCCGAGGCCTTCGCGCTGAAGAAAGGCAACCCGCTCGGACTTAAGAGCTACAAGGACATCGCCGATAATCCGGACGCCAAGATCGGCGCACCGGGGGGCGGTACCGAGGAGAAGCTGGCGCTCGAAGCCGGCGTGCCGCGCGACCGCGTCATCGTGGTGCCGGATGGCCAGAGCGGATTGAAGATGTTGCAGGACGGCCGCATCGACGTCTACTCGCTGCCGGTCCTTTCGATCAACGATCTCGTCTCCAAGGCGAACGACCCGAACGTCGAGGTGCTGGCCCCCGTCGAGGGTGCGCCGGTCTATTGCGACGGCGCCGCCTTCAGAAAGGGCGACGAGGCGCTCCGCGACGCCTTCGATGTCGAGCTCGCCAAGCTGAAGGAGTCGGGCGAATTCGCGAAGATCATCGAACCCTATGGCTTCTCGGCCAAGGCTGCGATGTCGACCACCCGCGAAAAGCTCTGCGCCGCGAAATAAGCCCCGGGCTGGGGCCTCCCGCCGCCTTCCGTTCGCACCACGCGGAGGAAGGCGGTGTGGGCGGCGACGACCAAGCCGAAACTCTGACTGGAACAACGAAACGATGATCGACTGGTCCGGCTATATCGGATTGATCCTGCAGGGCGCCTGGGTGACCGTGCAACTGACCCTCATGGGTTCCGCGCTCGCCGTCGTGGTTGCCTTCGCTGCCGGCCTCGGGCGCCTCAGCCGGTTCATGGCCGTGCGCGCGCTTGCCACGACCTATATCGAATTCTTCCGCGGCACTTCCATTTTCGTGCAGCTCTTCTGGGTCTATTTCGTATTGCCGTTCGCCGGCATAACGCTGACGCCGCTGCAGGCGGGCGTCCTCGCGCTCGGCCTCAATGTCGGCGCCTATGGAGCGGAGGTCGTGCGGGGCGCGGTAAAGGCGATCGGCCGCGAGCAGCGCGAGGCCTGCATCGCGCTCAACCTCTCGCGGTTCCAGGCGATGCGCCACATCGTCCTGCCCCAGGCGCTGCCCCTGATGCTGCCGACCTTCGGCAACAACGCCATCGAGCTCCTGAAGGGAACGGCGGTCGTCTCGCTGATCTCGCTCAGCGACATGACGTTTCAGGCCCAGGTGGTCCGCGCCCAGACCGGGAGCACGCTGATCCCGTTCGCGACCATCCTGCTGCTTTATTTCGTCATGGCCTGGCTGATCTCGCTCGGCATGCGGTGGCTCGAGAGGCGCGTTTCCCGCGGCCTCGACGGTGTGAGGGTCTGACCATGGAATGGGACTGGGAATTCGTCCGCCAGATCATGCCGACCCTCATCGAGGGGCTGAAGATCACGATCCTCGCGACGGCGCTCGGCTCGGTGGTCGCAGCGGTGATCGGTCTTGTCTTCGCCATCCTGCGGATGACCGCACCGGCTCCGATAGCGCGTGTCACGAGCTTTGCCGTCGAGTTCATCCGCGGAACGCCGCTGCTCGTGCAACTCTACTTCATCTTCTACGTGCTTCCGGACATCGGAATCCGCCTGCCTGCGCTGGTCGCCGGCGTCATCGGTCTCGGCATCCACTACGGCACCTATGCCGCCGAGGTCTATCGTGCCGGCATCGAGAACGTGCCGCGCGGACAATGGGAGGCGGCCAAGGCGGCGAACCTCACGACCCGGCAGACCTGGATACACGTGATCCTGCCGCAGGCGATCCCGCCGATGATACCGGCGCTCGCCAATTACCTGATTGCCATGTTCAAGGAGACACCCCTGCTTTCGGCAATCACGGTGCTCGAACTGATGAACCAGGCAAAGAGCATCGCCAACAGCAATTATCGCTATATCGAGCCGATGACGCTGGTCGGGGTGTTCTTCCTGATCATGAGCCTGATCTCGGTCTTCTTCCTGCGCTGGCTCGAAGAGCGCTATTCCCGGGTGGAGGAGCGCTGATGAGAACCCCTGTCGCCCTCTCGCTTGCGGCGCGCAGGCCGCGTCTCGACGATCGGCCGCTCGACAAGCGGATCGGCCTCGTCATCCTCGCCACGGACCATACGACGGAAGTCGATTTCCAGCGCATGGTCGCGTCGGACCGGATCGGGGTCTATGTCACCCGTATCCCCTACGCCAATCCGGTGACGCCGGAGAATCTGCGGGCGATGCAGCCGTCGCTCACCGAAGCGGCAGCCTTGATCCTGCCGGACGAGACCCTGGACGTCGTCATGTATTCCTGCACCTCGGCCTCCGTGGTCATCGGCGACAGGGAGGTGGCTGCGGCGATCAAGGCCGCAAAGCCGGAGGCGGCCGTCGTGACGCCGACGGCCGCTTCGGTCCAAGGCTTGCGTGCATTGGGTGCAAACAGGATTTCGGTGCTCACCCCTTACACGATCGAGACCAGCCGGCCCATGGCCGACTATTTCGCCGAGCGCGGCTTCGCAATCGACAGGTTTACCTGCCTGGGTCTCACCGACGACCGTGAAATGGCCCGGATCAGCCCGAAGGAGATCGTGGCCTTCGCAAAGGACGCGGCAGCGCCGGAATCGGACGCGCTCTTCATTTCCTGTACCGCCGTTCGCGCGGCAGGCGTCATCGCCGAAATCGAGCAGGCGATCGGCAAGCCGGTCGTCAGCAGCAATTACGCCACCGCCTGGGCTTGCCTGCGCCTTTGCGGCGATCGGGAAGCACGCCCGCAACTCGGACGGCTGATGGAGCTGCCACTCGAGGGGGAAAGGCCGTGAGCGCTTCTCTCCCCGTGACGATCGACGACATCGAGGTGGCGGCACGACGCATTTCCGGCCGTGTACTTACGACGCCGCTGGCAATGTCGGGCTCGTTGAGCGAGCTCTGCGGCGTGCCTGTCGGCTTGAAGCTCGAGCACCACCAGACGACCGGAAGCTTCAAGCTGCGCGGCGCGACCAATGCGGTGCTTTCGCTTTCTGCCGGCGACCGGGCGCTCGGCGTGATCGCGGCCTCGACCGGCAATCATGGCCGGGCACTCGCCCATGCGGCAAAGGCGGAAGGCTCGCTCGCCACGATCTGCATGTCGCACCTGGTGCCCGTGAACAAGGTTTCCGAAATCAGACGCCTCGGCGCCAATGTGCGGATTGTCGGCAATTCCCAGGACGAGGCGCAGGAAGAAGTCGAACGGCTCGTTGCGGAAAATGGTCTCGTAATGGTGCCGCCCTTCGACCATCCGGCGATCGTCGCAGGGCAGGGGACGCTCGGACTCGAGATCGTGGCGCAGATGCCCGACGTTGCCATGGTGCTTGTACCCGTCTCGGGTGGCGGGCTGGCGGCCGGGGTGGCGGCAGCCGTCAAGGCGCGAAGACCGGCGACGCGTGTCGTAGGCCTTACGATGGAGCGCGGCGCGGCGATGAAGGCGAGCTTCGCCGCCGGCACACCCGTGCTCGTCGACGAACAGCCGAGCCTTGCGGATTCGCTCGGCGGCGGCATCGGCCTCGACAATCGCGTCACGTTCCGCATGTGCCGGGACCTCCTCGACGACATCATCCTTCTGACGGAAGCCGAAATCGCCGCCGGCATGCGCCACGCCTATGCCGAGGAGCGCGAGATCGTCGAAGGGGCGGGCGCCGTCGGCATTGCGGCGCTTCTCGCCGGCAAGATCAAGGACGTCGACGGTCCCATCGCGGTCATTCTCTCGGGGCGCAACGTCGACATGGACCTGCACCTGCGCGTGATGAACGGCGAAACGGATCCATTCCGCGAGGAGACGGCATGACACGGATGAAAATACTGACCGAGGCGGAACTGCGGCGCATCGTGCCGCTCGATCGCGAAGCGGTTGCCTGCGTCGAGGATGCGTTCCGCGCTCTCGCCACCAAGGCGGTGGCGATGCCGCCCATCCTGAGGCTCGATATTCCGGAGCATCGCGGCGAGGTGGACGTCAAGACGGCCTATGTGCCGGGGCTCGACGGTTTTGCGATCAAGATCAGCCCGGGCTTCTTCGACAATCCGAAGATCGGCCTGCCGAGCACCAACGGCCTGATGGTGCTTCTGTCCAGCAAAACCGGGCTGGTGCAGGCACTGCTGCTCGACAACGGCTATCTGACCGACGTGCGTACGGCGGCGGCAGGGGCGGTCGCGGCGAAACATCTGTCGCGGGAAGATTCCTCGGTGGCCGCGGTCTTTGGCGCCGGCATGCAGGCAAGGCTTCAGCTCGAAGCGCTCGCGCTCGTGCGCCCGATCCGGGAAGCACGCATCTGGGCCCGCGATGCGGCCAAGGCTGAAACCGCGGCCACTGCTTTTGCCGGGAAGCTCGGCTTTCCGATCAAAGCCGAAACCGATCCGAGAGCGGCCGTCGCAGGTGCCGACATCATCGTCACCACGACGCCGTCCGAGACGCCGGTCCTCAAGGCCGAATGGCTCGAGCCGGGGCAGCACGTCACGGTCATGGGTTCGGACGCCGAACACAAGAACGAACTGGACCCGCATGCGATCGCCCGCGCGACTTACGTCGCCGACAGCCTCAAACAGACACGCAGGCTCGGCGAGCTGCATCACGCGATTGCCGCTCATCTCGTGTCGGCGCAGGCCGAGTTCCCTGAACTCGGCCAGGTGATCGCCGGCCTGAAACCCGGACGCACGCGCGCCGACGAGATCACCATTGCCGACCTCACCGGCACCGGCATCCAGGACACGGCCATCGCCACGCTCGCCTTCGCGCGGGCCAACGCGGCGGACGCAGGCACCACATTGGAAAGTTGAGACCGGCACCCTGCAAGAATGGGGCCGGAAGAACGAGGGAAGAGACATGACCCAACCCAACCTCAAATTCTCCCTTGGAGAATATGAAGCGCGGCTTGCGAAGACCCGAAAGGCGATGGAGGCGAAAGGCGTCGACCTCCTGATCGTGAGCGATCCTTCCAACATGGCCTGGCTCACCGGCTATGACGGCTGGTCCTTCTACGTGCATCAGGCGGTCATCGTGCCGCCTACGGGCGAACCGATCTGGTTCGGCCGCGGCCAGGATGCGAATGGCGCGAAGCTGACTGCCTATCTCGATCACAAGAATATCGTCGGCTATCCCGACCACTACGTGCAGTCGACCGAACGCCACCCGATGGACTATCTCTCGGGCATTCTCGCCGATCGCGGCTTTGGTTCGCTCAGCATCGGTGTCGAAATGGACAACTACTGGTTCTCGGCGGCCGCCTTCGCCTCGCTGCAGAGACACCTGCCCAATGCGCGTTTCAGCGACGCCACGGCGCTGGTGAACTGGCAGCGTGCGGTCAAGAGCGAGACCGAGATCAAATACATGCGCAACGCGGCGCGGATCGTCGAAGCCATGCATCAGCGCATCTTCGACAAGATCGAAGTGGGTATGCGCAAGTGCGACCTGGTGGCGGAAATCTACGATGCGGGTACGCGCGGCGTCGACGGCATCGGCGGCGACTATCCGGCGATCGTGCCGCTTCTTCCTTCCGGCGTCGAGGCATCAGCGCCGCATCTCACCTGGGACGACCGGCCGATGAAGCGGGGCGAGGGCACCTTCTTCGAAATCGCCGGCTGCTACAACCGCTATCATGTGCCGCTGTCGCGCACGGTGTTCCTGGGTAAGCCGACCCAGGCCTTTCTGGACGCCGAGAAGGCGACGATCGAGGGCATGGAGGCAGGGCTCGCCGTCGCCAAGCCGGGCAACACCTGCGAGGACATCGCGAACGCCTTCTTCGCCGTGCTGAAGAAATACGGGATCGTCAAGGACAACCGCACGGGCTACCCGATCGGTCTTTCCTATCCGCCGGATTGGGGCGAGCGCACGATGAGCCTGCGTCCGGGCGACAAGACGGAACTGAAGCCGGGGATGACATTCCACTTCATGACGGGGCTCTGGCTCGAGGATATGGGGTTCGAAACCACCGAGAGCATTCTCATCACCGAGAGCGGTGTCGAGTGCCTCGCCTCCGTGCCGCGCAAGCTGATGGTCAAGGACTGAGAGCATGAGGGAGCACCACTTGCGGCCGTCGCCGATCAGCGCGATGGTCGATTTCGAAGCCGATGGCGTCCAGCACGGCTTCCTGCGCCTTCCCTATAGTCGCGATGATTCCGCCTGGGGTTCGGTGATGATTCCGATTACCGTGGTCAAGAACGGGCAGGGCCCGACTGCCCTCCTCACGGGCGGCAATCACGGCGATGAATACGAGGGGCCGATCGCGCTTTTCGATCTCGCCCGCAAGCTGGATGCGGCCGACGTCGAGGGAAGGGTGATCATCGTTCCGGCGATGAATTACCCGGCCTTCCAGGCGCAGACGCGGACGTCGCCGATCGACAAGGGCAACATGAACCGCAGCTTCCCGGGGAGGCCGGATGGAACGGTCACCGAGAAAATCGCAGATTACTTCCAGCGTGTCCTGCTGCCGCTCGCCGACATCGTGCTCGATTTCCATTCGGGCGGAAAGACGCTCGACTTCCTGCCCTTCTGCGCGGCGCACATCCTGCCCGACAAGGCCCAGGAAGCGAAAGCTTTCGACTTCGTCCGGGCGTTCGGGGCGCCCTATTCCATGAAGATGCTGGAGATCGACGCGGTCGGAATGTACGACACCGCGGCCGAGGAGATGGGCAAGATCTTCATCACGACGGAGCTCGGCGGTGGCGGTTCGGCGACTGCCAGGACCGCTTCAGTTGCAAAGCGCGGCGTAGCGAACGTGCTGAGGCATGCCGGGATACTCAAGGGCGAGATCGAGGCGGAACCCACCAAATGGCTGGACATGCCCAGCGACAATTGCTTCGCTTTCGCGGAGGATGGCGGTCTCGTCGAGTTCCTCATCGACCTTGGCGCCGCAGTCGACCGCGGCGCAGTGATCGCGTGCATCTATCCGATCGGACGCACCGGTGTGGCACCGATCGAGGTTCGAGCGAAGATGGATGGCGTTCTGGTGGCCCGACATAACCCCGGGCTGATCAAGTCGGGCGACTGCTGCGCAGTCCTGGGTGTCGAGGTATAGATCTAGTCCAGCCCGGAGTCGTAGGACTTCTTGCAAGGGACCCGCCTCCGGACTTGCTCCGGACGGCGGGTCTTTGCCTATCTGCGAAGCGCAAATGCGGCCTGCACGATAATTGGGCATGACGTGGCGGGCGGCCCAATATTTGGCCATCACGGCAAAGTGGATGAAACGCGGGCCGGCTAATCTTTTGAATTTTCTCCCGCCTTCCGCGGATTTCGGTTTGGCACGCTGCTTGCATCTAATCCTTTGAGCCCGAGCAAGCCACCGGTGGCGCCCAATGTCGCGCGCCATGAGCAAGGTTGCCGGAGAGGATTGGCGCGCCCCTTTGGGTGAGTGCGATGCCTGCTCGCGGCTATTCCCATGATCAACGACGCGTATCGCGCGAGGTATCGCGCAGGGAGATATCATGTCCGCTCTTCACCAGACGCAGTCGACCTATAAAGGCGCACCAGGACGCGCCTTGTGGGTCTCAACGGGTGCATTTACGGTCTGTTTCGCCATATGGACCATTTTTTCGATCATCGGCGTGCGCATAAAGGATGAACTCGGCCTGAGCGAAGCCGAGTTCGGGCTCCTGATCGGCATGCCGATCCTGACCGGTTCGCTCGTCCGCATCGTGCTGGGCATCTGGACCAGCCGCTATGGCGGCCGCCTCGTCTACACGATCACCATGCTGGCGGCCGCACTCGCCACCTTCCTGCTCGCTTATGCCACGACCTATCCGCAGATGCTCCTTGCAGGGCTCGGCGTCGGACTGGCGGGAGGCTCCTTCGCCGTGGGGGTCGCCTATGTCTCGCCTTTCTTTCCGCCGGAAAAACAGGGCACGGCTCTCGGGATTTTCGGTGCCGGCAACGTCGGAGCCGCGGTCACGAAATTTCTGGCGCCATTCGTTCTCGTCGCCTTCGGCTGGCAGGCCGTCGCGCAGGTCTGGGCGGCCGCGCTCCTTCTCACGGCGGTTGTCTTCTGGCTTTCGACGGAAGACGATCCTCAGTTCCGTGCCCGCCGCGATGTTGGTGCACCCAGGAAGAGCTTCCTTAGCGAATTCGAGCCACTCAAGAACGTTCAGGTCTGGCGCTTCTCGCTCTACTACTTCTTTTCCTTCGGTGGTTTCGTGGCGCTCGCGCTCTGGCTGCCGCGCTATCTCGTCGGCGTCTACGGATTCGACATCGAGACCGCCGGCATGATCGCCGCCGCCTATTCCATTCCCGGCAGCATCTTCCGCGCCTATGGCGGCGCTTTGTCGGACAAGCTCGGGGCCCGCAAGATCATGTATGCGATGTTCGCCGTGTCTGCCGTCGCGACAGCCATTCTGTCGATACCCGCAGGTGGGGCCGGCAGTGCGATGCCGATCCTGGTGACCCCGATGGTCTTCGTCGTCGTGACCTTCGTGCTCGGCTTCGTCATGAGCCTTGGCAAGGCGGCGGTCTACAAGCACATACCCGTCTATTATCCCTCCCATGTGGGCGCCGTCGGCGGCATCGTCGGCATGATGGGCGGGCTCGGCGGCTTCGTCCTGCCGATCGCCTTCGGCTTCCTTAAGGATGTGACCGGTCTTTGGTCCAGCTGCTTCATGCTGCTCTTCGTCATCGTAGCCGTCTCCATGGTCTGGATGAATGTCTCGATCCGGCAGATCAAGCGCGAGGCCGACCGAGGTCTTCCGGCCGGCGCACTTGCGCGATAGCGTTCGGATCGTCGCTCCGCGGGGCCGTCGTGGTCCGGGGATCCATGCGTCGCGATATCCACTTCCCCTGCAGGGATAGCCAATTCCCTGCCGACTGCCCGGCATTCTGCCGGGCATTTTTGTTGGAAGGCGGAACTTGTCGTGAGGCGGCTCAGCGGTCACCGTTGACACGAACGCAAGCACGAGTAATGTGTAGCGATTGGTATGACCACTTGGCCACCTGGCCGCAGGTCGCCTCAACGGGGATCATGATGTTCTCTGCCGTGGAATCGCGTCGCCTCTATCGCCAGGTGGCGGATCAGATGCGAGCCCTAATCGAACGGGGCGAACTGGCGCACGGGTCGCGGCTTCCGGCGGAGCGCGAGCTGGCGCAGATGTTCGGCGTTTCTCGACCCACCATCCGAGAAGCGCTGATAGTGCTCGAAGTGGAAGGCTTCATCGACATCCGCATGGGTTCGGGCATCTATGTGACGGCGCGTCCGGCGCCGGCGGCCGATGCGCCGCCCGAGGATTTCGAAGGCCCTTTCGAACTGCTGCGGGCCAGGGCCGTGGTCGAATGCGCCATCGCCGAGGAAGCGGCGCGGCTGGCACGCCCGGAGCATATTGCCGTTCTCGACGACAATCTTGCCCGGATGGCCGCCGCACTCGAGGATCGCCGCCTCGCGCTTGCGATCGACCGCGAGTTTCACGTCATCGTTTCGAGCATCATTGCCAATGCGACTCTGAACCGCTTCGTCGGCAGCATCCACGACATGCGCATGACGCCCTATTTCGAAAAGCTGGCGAGCTATTTCGAAAACACCGAGACCTGGCGGGCTGCGATGGAGGAGCATCGCGTCATCCGCGACGCGATCGCGCTCGGGGATCCCGCCGCCGCGCGCGCAGCCATGCGGGCGCATCTCGACCAGTCTCAGCTTCGCCTGTCCGCGAGCTTCGATGAGGAGCCGTCAGACAGCACGATACCCGCCGCGTGGAGGCGCGTCGGGCGGTAATCCACACAGGGACGATTTTACTTTGGGAGGAGGAAAAAGATGACGATCAGACTGTTGACGCTACTCGGTGCCACCGCGACCATCCTGGCATCGGCCCTATCGGCTCATGCGCAAACGGCGCTGAAATGGGCCCATGTCTACGAAACGTCGGAGCCGTTCCATACCGAGTCCGTCTGGGCGGCGGAAGAGATCGCCAAACGCACCGAGGGGCGTTACAAGATCGACGTGTTCCCGGCGTCGCAGCTCGGCAAGGAAGCGGATATCAATCAGGGCCTGAAGCTCGGCACCGTCGATATCATCATTTCGGGCTCGAGCTTCGCCGCGCGCGATTATGCGCCGATCGGCGTCACCTATTTCCCCTATATCTTCCGCGACCCCGCCCATATGATCGCCTATACCAAGAGCGACGTATTCAAGCGTCTGGCCGCGGGATATGAAGAGGCATCCGGCAACCACATCACCGCCGTCACCTATTACGGTACGCGCCACACCACATCGAACAGGCCGATTGCCAAATGCGCCGACATGCAGGGCCTGAAGATGCGTGTGCCGGACGTTCCGGCCTATCTCGCCATGCCGCGGGCCTGCGGTGCCAACACCACGCCGATCGCCTTTGCCGAGGTCTATCTCGCGCTCCAGAACGGCACCGTCGAGGCTCAGGAAAATCCGCTGACGACGATCGAGGCGAAGAAGTTCTTCGAAGTGCAGAAGCATATCGTTCTGACGGGTCACATCGTCGATCATCTGAACACGGTGGTTTCGAAGAACCTCTGGTCGCAGCTCTCCGATGCCGACAAGCAGATCTTCACCGAGGTGATGCAGGAGGCGGCCGTGCGTGCCACCAAGATCATCGAAGAGCGCGAAAAAGAGCTCGTGGCCACCTTCAAGGAGCGTGGCATCGAAGTGACCGAGGTCGACAGGGCCGACTTCGAAAAGACCGTCAATGAAAAGGTAAAGCTCGAAGACTTCGGCTACAACAAGGAAGACTGGGAGGCCATCCGCGCCATCAAGTGAACCACTCTCGCCGGCTCGCCCTCCATGGCGGGCCGGCGGTTTCGTTTTTCCAGAAGCCGGATGATGCCATGTCCCAGGAAGTCCATTTGCAAACGACGCCCGAAGAAATCGCCCATGCCTTCGACGAGGCTCCGCCAGCCGCGGATCTCTCCAATTATGCCTTCGAGGATTGGGCGACACTCGCCGTCTTCTGGCTGATGGCCGGATGCGTGTTCCTGCAGTTCTTCACGCGTTATGTGCTCAACGACTCCTATGCCTGGACGGAGGAGATCGCCACGAACTGCCTGATCGGCGTCGTGTTTCTGGGCTCCGTCATGTGCGTGCGCCTGTCGCGCCACATCCAGGTCGACGTGCTCTATCATTATCTGCCGCCGACCGTCGCCCGTGCCCTGGCGATCTTCGTGGATCTGGTGCGGATCGTCTTCTTCGCCTATGCCTGCTGGTTGATGTGGCGCTACGTGGCGATCGTCGCCCACGAACGGATGGTCACCGTCGACCTGCCGCGCAACATCGTCTTCTATAGCGTGATGGCCGGTTTCGTGCTGATGCTGATCCGTTCCATCCAGGTCTTCGTGGCCAATCAGCGCCGCGGCTATTCGGTTCTCGAAAAGCCCGAAGAATTCCACAAGGTCGAGGACTGATCCCCATGCTCCTGCTCGTCGGTTCCTTTCTCGTCCTTATGCTGGTCGGCGTTCCCGTCGCCATCTCCATGGCTGCAGCGTCGGTCCTCTATCTGGTTTCCTACAATGTCGCGCCCGACATCATCGCGGCGCAGCGGATGATTGCGGGCGTCGAAAGCTTTCCGCTGCTTGCGGTGCCCTTTTTCATCCTGGCCGGCAACCTCATGAACTCCGCCGGCGTCACCGGCCGCATCTATTCCTTCGCGGTCGCCCTGGTCGGCTGGATGAAGGGCGGGCTGGCACAGGTCAACATCGTCGGCTCGGTGATCTTCTCGGGCATGTCGGGCACCGCGCTTGCGGACGCCGCCGGCATCGGGACGATCGAGATCAAGGCGATGAAGGATCACGGCTATCCGGTCGATGCGGCGGTCGGCGTTACCGCCGCTTCGGCGACGCTTGGCCCGATCTTCCCGCCGTCGCTGCCCTTCGTCATCTACGGCATGATGGCGAACGTCTCCATCGGGGCGCTGTTCATGGCCGGTGTCGTGCCGGGCGTGGTGATGACGGTGCTGATGATGCTGACGGTGGCGATCTTCGCCTATAAACGCGGCTGGGGCTCGGATACGCCTTTCGAAATGAAGCGGCTGCTTGCGGCATCGCTCGAGGTCGTGGTCGTGCTTGCCGTTCCGCTTCTCATCTATCTTCTGATGGCGGCCGGACTGTCGATGAACCTTGCGGTCGGCATCGCGCTCGTGGTGCTGCTGGCCCTCGACTGGTATTTCGACTTTTCCGCCGTCATGGCGCTGATGACGCCCATCATTCTGATCGGCGGCATGACCATGGGGTGGTTCACGCCGACGGAAGCGGCCGTCGCCGCCGTGATCTGGTCGCTGTTCCTGGGGCTGGTCCGCTACCGCACGATGACGATGTCGACGCTTGCCCGTGCGACCTTCGACACGATCGAGACGACGGCATCGGTGCTCTTCATCGTCACGGCGGCGTCGATCTTCGCATGGCTCCTGACGGTCAGTCAGGCCGCGCAGATGCTCTCCGGCGCCATCCTGACGATCACCGACAACAAATGGGTTTTCCTCATCCTGGTGAACCTTCTGATGCTCTTCGTCGGCTGTTTTCTCGATACGATCGCGGCAATCACCATATTGGTGCCCATCCTTCTGCCATTGACGGCTCAATTCGGAATCGATCCCGTGCATTTCGGCCTGATCATGACGCTCAACCTGATGATCGGCCTGCTTCACCCGCCGCTCGGCATGGTGCTTTTCGTACTGTCGCGGGTGGCGAAGCTCTCGGTCGAGCGGACGACGATGGCGATCCTGCCATGGCTTGTGCCGCTGTTCATCGCTCTCATTCTGATCACCTTCGTTCCGGCTGTGGTATTGTGGCTGCCGCAGTCCGTGGGACTGATCCGCTAATGTCGGGAGCACCCATGCACACGCGCCTTGCCCGGCTCTACGGCCCACGCGATCTTCGGCTGGAAGTCGCCGACGTTCCTGCGCCGGGGGATGGCGAGGTGCTGTTGAAGATGGCCGCAGGCGGCATTTGCGGCTCGGACCTTCACTATTACCAGGACGGGGGATTCGGGCCAGTCCGGGTTCGTGAGCCGATCATACCCGGCCACGAGGCCTCGGGCCGCGTCGCGGCGCTCGGGGCCGGCGTCTCCGGCCTTGTTATCGATGATCTGGTGGCGGTCAATCCGAGCCAGCCTTGCGGGACCTGCCGCTTTTGCGGCGAAGGGCTCCCGGTCCACTGCCTCGATATGCGCTTCCTGGGCAGTGCAATGCGTCTCCCCCACACGCAGGGCATGTTCCGCGACTGGCTGGTGGTTCCGGCCGTCCAATGTCATCCCGCGGGCTCGCTGGTCAGCCCCGGCGAGGCAGCCTGCGCCGAGCCGCTGGCAGTCTGTCTTCACGCGGTCGCCCAGGCCGGCGAAATCAGGGGAAAGAAGGTACTCGTCACCGGAGCGGGACCGATCGGCGCGCTCGTGGTGGCGGCGGCGCGCCATGCGGGAGCCGATGAGATCGTCGTGACGGATCTGGCCGATGCGGCACTCGACAGGGCGAAGGCCATGGGCGCGACCCGCACCGTCAATGTGCGTCGCGATCCGGCTGGGCTTTCCGCCTACGAGGCCGACAAGGGCCAGTTCCACGTGGCCTTCGAATGCTCGGCCGCCGAACCGGCACTGCGCAGCGCGGTCGCGGCAGTTCGGCCGCGCGGCACGATCGTGCAGGTCGGCGTGACGGGCGAAATCAACCTGCCGCTCCATTCGCTGGTCGGCAATGAGTTGCGGCTCGTCGGATCGCAGCGGTTCGACCGAGAATTCGCCATTGCCATCGCGCTCATCTCTAATCGCCGGATCGACGTGCGGCCGATCATTTCCCATGAGTTTCCGGTCGACGAGGCGGTTCGGGCCTTCGAGCAGGCCGGAGATCGATCCGCTGCCTGCAAGGTGCAGCTGACATTTCTTTCCTGAGGAGTTCACATGCGACATACATGGCGTTGGTTCGGGCCGGTGGACCGGGTGAGCGTTCAAGATGCAGCGCAAGCCGGTGCGCACGGGATCGTAAGCGCGCTCCACCATATTCCGACCGGCGACGTCTGGCCCGTTGAAGAGATCGGCAAGCGGCAGGAGGAGGTCCGCGCAGGCGGGTTGGAGTGGGAGGTTGTGGAAAGCGTCCCCGTTTCCGAGTCCATCAAGACTCAGACCGGTCCCTGGCGCGAGCACATCGCCAATTGGCAGGAAACGCTGCGCCGTCTTTCATCCGCCGGCATTCAAACGGTTTGCTACAATTTCATGCCGGTCCTCGACTGGACCCGCACCGATCTGCGCTGGACCGCGCGCCACGGCGCCAAGGCGATGCGCTTCGACCGGATCGACTTTGCGGGCTTCGACCTCCATCTCCTTGAGCGGCCCGGCGCTTACGAGGACTACGACGCGCCGACGGTGGAGGCGGCCGAGCGGCGGTTTCGTGAAATGACCGAGGAGCGGCGGCTCGCGCTCTCCCGCAATATCGGCGCGGGGCTTCCCGGCTCTGCCGACGGCTATAGTCTGCCGCAGCTTCGAGAGCATCTGCGCGCCTATGACGGCGTCGGTCGCGAAAAACTGCAGCGTCACCTTATAGAGTTCCTCGCGGAAGTGACGCCGGTGGCGGAACGGGCGGGCATCAACATCTGTGCCCATCCCGACGATCCACCCTGGGCGCTGCTCGGCCTGCCGCGCATTCTCTCGAACGCCGAAGATTACGCCTTCATGCTGCGGGAGGTCGACAGCCCGGCCAATGGTGTCACCCTCTGCACAGGTTCTCTCGGCGCCCTTGCCGTCAACGATCTGCCGGCCATGGCCCGCCAGTTCGCGTCCCGAATTCATTTCGTCCACCTGCGCAACGTCCATCGCGAGGAGGAACGGACACCCTGTTCCTTCTACGAGGACGAGCATCTGCAGGGCGACACGGACATGGTGGCGGTCATTGCCGAACTGCTCAAGGAAGAGCAGCGGCGGCGCGCCGCCGGACGGTGGGACCACCAGATTCCGATGCGGCCGGATCACGGGCAGGAGATTCTCGACGACCTCTCCCGTGGGGCCCAGCCCGGCTATCCGGCGATCGGCCGACTGAAAGGGCTCGCAGAATTGCGCGGCATAGAGCGGGCTCTCTCGCACGCGACGTATGGTCTGCCTGCCGCGAGAAGTTGATCCTTGCGCCGTAGCGTCCGGAAACCGGTCCATCGTGACAAGATAGATCGGCCGCGGCTGCGTGCCCGCAGCCGAGTTCAACCCTTAGCCATCTTTCTGCCGGAATCACGCAAATTAACTCTCTGCAGTCGTGCGCCATTGACCGCGACACGTTCCGCGATAATTTTTCTGGGAATGGCAGGGTTGCATCGAAGATAGCGAACTGTAGCCTCAGGGGCTTGCTCGGGCGACACGGAACGGAAGGAAAGGCGAGGATGCCGGACGGCGATACGACACTGCCTGCTTCATCTTCCGTCGAGTCCGACTTTTTCGCCGGTTCCGACGAACTTGTCTCGCTTTATGACGCGAGTTTTCAGCTCGTCGAATGCACGCCGCGGCACAGACAGACCTATGCCGTCGATTCTCTCGTCGAGGCGTCCCTTTGGCACATCTATCCGGAACTGCTGGCGCCCGGACCGAAGTCCGCCGTCGAATTCGTCGTCGCAAGCGGATTGCCGCGAACCGTCGAGATTGCCCATGCATCGACCGGGAGCCGACGCACGCTCGTCATTTTCCGCAGTGCGCGCGGCATCGGGGTCGTCGAAGCTGAAAGTAGTTCCACCTACCGCGAAGCGTTCAGTCAGGGCGAGAGCGATCGTGCTCTTCTCCTGCATCAGGCGACCCATGACGTTCTCACTGGGTTGCCTAACCGGAGGCAGTTCAGCGATCAGCTGCGGGGCGCATTGCCTGTGCCTAACGGCGTCCGATTGGCGCTCATGCAGATCGACCTCGACGATTTCAAGCCGATCAACGACACATTGGGACACGGGGCAGGCGACGCCGTTCTCAAGATGGCGGCGGACCGGATCAGGAGCGTCCTGAGGGATCGGGAATTCGCCTACCGTCTGGCTGGGGACGAGTTCGCGGTCATTCAGTGGAGGGCCGATCAGCCGAGCGAGGCAGAACGTCTGGCAGACGCACTGATCAACGCCTTCAAGGAACCGTTCACGGTCGAGGGCATCAACGTCTTCGTCGGAGCAAGCGTCGGAATTGCCGTCGCGCCGGCGGACGGCAACGAGGTCGAGCAGCTGATGAAAGCTGCCGATATCGCGCTTTATGCTGCGAAGAAAGACGGTCGGGGCCGGTCAAGTACGTTCAGCCGCTCGATGCTCGTCGTGCTGGAACAAAGGGAAATGTTGCGCCGAAGCCTGCGCACCGCCCTTCAGGAGGGGCAGTTCTTCCTTGAATATCAGCCCTTGGTGAAGCCCTCCTCGGCGGTCGTCGGCTTTGAAGCCCTTTTGCGCTGGCGTCACCCGCTGGTCGGCATCATCCCTCCGAGTGTCTTCATTCCGATGGCCGAAGCCGACGGTCTGATGAGCGACATCGGGCGATGGCTGCTGGAGCGGGCGTGCCGGGCTGCCATGGACTGGCCGTCCCACTTCACGATCGCCGTCAATCTCTCTCCCGCCGAATTCCTTCACGAGGGGCTTACGGACCGCGTGGCCCAGACGCTCGACCTCGTCGGCATGCGCGCAGACCGCCTCGAGCTCGAAATCACCGAGTCGGTGCTCCTGGAGCGTACGATCAACAACCTCGATACGCTCAATACCTTGAATGTGTTGGGTGTGCAGATTTCGCTTGATGATTTCGGCACCTTCTATTCGTCGCTGAGCTACCTGAAGAATTTCCCGTTCGACACGATCAAGATCGACCAATATTTCATCAGGGACCTGGAAAGGGAAGAGAAGAGCCAGACGATCGTGCGCTCCATCATCGCGCTCGCCCACGGCCTCGGCATGGATGTTACCGCCGAAGGAGTGGAGACCGCGGAGCAGGCAGCCTGGCTCAGGAATGAAGGCTGCGATCGCCTGCAGGGATATTTTTTAGGGGTGCCGATGCGCGCGGAAGCGATAGCCGACTTTATCCGCAAAACGCCGGCCATCCCTGCGGCAGGTTTTCAACGAAGATGAGGGGGTCAATGCCGGGAATTATTTCGGGCAGTCATTGAATTTCGCGTCGCTTTTTTTGCGTAACGGAGGAAGCCGCATGCACGGAGCCGAGAACCAGCCCACGGAAGCCGCTTTCGAGCCCTTGCTCCAGTTCGAGATGGAGATGGGCGCCTTTCTTTCCGATTGGAACCATTGCGATCAGCTGTCGACCTTCATGGCGAGAATGATAAGTCACAATCGCACTGATCCCGTTCGCCACTCGAATTTCTTCTCGTCCGCCTTGAACGAACTCCTCGAGGTCTCGTTTCGCAGCGGCTCGCCCGACGGCCGGATCGGGTGTGCGGTTTATCGATGGGGCCCGACGGAACGGGTGGAGCTTACTTTCCCGTGCCCGCCCGGTCAGAGGCAGTTTTATCGCGAGGCGGTGTCGAAGACCCGCGACGGCGACGCCCATGCGCGCTACCTTGATTCCATCTCCACCGATCTCGCACCGAGTCGCGAGGCCGTTCTTCTGGACTTGTCGATCAATTTCGATGCCGACGTCCGGCTCGACGAAAGCGATCCGCCATCGATCACGCTTGTCGTGGATCTGCCTCTTGAAGGAGTGGTGAGGTGAGTACGACAGCGTTTGCAGTTCCCTTCAAGGTGGAATTCGACCCGAACAGCCAGGAATTCGCTCTTTCCGGGGTGATGCGGCCGCGCTCGGCCGACGAGATTGCCGCAAGCATATCGATGCTCAGAGGCGCAATCGAAGAGGTGCGAGGCGTTCTGTACATCAACGTCAAGCGCCTGGTACAGATGAACAACACGGCCTATCACGCCTTCGCGCGCGTCCTTCTCGATGCCTGTCGCACGCGGTCGGACATTCGCTTCGTCGTCGTGACCTCAAGCGTCGTGGGCTGGACCGAGCGCATGTTCGCCCATTTGAACAAGATCGAGCCGCAAGTGACCGTCGAGGTCTACGACTCGAAGTTCTATCCCGGGCAGAGCTTCGTGGAAAATACGAGCTTCATCCCGATCCTGCGCACACAGACGAAAATGACCTGGCGCCACGAGCGCACGATCCTCCCGCGTCACGGCCTGCGCCCGGGTATGACGATGGCAGACATATGTTGCGGCATCGGCGACTTCGCCATGCTGGCCCGAAAGGAGTTCCAGCCGGCACGCATCGTTGCGCTCGACCATTCGAAGGCGAGCCTCGCTTATGCGCGCGACGTGGCGTCCGGTTTCGGCGTCACGGATATCGAATATACCTATGGCGATGCCTCCGAGATGCTGCTGGAGGATAACCAGTTCGATTTCGTCACCTGCCGCCATTCGCTGCAGATCTTCAACCAGCCGGACGTGCTCCTGAAGGAACTCTTCCGGATCTGCAAGCCCGGCGGGCGGGTCTATATAACCAACGAGAAAAACTCGCACTGTCTCGGCGAACCGCGCGCACAGAGCATTCAATGGACCTACAACGAGGTCGCGAGGCTGTTCAGCCATTTCGAAATGGATGTGGAGTTCGGACCGAAGAGCAAGCGCTATCTTGTCGATGCCGGCTTTGACGATATCATCGTCGAATCGTTCATGGTCACCAATCTCGACGGAGACCCTCAAGACTTCGCCGATATCATCGCCGCCTGGGAGAACGTCTATGCCGGTGAAATGGCGGTAAAGCGCGGCGACGCGCCCGAATTCATCGAACGTTTCCGGCAGGGTTTCCGGGACCACATATTCGCGGCCCTCCATCCCAAGGGTTATGCCGGCTGGCCGATCTGGGCGGCCTCAGGGCGCAAGCCGCTATGAGCCTGCCCGGGGAAAACACCTCCCGTTTGGGCCTGCGCTCCTTCCGCGCCAAGTTCGTGCTGGTCGTCGGAAGCGCGGTGCTTTTTGATCTGCTCGTCACCGGAGGTCTTGCGCTCTGGAACGTGCAGAGACTTTCCCGCGACGCGGCGGCGGAAGTCGGCCGCGGCCTGGAGGAGGCCAACCAAGACTATATCCGCTCCTATGCGGCAACCACGGCTGCCCGGGTCAACCTGCTGCTCAACCAGGTCCACTCCGATGTGGGCACATTGGCGGGCGTTCTCCAGGAGCAGATCGATCGGCCGGTGAGAAAATCGCAAATCGGGGAGGCGATGGCGCGCGGCGCCCCGGGAACCGTGACGGTCGCGTACGATCAGAAAGGGGGATGGGCTCAAAACCTGCCGGGCCCTCCATCGGTCGTCAGCGTCTGGGGCTATCTTCTTGACCAGAACCACGTTCCGCTTCCCGAGGTGCAGACGGACATCGAGAACAGCGCGGTTCTGGACCTTGTCGCGCCGAGCCTGCTCGCAAACGGTCAGTCGAAACTGCAGATGTACTATATCGGCCCGAAAGAACGACCGATATTCAGGACGGCGCCCTATACGGACCAGGCCCAAACCTTCGATAAGCTCTACCCGGGACACAATTCGGCGGAGTTCTGGTCTTTCTTCTTTCCCGGGCTCTACGAATCTTGGGAACAATGGGCGCATGATCCGAAGTCACGTCCCGTGAACGGCGACATCACTCAGACGGCGCCCTATACCGACGCGATAACCGGCAAGCTCATCGTGAGTTTCTTCCAGCCGCTGTGGTCGCGCGACCGCAGCCGTGTGCTGGGCGCGGCCGGCACGGATATCACGCTCGACCAGCTGGCCGAGATCGTCGAGAACGTTAAGGTTGCCGAGACCGGTTTCGGCTTTCTGACGATGTCAGACGGCAACGTCGTTGCCATCAATCCGGTTGGAGAAAAGGTCATCGGCCTTCGGGCGTCGAACGCGGCCGCCAGCGAAGGCGTGACGGGTCTCGATCGCTCTCTCCGTCGCAGCGCCCAGCCGGAAATTGCACAATTGCCCTTGGGTGAGGATGGACTGCTCAAGCATATTCTCCTTGAGGAGAACGGCGAGAGGGTACCCTATCTGGTCGTCCTGAAACAGTTGCAGCCGACCAACCTCTGGGCATCCGGCCCGGTTCGCCGTGAAGCGATGCTGCTCGGCATCGCCGTGCCCGAGCGGGAAATCTACGCTTCGCTGTTTGCCGCCCAAGCCGGGATCTCGGAGGCGACCAACAGGATCTTGATTTATCAGGTCCTGGCGCTCCTCGTATCCCTGTTTTTCGTCATTGCCGCCGTATTCGCCATATCCAAGCGGATCACCGGCGGCATAAGCGCCCTTGCCAATGCCGCCAAGCGCATCGAGGCCAAGGACTATTCGGTGCGGGTCGACATTCCGACGCGTGACGAGGTCGGTGACGCTGGCGCCGCCTTCAATCGTATGGCGGAAGAGATCAGCTTCCACACCGAGAACCTCGAGCAGCTGGTCGAGGATCGGACGAAAGAGATCGAGAAGGCGAACCTCCAGATATCAGCGCTGAACCAGCAGTTGCGCAGCGAGAACCTGCGTCTCGGCGCTGAACTCGCCGTTGCCCGCCATATCCAGATGATGGTCCTGCCGAAGGCCGGCGAGCTCGAGGAAATCGCCGAACTGGAGATCGCCGCCTATATGCGGCCCGCCGACGAGGTCGGCGGCGATTATTACGACGTTCTGAAGGACGGAAAGCGGCTGAAGATCGGCATCGGCGACGTGACGGGGCATGGTCTCGAGAGCGGCGTGCTGATGCTGATGGTCCAATCCGTAGCCCGCGCCTTGCAGGAAATGGGGGAGATGGAGCCGGCGCAATTCCTCAATCGCGTGAACCGGGCGATCTACAAGAATCTCGTCAGGACCAGGACCAACAAGCATCTCTCCCTGGCATTTCTCGACTATGACGGCGCAAGGCTGACGCTCTCCGGGCAGCACGAGGAGCTGATCGTCATCAGAGATCTGGAAAGGGTGGAGCGGATCGACACTCTGGATCTCGGTCTGCCCATCGGTTTGGAGCCGGATATTTCCGCCTTTGTCGCAACGCGCGAAATCTCCTTCGGTCGCGGCGACATGATCATCCTCCATACCGATGGCGTGACGGAGGCGGAGAGCGGAACCGGCGAACTCTTCGGCATCGAAAGGCTCTGCGAAAGCGCGCGATGCCGCTATGGCAGCAGCGCCGAGGACGTCAAGGCCGGTATCATCGAGGATTTGATGGCACATATCGGCACCCAGAAAATTCATGACGATATCACTCTGGTGGTGATGAGGCACAGGTGAACGGATGACGACCTTATATGGACTGGAGGACCTTGCCGTCGGCACGGGCGAGAATTCGACGAAACTACGTCTCTTCGACGGCCCGCTCGATCTTGGCTGGAAGCATTGCGCGATGACGTCCGACTTCGTCGCCGAGTTCGCGGCTCTGCGCTACAAGACGTCCCGCGGCCTCTACAAGGAAGTCCGGCACAATGTCGGCTATCTGACCAACGAGCTGATAGAGAACGCCGTGAAATTCCGTGCAGGCGGCGAAATCGTCGTAGAGGCGTCGATCGCCTCCAACACGTTCCGAACCAAGATTTCCAATCTTGTCGACGAGGGCACGGCCGACAAGTTCCGCCATCTGCTTTCTGAAATATCGATAGGAGATCCGTCCGACCTTCTGATTGAGCGGATAGAGGCGAACGCAACAGGATCCGGCTCCGGTTCCGGCCTTGGACTTTTGACGCTCATGAGCGATTATGGTGCACACTTCGCCTGGATTTTCGGATCCGGCGAAGCGGATGGCAAGATCCCGCTGGAAACCTATGCTTCTATCGCCATCCCCGACCTCTCGAATTGACGGACAACGAAAAACATGGAAATCAAGGAAGACGACTATCGCGTTTGGTCGGAAGACAAGGACATCTATTTCGACGGGACGATGCGCTTGCCGAGCACCGAAGCCTACGCCCCGATTTTCTCCCTCGTGATGAATATGCTCGAAGCCGAGCCGGAGCGCATGACCGTGGATCTCACGGGGCTGCAGTTCCTCAATTCCTCCGGAATCAACTTGCTAGCGAAGCTCACCATCGAAGCGCGCAAGCGGCCCAACATTCAGTTTACCGTTCGCGGAAGCTCCGAGTTCCCCTGGCAGACGAAGTCCCTGCCGAACCTCAAGAAGCTCCACCCTGGCGTCGATCTGAGGCTAAGCTGAAGGGCGCTCCCAAGTTCGAAGGCGTGCTGAAGTCACCACGGGTATTGCACGCCGTTCGTTGCCGTGTAGATGGAATAGAGCGACTGGGTGGCCGTAATGAAGAGGCGGTTCTTCTTGGGGCCGCCGAAGGTGAGGTTCGACACCCTCTGCGGCACAAGGATCTTGCCGAGCAGGATGCCGTCGGTGTCGAAGCAATGCACTCCGTCGGCAGCACTGCACCAAAGGTTTCCCGCTACGTCGAAACGGAAGCCGTCCGGGTTGCCGTTGTCGATGGAACAGAAATAGCGGCTGTTTGCGAGGACGCCGTCAGCGGCGACGTCGAAAACGCGGATATGGCTCGGAACCTCGTGCTTTGCAGATCCCGAGTCGGCAATATAAAGTCGCGCCTCGTCCCGTGAGAAGGCGAGCCCGTTCGGCTGAATGAAGTCGCTGACGACCGCCTTGATAGCGCCGGATAGGGGGTCGATGCGGTAGACGTTGCGCGTCGGCTGTTCCGGTTCCGCTTTGTGGCCCTCATAGTCCGATACGATGCCGTAGGTTGGATCGGTAAACCAGATTGAGCCGTCGGAGTGCACCACGGCATCGTTCGGCGAATTGAGCCGCTTTCCTTCATAACTGTCGGCGAGCACGGTGATGCGGCCGTCATATTCCGTGCGGGTCACGCGCCGGCCGCCGTGCTCGCAGGAGATCAGGCGGCCCTGGCGGTCGCGCGTGTTGCCGTTCACGTAGTTCGAGGGGGAGCGGAAGACGGAAGCGCCGCCGTCAGGCGTCCACCGCATCATGCGTTGGTTCGGAATATCGCTCCAGATCAGGCAGTCGAGGTCGGAAAACCAGACCGGCCCTTCCGCCCAACGGCAGCCGCGATAAAGTTCTTCGAGCGCTGCGCTGCCAACGATCAGCGAACGGAAACGTTCGTCGCGAATGTCGTAGAGCGGATTGTCGGCCAATGCTGTTCCTCCATTTTCCCGAGAGCCTTCGGCGTGCGTGCGTGCGAAATCTCCGGCTGTAGGGTTTCACTTATAGTTCGACACCGGCCGAAGGGAACAGGCGGCACCCCGTCGCCTACAGGGATTTCCCTTAGCAGGGCATTGAAGGCACGATTTCGCCAGCTCGCTGCGTGACGCATTCCGCCAAGCCACGGAACAACTTCTGAACCCAACGGGTTGTTTGGCGGAAGGGACGCATTTTGCATAACGGGAGAATGCCTGATGAAAGATCTGATCGTCAAAGGTGCCATCGTTCTGGGTCTCGGGCTCGGCTGCTTTGCTGTTCCAGCAGCGGCGCAGAGCACGACCAAGAACAGCACCGTAACCGGCGCAGCCGGCGGAGCTGCTGCAGGTGCAGTCATAGGAGGCCCTGTCGGGGCTGCCGTTGGTGGGGTCGCAGGAGCGGTCGCGGGTGCGGCGCTCGACCCGCCCCCGCCGAAGGTGATCCAGTATGTCGAGGCCCAGCCGCTTCCGGCAGAGCCGGTCGTCGTCCAACAGGAGATCGTAGTCGGGAAGCCTCTGCCTGAGACGGTGGTGGTCACGCCGATCCCCGACGATACGCGCTATGCCTATGCGGTTGTCAACGAGAAGCGCGTCATCGTCGAGCCGAAGAGCCGCACGGTGGTGCAGGTCGTACAGTAAGGCACGCGCCTGAAATGCGTTCGGGCGGGAGAAGCCGCGTTAGGCTTTCCTCTCCCGCTCAACCTCAAGCTTGCCCGGCGAGTATCCGAAGCCCGCCGGGCATTCCTATGGCGCCGCGTTTTGCGTCAACACGCCCCAGGCGGCCATTGCGCCGTCGGCGACATTTTTCAGCGCTTCATAGCTGCCGCCATCGCGCGCGAGGATCGACATTCCATGTTGTACCGTCGCATAAAAGGTCGCGACGGCGCCGGCATCCATCCCGTCGGGCAACTCGCCTCCAGCAATTGCAACCTCCAGTCGGTGGCGTAGCTTATCGATGCTTTCTGTGCGGTGACGGGTCAACGCTTCGCAGACCGCTTCGGGGATCGCTGCCTGGTGAAGTCCTCCAAGCGCTATCAGGCAGCCGTGCGGGGTACCCGGCTGAGAATAGGCTTCGGCTGTGGCGAGAAGGAATCGATCGACCGCTTCCCTTGCCGTCGGCGCTGTTTCCAGCGGCCCCCAGATTTCAGTGCCGACCGTTTGCGAGTAGAGCTCCATTGCCTCCAGATAGAGCGCTTCCTTGCAGCCGAATGCGGCATAAAGGCTGGGCGCATTGATGCCCATGGCAGCGGTCAGCGCTGTCAGCGACGCGCCCTCGTATCCTTTCTCCCAAAACACCTGCATGGCGCGCATGAGCGCATCGGCACGATCGAAGCTGCGGGGCCGGCCTTTGTCGGACATAGGATCAACTCTTTTCTGTAGCGATCGATAAATATATCGCTTGACAGCCATTGGCAAGCTCGGGCAACCTTTGTGTATCGATCATTACAGAATGGAGTTTTCCGATGACATCGATCAGTTTGGGCGGAAAGACCGCTTTCGTTACCGGCGGCAGCAGGGGTATCGGCGCGGCTATCGCCAAGAGGCTTGCTCTGGAGGGGGCAGCGGTGGCGCTGACTTATGTGAATGCGGCCGACCGGGCGCAGGCGGTCGTGTCCGAGATCGAGCAGGCGGGCGGTCGCGCGGTAGCAATCCGCGCCGACAACCGCGACGCCGAAGCCATCGAGCAGGCCGTTCGCCAGACTGTCGCAACCTTGGACGGGCTGGACATACTGGTCAACAGCGCGGGCATCTGGCACTCGGCTCCTCTGGAGGAGACGACTGTCGCCGATTTCGACGAGGTAATGGCCGTCAACTTCCGTGCGCCCTTCGTGGCCATTCGTTCCGCGTCAAGGCATTTGGGTGACGGCGGCAGGATAATCACGATCGGCAGCAACCTGGCCGAACTCGTTCCCTGGCCGGGGATCAGCCTCTATTCGGCCAGCAAGGCTGCTCTGGCCGGCCTGACGAAAGGCCTGGCCCGTGACCTCGGACCGCGCGGGATCACCGTCAACATCGTTCATCCAGGCTCGACCAACACCGATATGAACCCGGCCGCTGGCGACCATGCCGAAGCGCAACGGGAACGTATCGCCACCGGCAGCTACGGTGAGCCGCAAGACATTGCCGGACTCGTCGCCTGGCTGGCGGGGCCGCAAGGCAAGTTTGTCACCGGTGCTTCGCTGGTCATAGACGGCGGCGCCAACGCTTGATGCCCAACCCACGGCGATCATGACGGTGTCGATAGTCCATGACGCCCGAACATGTGCCACGTGTACGCTGCTCATCCCTCATCCTTGAACCGACTTGAGCCAGTCGCCGATCGTCGCCCCGCGGTCCCGCTCCGGCGGGGCAACGGGCGTGGCGAGGCGTTCGGCGGCCGCAGCCTTGCGGATTTCGCGCGGGCTCGCTCCGAATTCGTGGCTGAAGGCACGTGTGAAATTGGCGGCGAGGTCGAATCCGGCCGCTTCGGCGATCTCCGCGATGGGCCTGTTGTTCGTCGGATCGCTGAGCTCCGCGTAGGCCTGCAGGAGCCGACGTCTGCGGATATAGTTCAGCACGCCGCCGCTCGGCTCGAAAAGCTGATAGAGGCGGGTTCTGGAAATTCCGAGCTCCCGGCATATGGCTTCGGGCGTCAGATCGCCCGAGTTAAGGTTGAGATGGATATATCGGTGCGCCCGCTCCATCACTCCCATTTTTGCCTGAGAGCCTCCCGCATCCGGTCTCACCGCCGCCACGCAGGCGACGACCATGTCGCGTATCGTGCGAACGATGCGCGGCACTTCTTCCACGGTGATGTTGCCGAGGTTTTCTTCCATCCCGTTGATATAGTTGGCGAGCAGGTCGGCGAGGCTGCCGGACAAGACCGAATTGTTGGCGCCTTCGAGCTTGCCCGCATCGTCCGCAAGCAGTTCATAGGGCATGAAGAGAAGGATCGATGTGGCATCCGTCATGCGCCCGCGATACGGATAGCCGAGCGACCGGAAGAAGAACTCTCCCGGCCCCGTCTCGGTGACGCGGCGGTCGGCTTCTGTCCATGACCGGCCGCTGCGAAAGAGACCGACGTTCCAATGATCGATGGGGCTCGAGCGCAACATAGTCTGGGAGCGCTCGTAACTATGTGCCGGCGTCACCTGTTGAACGATCAGCAAATCGCCGAGATGCCATCCCGTCAGCTCGGCCGCAAAGCCGTCCTCTTCGGACACCCCGTCGGGCAAGCGCACGTCCACGAGCGGTGCCATATGCGCCCGCCAGGATCTAAATTGCTCTTGCGGCGGCAGATCATGTGTCGAAAATCGTGACGGTACGAGCGCCGGTGACCTTTCGGCTGAACGGTCCTTTCGGGGCGTGGGATCGCGTGGCCAACGGCGCCGCTCCATATGGGCAGGCCAGGCCGGAACTTCGACGGGGTCATCTCCTGATCCGGAGTCCTTCGTCATGCAACCCTCCAGCGAAACGGATTGCCCGTCTGGGTGAGCCCAAACGAGCGATTACCCGGGCGCCGATTCTGTCACAGTCTGACGCAACTCGCCTCAGGGTGGAATCGAATCGGCGGAGCACACCTGCCAGTATCCAGTTTATACCCCGTTATATGTAGAAATGCACGGCGGGATAACAATCGGGATTGGGTGATAATGACAATCCCCATCCGCTGATTGTATTAAACACCTACAGTTGTTCCAAGCATTGCCGAAAATTAATTAAGGTAGTTTCGAGCGGTAAAGTTTCGATCACCAATTTATTGTGCCTGCTGTGGATGAATTTTGGAAGTTGGCAGATAGTGTGAGGGTTATTCCGTGAACTATTTCAGAAATGACTTCAGGGGAACGCTCTTCGGCGCGAATGAAGATACAGATTCACTGCGGCGCCGAAGCCTTCAAAAGAGAATACTTGTTACGGGCGGTGCCGGCTTTCTGGGCTCGCATCTTTGTGAGCTGCTTCTCGGTGCCGGGCACGAGGTCATTTGCCTCGACAACTTCTCGACGGGTCTGAGGCGCAACATCGCGCCGCTCAAGCGCTTCGATACCTTCCGCGTCATCGCCCACGACGTCGTGGAGCCGATCGACCTCGAGGTCGACGAGATCTACAACCTCGCATGCCCGGCATCGCCGCCGCATTACCAGGCAGACCCAATCCAGACGACGAAAACCTGCGTGATCGGCTCGCTCAACCTCCTCGATCTAGCCGCGCGTCGTGGCGCCCGCATCTTCCAGGCGTCCACATCGGAAATCTACGGCGACCCGCACGTCCACCCGCAGGTGGAGAGCTATTGGGGCAACGTCAATCCATTCGGCCCGCGCTCCTGCTATGACGAGGGCAAGCGTTGCGCAGAGACCCTGTTCTTCGACTTCCACAAGTCCCATGGGGTCGAAATCAAAATCGTCCGTATCTTCAACACTTACGGCCCGCGGATGCGCCCGGATGACGGCCGTGTCGTTTCCAACTTCATCGTCCAAGCCCTTAAGGAGGAGGACATCACGATCTACGGCGACGGCTCGCAGACCCGTTCCTTCTGTTTCGTCGACGACCTGATCGATGGCTTCGTCCGCCTCATGGCCTCGCCGCCGTCCCTTACCGGACCGGTCAATCTCGGCAATCCGGCAGAGTTCACGATCGGCGAACTCGCCGAAGAGGTGGTGCGGTTGACCGGGTCGCGCTCGAAGATCGTCCGGCGGCCCCTGCCTGTCGACGATCCCCGCCAGCGCCGCCCGGACATCTCGCTCGCGACGGAAGAGCTTGGTTGGCGTCCGAAGGTCGATCTGGCCGAGGGTCTTGCGCACACGATCCGCTATTTCGACGACCTTCTCTCCCGGTCGATACGGGAAAGCGCGGAGCTGGTCTGATGGTTGCGCCACGTATCCTCGTCACCGGTGGCGCCGGCTATATCGGCAGTCACACCGCGAAGCTTCTGCGCCTGGAGGGCATCGAGCCCGTCGTCTACGACAATCTGACGACCGGAAACCGTTCCGCCGTGCGCTGGGGACCATTCATTCAGGGAGATATCCTGGACGGGCGGCACCTGATCGAGGTCATCGAGGCCTATCAGCCGGACGCCGTCATCCACTTCGCCGCATCCGCCTATGTCGGCGAATCCGTCGCGGATCCTGCGAAATATTACAACAACAATGTCGGCGGCACGCTGTCGCTCCTCGATGCATGCCGCCAGACGGGTGTCGACAAGGTGATCTTCTCATCGAGCTGCGCCACCTATGGCGTACCGGCGTTGCTGCCGATCGACGAAGCGACGCCGCAGGCACCGATCAACCCCTATGGCAAGACGAAACTGATGGCCGAGCACATGCTCGCCGACTATGCGGCCGCCTTTGCGCTGAATTATGTCTCGTTGCGCTATTTCAACGCATGTGGCGCTGATCCTGAGGGCGACCTCGGCGAATGGCACGACCCGGAAACGCACCTCATTCCGCGGGCTCTGATGGCCGCGGCAGGCCGCATTCCGCATCTGGAGATTTTCGGCGAGGACTACGACACCCCGGACGGAACCTGCGTGCGCGACTATATTCACGTTGCCGATCTTGCGAGCGCCCATGTGCTGGCATACCGGCATCTCGCCAATGGCGGCGGCAACCTCGCGCTCAACGTCGGTTCCGGCCGCGGCTTCTCGATAAAGGAAGTCCTGCGAACGATCGGCGAAATTACCGGGCATAACGTCCCAGTCGTATTTCGCCGGCGTCGTGCCGGAGATCCGCCGGCACTTTATGCGGATGCCGGGCTTGCCTCCCGGACGCTCGGCTTCCTGCCGCGATATTCCGATCTCGAGACGATCGTGCGAACCGCCGCCCCGTTCTTCGGGCTGGAGGTGCGGTCATGACCGTCCTTTCCGCCAATGAGCCGACGCGCATTTCCGAAGTCGGTGAGCCGCGGCTCGTACCTGTGCTCACGCGCGGACGCCGGATGGAATTTCTGCTCGGGGCGGGGCTCTGGGTCGCGGCGCTCGTCCATTTCTGGTCCTGGTGGCTGGAGCCACGCCATCACGTGGACGCCTTGGGCAGCATCATCGTGACCGCAGTCCTTGCCTGGGTCACCCTGCTGCCGGCCTATTTCATTGCCGTCTTCTGTGGGGCCTTGAAACCGAACGGACCGTTGCGGCTCCCGGCCGGCAGTCGCATTGCCATGGTCGTCACCAAGGCACCGTCGGAACCCTTTTCCGTCGTCGCCGAGACATTGGAGGCGATGCTCGCGCAGGACGTGCCGCACGACACCTGGCTTGCAGACGAGGATCCTTCCGAAGCGACGCTCGACTGGTGCCGCAGCCATGGCGTCCTCGTCTCCACCCGCAAAGGCCGGGCAGACTATCACCGGGCCACATGGCCACGGCGCACCCGCTGCAAGGAAGGCAACCTCGCCTTCTTCTACGATCACTACGGTTATGACCGGTACGATTTCGTGGCCCAGCTCGATGCCGACCACGTCCCCGCACCCGGGTACCTCTTCGAAATGCTGCGCCCATTTGCCGACCCGGAAGTGGGTTACGTCTCGGCGCCGAGCATCTGCGACCGCAATGCTTCAGAAAGTTGGTCGGCACGCGGCCGCCTCCATGCGGAGGCGAGCATGCACGGTGCTCTCCAGGCCGGATACAATGGCGGGCTTGCGCCACTCTGCATCGGCTCTCACTACGCGGTGCGCACGGCTGCCCTCAAGGAGATCGGCGGTCTCGGCCCCGAGCTTGCCGAAGACCATTCGACGACATTGCTGATGAATGCGGCAGGCTGGCGCGGCATTCACGCGCTCGATGCGATCGCCCATGGCGACGGACCGCGCACCTTTGCCGACCTGGTGACCCAGGAGTTCCAGTGGTCGCGTAGTCTCGTGATGCTCCTGCTGCAGTATTCGCCGCGTCTCGTCGGCCGGCTGCCGCTGCGACTGAAGTTCCAGTTCCTCTTCTCGCAGCTCTGGTATCCGCTCTTCGCGTGCTTCATGGCGCTGATGTTTGCAATGCCGATCCTCGCCCTTGCGCGCGGCGAGACCTTTGTCGCCGTGACCTATCCGGAGTTTCTGGCCTATTTCGCGCCGCTCTCGATCATCCTCGTCCTGCTGGCCTATCGCTGGCGGGCAACCGGCGCCTTCAGGCCTTACGACGCGAAGATCCTGAGCTGGGAGTGCATGCTCTTCCTGTTTGCGCGCTGGCCCTGGGCGCTTGCCGGTACGCTGGCCGCTCTGCGCGATTGGCTGACCGGGTCCTTCGTGGATTTCCGTGTCACGCCGAAGGGATCATCCGAAGTCGATCCGCTGCCCCTGCGGGTGCTCGCGCCCTACTTTTTCCTGGCAGTTTCGGCCGCCCTGCCGGTCCTGTTCGTCGAAGATGCCGCGAAGGCCAAGGGGTTCTACCTCTTCGCGATCCTCAATGCGGCAATTTACTGCCTGCTTCTGCTGGTCATCGTCCTGCGGCATTCGAGAGAAAACGCCGTTGGCACCGCCTCCCGTTTCTATCGTCCCGCAATAGCGGCCGGGCTCCTGGCGGTCGTCGCACTGCCCGGCATTGCGACTGCCGAACACGGGAAGGACGGGCTCGAGGCGCTTGCATGGGGCAGTGGGCACCTGCGCCTCTTCGAGGAGCGTTATGCGGTGGCCGGAGCCGGGCAGGGCGGTACAGCATTGCGCAAGATCGTTTTCCGGCCACGCTGGATTTCCGCCCCCGCGGAACAGCGGGACGGCAACTCTAAGAGGGGATAGGAACATGAAAGTGAAAGTCCCATTCTTCGGGAGAGAGGGCCGCGGCACCCGACATGCGCTGCCCGGCCGGCGCTTCACCCTTGGCACGTTGGCCGTCCTTGCCCTCTGTCAATCACCGGCGTCCGCGGAAGTTGCCGTTCCCGAAAAGGCCCGCACCATGACGGGCGTCGAGCTCTACATGATCTTCCAGGACAAGACCTGGAAATGGGAGAGCGGCGCCGGCCGGATGGACCGTGAAGGCCGCGTCTTTCGGGCCTGGGCGCAATCGGCCACGGGGGAGAGCTGGGCCGAAGGCCGCTGGAGTGTGAATGACCGCGGCCAACTCTGCCTGACGGCCGTGTGGCACAGCCAGGGTGCCGCCGCCCGCGACAAGACCTGCTTCAGCCACCGTACGCTCAACGGAACCATCTACCAGAAGAGGGAGCCGTCCGGCGACTGGTACGTCTTCAGACATGCCAGGACGCAGGCAGACGACGAGTTCAACCGGCTGGTCAGAGAGGATCTGGTCGCCGCCAAGCTCGCAGCCTTCAAGGAGCGTATCGAGGGCCAAGTGAAAGAAACAAAGAATAGCGTTGGCCGGCAAGCCGGGATGAACGCTGTTGGAGGTGTTCAATGAACAGGAAATCAAAGGCCATTACCTTTGCATCTCTCGGACTGTTGCTGTCGGGTACCGTGCTTGCGGCCAACATGCCGCGGGGTATCCCCGAACCCAACTCGCCGACGATGGCGACACCATCGGACAAGCGGCCCATACTGACGGAGAACTCGATCGATTTCGGCGCTTACGATCCCCACGGCGACTTCGGCGCGCCGGGCAGCTCGAAGATCGAGCATCTCTTCCTGCCCTGGGAAGACGTCGATCTGTCGACACTGACGCTTGCCGACGACTATGCCCAAGCCCGCGGCCGTTCGCTCATGATCACAGTCGAACCCTGGTCATGGTCGCCCGAGTGGCGCGTGACCGAAGGGGAGCTCCTGCGTTCGATCCTGAGCGGCGAACGCGACGAGAACATGGCGCAGGTCTGCTCCGCCGCCGCTGCCCTCAAGAGTCCCGTGATCATCCGCTGGGGCCAGGAAATGGACGAAACCGACAACCAGTTCTCCTGGTCCCATTGGGGGGGCGACGACTTCAAAAAAGCCTATCGCCGCGTGGTGAACGTCTGCCGCAGCCACCTGAAGAACGCAAAGTTCATGTGGTCTCCCAAAGGCAACGAGGGGCTGGAAGCCTTCTATCCAGGCGACGACGTCGTTGATATCGTCGGGCTCTCGGTGTTTGGTTACCAGCCTTACGACCAGGGCACGACCGGCCGTGATCAGACATTTGCGGAGCGACTGGCGCCCGGATACGGCCGGGTGATGAACTATGGCAAGCCGATCATGGTCGCCGAACTCGGCTACGAGGGCGGTGGTTCATACGTAGCAAGCTGGGCGGCAACGGTCGCCGAGCGCCACGCCGAGTTCCCGCAGCTGACAGCCGTAGTCTATTTCAACGATCGCGAGATCTATGACTGGCCACAGGGCTACGGCCGCCCCGATTGGCGGGTCGTCCGCGAAACCATTAGCGGGCAGGTGCCCGATGGAGGCATGTGATGAAATCGATATACCGAGGAATACCTTTGGCAATCGCGCTGGCCGCCAGCATAGCCGGTGCTTCGTTCGCCGAGGCCGCCACTGCGCGCCCGGAGAGGAATGCAACTCCGCTGACGCACGCGGAGCTGCTCCAACTCTACGGCCAGAAATCCTGGATATGGAAAGAGGGGGCGGGCTATTTTTCGGTGCAGGCACGCCGGTTCACCGCCTGGTCCAAGGAGAACGGCAAACCGTCTTATGGGGTCGGCCGCTGGTTCATCACCGGCCCGGGGAAACTCTGCTTCCGCGCCGAATGGCACGCCAGGGATGGCTCGGCGCCGGCGACGACCTGCTTCAGCCACGCCAAGCGGGGTGGCGTGATCTATCAAAGGCGAGAGCCGGACGGCACCTGGTACGTCTTCAAGAACGCACGGGTGAGGCCAGATGACGAGTTCGCCAAGCTTCGACGCGGCAATTACGTGGGCGCGAGCCTGAGCCGCATCGAGGCGAGACTCGGCCGGGTCGAGTAACCCCGGCCGGGAAGGGGTTGCGCGGCTGGCCGATGTCAGCAGTTCAAACCGGCTCCGCAGATGAGCCCGGCGTCGAAAGGCCCGCAACCCCGCCCCACGCTTTTTCGGAATCGCTCAGCGAAGGAAACAGCGCGAGGTGCTGCCGAAACCGCTGGGCGTGCAGACATAGGGAGCCCGCCCGAGATAGGCCGAGCGCACAAGTTTAGGCGTTTTTTGCGTGACCGCTTGCTTGCCCGGCGCGGGCTTTCCTTCAGGCAAAGGATAGCCGACTTCCCGCGCGATCGAAGCGGTCGTTTCCTGGCTGACGGTCGAGGAGCAGCCCCAGGTGGTCACGGCAAGCATGACGGCAAGGGTGCTGCGGGCGACGGTTTTGCGGGCTTCGAACAGTCCGGACAATGCTTTCGACTTTACCTTCACAATCGGAACTCCCCGTTTTTTGCTTGTGAAGGAAGGTTAGCCGAAAGCCTTTAATTCACGGTCGAGGAAAAGCCGACAATTCGCCGGGATTGCGCATCAGGCGCTTAACCATTCGGGCACTCACGGCGGCCAGGAAGCGCCGCGCCGCGCCTCAATTTTCGACCTTGTTGCTGAAATGCGCGTTGCCGAGGCCCGTCCCGATCGTCAGGATCCCCCAGCTCGATGCATTCTGTAAGAAAGGTATCTGCGACAGACCTTGCACGACGGCGTCGTTGTGCATGATCACGAAGGTCTCGTGATCGCCGATCTGCGGAATGGCGTCCTTGAGCGCGGCAGGCAGGTTGAAATGCTCGCTTTCCCAGTTGCCGCCCGGCAGGTTCTGGCCGCCGCGAAGGATCGAGCCATCTTCGTTGATCACGCCGGGGCAGGCCACGCCGATGACCGGCGCCGGCGCGAGGTCCGCCTTGTCCGCCTTGGCTATAAGCTTCTCGATCATGCCGATGAGCTCCTCGATGGTCGTGCTCCTGTTGGGCTTGTCCTCCGCATGTCGCCAGATGTCCGATTTCCAGACTTTTGCCTTGGAGAGGTCGGTTTCATCCTTCAGGTGCAGCTCGACTATGCCCACGCGGATATTGGTGCCGCCGATGTCGATGGCGAGGATCGCCTTGTGGCCCTTCAGCATCCAGGCGGGCATGAGATGCGCGGCGCCGATGAGCCCGGCATCATCCGGATGGTGAACGATGGGGGAGAGTTCGATCTTGATGCCTTCAGCCTTCAGCAGCACCATGGCGCGGGCAATGGCCAATTCTCCCGCTGCGCTTCCCCGGAAGCCTCCGCCGATGACGACGCGCTGCGTATTTTTCCAACTCTTTTGTTGCAGGAATCGTTCGAGAACGCTGGCGAGCTCACCGGCGAATTCGTCGACCGCACCCATGATCAGGGCGGCCGCCTCCTTGTCGTCGCCGCGCAGAAGGGCATCGACCTGCTTTTTGGACAGATCCTGGGTCAGGGCCTGCCCCAGCGGATCGTCGCCGCCCTTGCGCACGCGTTTGCGCCAGGCGTCGAGCTTCTCCTGGAAGGCAAATTTGTTGGCCCTGTCGCCAAGGAAGCCGTCGCCGTCACGCAGCTCCAGATTATAATCGTCGACCGTCACCGACGGCAGATTGCTGGCGCCATGAATGAGCGGGACGCCGTTTCGTTTTTCGTTCGCGGATTTGCCCACGCAACCTCCCGAGTGACGCCTGGCCTGGCCTTGCCGAATAGCTGAGTACCTTACAACGTAGCGGGCGGTGCGATGTTCCCGTCCGAGATTTTCGAGACGCGCGTGACGATCTGCGGGAGCGCGCGTCGCTTCGGCAACATTGTTGACGCAGGCATCCATGATTGCGACAACGCATTCATGCAGACACCGATCAATATAGACCCGGACTATCTCACCAGCCGGCTGAAAGCTCTGCTCGACATTGCGAGCCCGACCGGTTTCACCGATGAGGCGGTGCGTTACACGGCGCGTGAGCTCGAGCGGCTCGGCCTGGAAGTCAAGCTGACCCGCCGGGGCGCGATCCGCGCTCTTCGGCCGGGGGCCGCCGAGCGCCCGGCCCGCGGGATCGTCTCACACCTGGACACCCTCGGCGCGCAGGTGAAGGCGCTGAAGGAAAACGGCCGCCTCGAACTGGTATCGATCGGGCACTGGTCTGCACGGTTCGCGGAGGGGGCCCGCGCCTCGATCTTTTCCGGCAAGGGCACCTATCGCGGTTCAATTCTCCCGCTGAAAGCCTCGGGTCACACCTTCAACGAGGAGGTCGACACGCAACCCACTGGCTGGCGCCATATCGAGCTGCGCGTCGATGCGCTCGCACGCGACCGGAACGATCTGGTGCAGCTCGGAATAGACGTCGGCGACATCGTCGCTATCGATCCGCAGCCCGAATTCCTCGAGAACGGGTTCATCGTTTCGCGGCATCTCGACGACAAGGCGGGGGTCGCCATCATGCTTGCGGCGCTCGAGGCCATGCAGCGCGAGAAGGTGGAAACGCCGGTCGATACCTATTGGCTCTTCACCATCGGCGAGGAAGTGGGCGTGGGCGCGTCAGCGGCAATCGTCCCGGAGATCGCCTCGCTGGTGGCGATAGACAACGGCACGACCGCGCCTGGCCAGAATTCGGACGAGTTCGGCGTGACGCTCGCGATGGCGGACCAGACGGGACCTTTCGACTATCACCTTTCGAAAAAGCTCTACGAGCTTTGCGGCGAGCATGGCATCCGCGTCCAGAAGGACGTCTTCCGCTACTACCGTTCCGATGCCGCTTCCGCGGTCGAGGCCGGGCACGACGTGCGCACGGCGCTTCTCACCTTCGGTGTCGACGCGTCGCACGGCTACGAGCGTATCCATCTCCATGCGCTGATGTCCGTCGCGAAGCTCGCGGTGTATTACGCGGCAAGCGAGGTCCAGATCGAGCGCGACGCCGAGGAGGTCTCTGGCCTTCGGGGCTTTACCCGGCAGAAGGTACGACAGGCCGAGCAGGACCTGAAAGCGGACGAGCCTGACGTATCCTGAGGCGTCTCGCTTTTCTGACTCGCTACGCATGCGACGAGACCGGCCCGGGTCGTTTAGCGCTGCCATCTGAAGGGTTGAATGGCGCTGTGGGACCCGGAAACGAAGCTGGTTCTTTAGGCTGCGATTCGACATAATCCCCCGTGTTTCTCGGAATTTGTGGGTTGCCTGTCTTCCGCTGCGGATTTCCTCCCCTCGAGAAGATCCGTCGCGCAATACAGAAGAGGGTTATTCGTCATCGAAGGAGCGCATGATGAGGGTGCCGCGGGCCTTCTTGCGGCGGGGTTTCAATCTCCGCAAGTGGTATACCACGCTCAAGGGCAGGATGGCCGCCGAGACGGGTTGGGCGGCCGCGCTCTTCGATGGCGCACCGGCAATTGCGACCAGCCGGCAAACATGGATCAATACATTTCGCGCGCGCTCGGACAGTGTTATCGCCGTCGCTCGCATTCTTCTGGCCGTTGGAAGCCTCTGGATCACCTGGATCGATGCTACCATTCGGCCAGGTCGCTCGGACCTCGTCTTCTGGTTCCTCGTCATCTATCTGGTCTATGCAATCGCGGCGGCCCATTTTGTCTGGAAAGCCCAGGTCCATCGGGTCCGCGGGACCTTCATCAGGCATCTCATCGACGTCTCCAGCTTGGTGATCCTGGCGTTCCTTGCGGACCGCGTATCCGGTCCGGTCTTCATGCTGATACCATTTGTCCAGCTGGCAGCGACCCTTCACTGGCTTTGGCGCGGTGCCCTATGGACCGGATCCGTTGGCGTCGCGATCCTGATATACCTTGCGCTCTCTAATACGGTTTGGCCGTTCAGTTCGGACGTCGACGCGGCCGTCGCGCTGTCGTTCATTCTTTTCCTGGTCACGGCAACCATTCTTCTCACGTGGCTGGGCACCCATCAGGAGGCGGTGCGCTCGGAGTTGTTACGTCTGGTCGAGCGGACACCCTCCGCGTCCGACGGGCGCGAATGGCCGGCGGAGGCGGCGTTGGAATATGCGGTGCAGGTGGCGCGTGTTCCTCGTGCACTGCTAATCTGGAGCGATGGTGACGAGCCCTGGACCAATCTGGCGACATGGGAGAGCGGGACATGCGTGGTCAGGCACTTATCGCCGGCCGCCTATCTGCCCTGGACGCCGGAGGCGCTGGAGGCGCTGGAGCATGCAAGTCTTCTGGTCATCGACGCGAAGCGCTCCCGAGCTCTTGTTCATCGCGGCGGGGGGCGCTTCGACCGGTGGCGTGGCGACGGCCTGCCGGTGTCCCCGGCTCTCGTTGCGGAATTCTCTATCGCCTGCGCAATTTCGGTGCAGTTTCAGGCGAGCGATGTCGAGGCGCGTCTTTTCCTCCTCGATCCGCCGGCCCCGACAATCGACGATGTGGCCTTGGCCGAGATTGTCGCCGAACGATTGAAAACACTTTTCGAGCAAACGATTTTGCTACGCCGCCTTAGCGATGCAGCCGCCCTTGAAGAGCGCGTCAAGATCGGACGAGATATCCACGATGGTGTCCTGCAAGCGCTCGCAGGCACCGCGCTGCAGCTTCAGACATTGCGCTCGTCGAGAGAATATCATGAGATCGACGAGCGTTTAATGGCTATTCAGGCTATGCTTTCTGAAGAGCAGACTGATCTACGTGCTCTCATCCGCAGGCTCGATCCGGGATCCGGCCGCCACGCCAGCGACTCTCGATTGGCGCTTCGGCTGGCGGCCTTGGCCCGGCGTCTGCGGCAGCAATGGTCGATAGAATTTCGCTTTGTGCTATATCCCGAGGATCTTCGCTTGCCGGTGGCGATGGTCGACGAACTGGTGCATATGATAGCAGAAGCGACCGCCAATGCCGCGCGTCATGGCCATGCGCGAACTCTCGAGGCTCGGATCCGACGCGATGACGGAACGGTGACCTTGACCGTGGATGACGACGGGACCGGTTTCGGATTCGACCGGCGGCTGGAGCATGCGGAACTGGAGACCAGCAAGTGCGGTCCGCGAAGCCTGCGCGAACGCGTGTCGATGTCGGGTGGGAATCTTTCGATCGAGAAGGTTGATCAGTGGACACGGATAACGATCAAGATCCCGGCACACCCGTGAGTGCGCGTATCCTCGTCGTCGACGATCACCGGATAGTCCTCGATGGTTTGCGCCGTTTGCTCGGCGCCGAGTCCGGCTGGGAGGTGGTTGCAACCTGCAGGACAGCTGCAGATGCAATCGAAGCGCTCGCGAATAAGGCCGTCGACCTCGCGGTCGTTGATCTACGGATGCCTGAAATGGGCGGATCGGATCTTGTCCGCCGTCTTCGCAGCGACCAACCGAGACTGGCGTGCGTCATTTTGACGGCGGATATCAGTGATGAAGAAGTTGCCGAGGCGATAGAAGACGGGGTGAGTGGAATTGTCCTAAAGGAACAGGCGCCGAGCGCCCTCATCGAGTGCATCCGGGCGGTGCTTGCGGGCCGCACCTATTTCACGGATCGCAGTTTAAGTGCCGCGATCGACCGAATCCGGGAGCGCGACACCGAGCGCCGCTCGGTCATGCAGAAGTTAACGCCCCGCGAGCTAGAGATATCCTGCCTGGCCGCCGCAGGTTTGCGCAGCCGGGAAATAGCCGCAAGGCTTGGAATCGCTTCCGGCACGGTCAAGCTCCACCTTCACAGCGTCTACAGCAAGCTCAACATCACCACCCGCGTGGAGCTTGCCAACATTTCCCAGCGACTGCGTCTTGATACGCGTTGACAGCATTCCGTCAGCGCGTCCCCGGAAGATCAGTTGCTTCCGACGATTTGTCCCGCACTCTCGGGCATTGCCGCCAAGCGTGTGAGGATCTCGTTCGCTGCGAATCTGGCGCCGTCGCGACTGAAATGAGCGTCAGGGGCGTACATGAGAATAGGTTCGGGGCGAGTGCGTATGGCCTCTTGGAGATCGATGACCTCGATGCCCTCTGCTGCCGCAGCACCGAGAACCTCCATCCGCAGCGCATCGAAAGGCCCATCCGAGGAGAAAGGCCCGATGAAACGGTCAATTCTGGGAACGTAGACCAGTGTAAAGGAGCCGCCCCAGCTCTCGGTGAGTGATTTCGCGCGTTGCAATATACGCCTGAACTCGGGGTTGCTCTGCGTAATTTTTGGATAGACGAGTCCCAGTCTCGTGAGGGTCTGTTGCAGTGCGACGAAATTGCGGAACAAGGCTGTTCTCGTCAGGAGGTCGACACTTGTGACCGGCGCATTCTTACGCTCCGCCAAAATCTCTCGGGCCTGATCCATCGTCTCCTTCGCGGTTGCCTGCAAACCATAGTTCGCGTCGGGCGAAAGCGCGGCGCGAAGCCACGGAATTGTCAGTTCGCGCTCCAAATTCTCCCAATCATTGCCTTCGAAGAAGACCATGACGACGCGACGGGGCCGCAGAGTCTCACCAAAGCGGCCGAGCGTCGCCAGTTCCGTCAGCGGACCGTTTCCTCTTATGCCGATGCTTGCCGTGCTAAGGCCGCGCCCGCGCAGCCTAGACGCAAGGTCCTCGCCCGGAGGCAGGCAGAAGCCCTCGACGAATGAATCTCCGAGAAGCATCACGTCGAGCCGCTTGTCGTATACATGGTCCGGATTATTGAAACCGAACCTGTCCGCGGTATAGCTGACGACGCCCTTGTTCGAAGTGCAGAGCACCACTTGTGTCGACGGGAAACCCGACAGAAGCGCCTCGGAAAGTTCGTCAGTGCCTGCAAGCCGATTCAAGCCACGAAGCGTGAATCCCGGAACCACGTTCTTGTTGCGCGTGAGCGTCTCAGCCTGGGCTTCGCTGAGTTGGCCGAACATTCCCAGCCGAACGGACACGACCGAGACCGTGTGCATCGCCTCAAAAAGAAACAGAGCCGCCAACAGGCTCGCACCACAGATACCGACGAGCAGGGAAAACTGTGGCTTTGCAAACAGGCCTACGACGATGAAGGCTACTGCTAGCACGCCCGGGATCAGCACGTAACGGAGGAAATGCGGATTTTCAGCTGCGAACAGTTCGTAGTGCAGCAGAGCGTAGATGGGACTTAACAACAGGTACAGGCCGGGAATCGCGCATACCAAAAGCCCCAGATGCCGCTTTGTCACGATAGCCTATCCTCTCGCGAAGCCGTTCAACGAAAAATGCTTGTGAGACCCCTGGCTCAGGTGACCCACTCCTTTGATGGTCTGGCTGATATGATTTTCAATCTCTCATGATTTATTTCACAGAAACGCTTTTTTAAAATGAATACGGAAAAACGTGCGCGGCGGAATATAGGCCATTTTGCTGCTCATGTCTCATCAAAATGCTGAATACTTCAAGTTCGAGCGCGGTCCCGGCGAGCTTCTGCCCCGCCCTTACCTGAATTTGGCACTAATGGACGTCTATATCCAATGGTATATTGACCGGATCGACCGCCGCTTGTTCTATACACATCTCTTATCTTATTGATTACAAGAATGACGCGAACGAAAGCCGCGTCCCGACGGTATTAAAAAGCGATTAGCACTGGCCGCGCAGGAAGTGCCCAATGAACAAGTCCCACGAGTCCTTTTCCGAGCACATCGTGGAGGGGCCGTCAAACCGGAGCTTCGGCTATACCGTCGGCGGCATCCTCCTCGCTATCGTGCTCGTAAGGTGGCTGGTCACCGGGTCACTATCGTCCATCTCCGTAGGACTTGCCGCGATCGGTACGGTCCTCGTTCTGCTGGCGCTTGCTTTCCCCAACTCGCTTTCGGTGCCAAACCGGCTTTGGATGCGGCTCGGTCTACTGATGTTCAAGGTCGTCAATCCTGCTGTGATGATGCTGATCTACGGCACGGCCTTCGTGCCTATAGGATTGTTCCTGAGATGGCGCGGCTACGATCCGCTTGCAGCCTCCTTGGACAAGTATGCCGACACATATTGGACGACGCGGGAACAAAACGAACCTGACCCGGCGACGATGCGAAATCAGTTCTGATCGTCCGGGTTCACGAGGGGAGGAAATGGGATGGAACTGGTACGCGAACTCTGGACCTATATGGGTATCCGCAAGAAGTTCTGGCTGCTGCCGATTTTCATCGTCCTCGGCGTCTTTGGCGCATTGGTCGTGCTGACGCAGGGTACCGCGGTGGCGCCGTTCATTTACACCCTGTTCTGAGTCGGCCGATCCCATGCGTATTCTGGGTATCTCGGCGTTTTACCACGACAGCGCGGCAGCGATAATAGAGGACGGACGCATCGTTGCCGCGGCGCAGGAGGAGCGGTTCACCCGCAAGAAGCACGATGCCGACTTTCCTGCCAATGCAGTGGCTTATTGTCTGTCTGCCGCCGAGTGCGAAATGGCGGAGGTCGACCATGTCGTCTTCTACGACAAGCCGATCCTGAAGTTCGAACGGCTGCTGGAGACTTACCTCGCCACAAGTCCGCGCGGCTTCCGCTCCTTCAAGATGGCGATGCCGCTTTGGATCAAGGAAAAGCTTTTTCAAAAGAAGCTGTTGCGCAGGTATCTAGGCAAGCTTGCCGGGGTGAAGCAATGGCCCGGCTCGCTCCTGTTCACGGAACATCATCTGGCGCACGCGGCCAGTGCCTTCTTTCCGTCGCCCTTTGCGAGCGCCGCGGTCTTGACGATGGACGGTGTCGGAGAATGGTGCACTACGTCACTGGGTCATGGCCGCGGCAAGGACCTCCACATACTTAAGGAAATTCGCTTCCCACATTCGCTGGGGCTGCTTTATTCCGCATTTACTTACTATACGGGTTTCAAGGTCAACTCCGGCGAATATAAAGTGATGGGCCTTGCCCCCTATGGACGTCCGTTATTCGTACAGAAAATACTGGATCACCTGATCGATTTGAAGGAAGACGGTTCGTTCCGCCTGGACCAGCGCTATTTCGACTACTGCGCCGGTCTCACCATGACGTCTCCTGCCTTTCATGAACTGTTTGGCGCAGCACCTCGAAGACCGGAATCGCCCCTGACCCAGCGCGAGATGGATCTCGCCGCTTCAGTGCAGGCGGTCACGGAAGAAGTTGTTCTGAAGCTCGCCCGTTTTGCCCGTCAGGAAACTGGCGAGCGTCACCTTTGTCTCGCCGGTGGCGTTGCGCTGAATTGCGTCGCAAACGGCAAGCTCCTTAAGGAGCGTATTTTCGACGACATCTGGATCCAGCCCGCGGCGGGTGATGCGGGCGGGGCGGTCGGCTCGGCGTTGGCGGCCTGGCACGGCTATCTCGGTAACCGGCGATCCCCAGACGGTCGAGACCGAATGGCAGGGGCCTATCTCGGCCCGGCGTTCGACCAAACGGAAATTGAAAAGCGGCTGACTGCCACTGGCGCGGTCTACACAGTCTTGAGCGACGAAGACGTGATCGCGCGTACCGTTGACGCCATCGTCGACGAGAAGGCGGTAGGATGGATGCAGGGGCGCATGGAATTCGGACCGCGCGCCCTGGGTGGACGGTCGATACTGGGCGATCCGCGCTCGCCGACCATGCAAAAGACGCTCAACCTGAAGGTCAAATATCGGGAGAGCTTCCGCCCCTTCGCCCCTTCCGTCAGACGTGAGGACGTGGCGGAGTGGTTCGATGTCGACGTAGACAGCCCCTATATGCTGCTTGTAGGCGACGTACTCGATCGCCACAGACTGCCTCTCGGTGCCGGTGAGGCGGCATTGTTCGGCATAGCCCGCCTGAACGTTCCGCGGTCGGGTATCCCAGCCGTCACGCATGTGGATTATTCCGCCCGGGTGCAGACCGTCCATCGCGACACTAATCCACGCTATTGGGAGCTTTTAAGCGCGTTCAAGCAGCGAACCGGCTGTCCCGTATTGGTCAACACCAGCTTCAACGTCCGCGGCGAGCCGATCGTATGCACCCCGGAGGATGCTTTCCGCTGCTTCATGGGGACCGAGATCGAATGCCTCGTGGTGGGCAATTGCTTCTTGCGGAAAGAAGATCAGCCCTCGAACTTGCGGCAGGACTACAAAGATCGGTTCGAGCTCGACTAAGGCCTCCAGAGAGCCAATACCCGCCGCGGCTTGTTCGATCTCCTCATCCCGGTGCTCGAGTGTCTAGCCCGGGGATCCAGCCAGACCAAGTCCATAGCTGAAAGAACGCTTTCCGCGCCGCAGACACGGTACTGCCCTCATCTCTGTGACAAGCTGACAAGCATAGAGATGCGGAAGGGGATCATCGAAGCAATAAAACAGTTGCGCTGATTCGCGTCAGATGGAGCTGTCGGACGTTTGCAACTGAGTCCAGACCCTTCCGGCAGCCTCAGCGGCACGCCAGCGGAGGCGGTTTCCGGTGGGGGCAGGCGTAGCAACCTGTGGCTTTGCAACATCTGGCGTGCGTGCGTTTCTTTCAGACAGGGTGCGGATTTCCAGCCTTGGAATTGCCCTGTCGACGGGCGCGATGAGCTCGCGAGCTATGCCGCAACGAATTGTCAGACGACGGAACAATGTGGTAGCGGCGTAAATCTCCTCGGCGAAAAGCACAGCCTCGCGAACGCGTGTTTTGTCCCCAACGTCGACATAAAGCACGCCGGGGATCGTCATCGGCAGCGTCACTACGATCGGGTCCAGCACCAAATCGACGGCCTGAGGAGCAACACCGTTGAGAATGAAAACCACGAGGCCGGACTGGCTTGCCCAATAGCCGGTGAAGATTAGTTCAGCAGGCAGATAACCGCCGGTCTGGACAATCTCGATAACGCGTCGCGCTTGCATGTTTCTGCCCACGTCAATGAAATGAGGGCCGAGGCCAATATCAGTAATAGCAAGGCGCCGGGTGGCGCGTGATCACTTCAAATTTCGATGAATGCCTGATGTCTATGCTTCAAGTACGGCACAGAGACTAGCGTCATCATACCGCTTGCACCATATGCCCTTGGATATATGTCCCGGCCCGGACAAAGACCGATTGATTATATCGCGCGCCGTCGGTGGCTCCCATTTAGGGCAGGCATGTGACCGCCAGCCGCGCGCGCCAGGTCCCTCTATCTTGCGAGCTATCCTGCGTCGATGCAATTACCATACTTTGTAAGAACTCGAGAGGCTCCGAGGGACGTGGATCGCGTGGAGGTTTCCTAGGTGCCGGCGCTCGGCGCGACGAGAGGGCCGCTGTATATCGCAATTGCCGAAGGTCATCGCCGGTCTCCTCGCTCAGTCGCCAACGGCGCAAAACGTCATCGTTTGAAGGCGACTCTCCCGTGCGAAGGCTGCGTGGAATTGCCGGCGGTCGACGAAGCGGGTGGTGCCCGGTCGACGGGAACGTAACGATGCCGGTGGCGGCCTCTGTCGCCGCTGTATATGGGTTGCGCGATCGCTGCCCCCGTTGCGGCCCAGGGTATTTGTTCGATGGCTTCCTAAAGTTTAGGCGAGAATGGGAAGTCTATGGTCTCGACTCTTCCTTCGCCGATTGCATCGTGCGTGGGATGTTTGCAGCGGCCGTCGAAGGAATGTGTGGACAGCGCGTCCGGCCATGCCCGATCCTTGTCGCTTTCTACGATTAGGCGCGGCAAAGATCGCCATCGACGCGGGATTCAAGGGTCACGTGGCTGCGAGTCGTACGGGGTATCGCGGCAATCGACAGCTGCTGTCGATTGCCAAATCATTTTGCATCTGTGACCGGCACAAACCTGTCGCAAATCAACAGTTGAAATTCGACGTGGAACGCCCATTTTGCAACGGTCTTTCCCCCGACCGCAAAGGGCGGAAGCAGACGAGATGTTTCGCCTCGCACCATACTCCGTTACACGGCTGCCGGCTTGTCTTCCGCGAGAGTGTAAGCCACGACCGCATTTGCATGGCCGTGGCCAATTCCGTGTTCGCTCTTCAGCATAGCGACGAGTTCCATGTGCTTCGCTGGATAGTGCATCCGCACGAGCGCTTGCCAATCACTGATCGGACGGCCGTATGTCTTCTCGATCGATGGAAAATAGGAAGCCGGTCCTTTGATCTTGTCGGCGGTCATAGCGTGTCAGCCCCTTTTCGTGCCGCATCGATCGCAGCTACGTCGATTTTCCTCATCGACATCATCGCGTCGAATGCGCGTTTTGCCTGTTCGCCACCAGCCGTAAGCGCGTCCATTAGAGTGCGAGGTGTGATCTGCCAGGATACGCCCCACTTATCCTTGCACCAGCCGCATTCGCTTTCCTGACCGCCATTGCCGACGATGGCGTTCCAATAGCGATCTGTTTCTTCCTGATCCTCGGTGCTGATCTGGAATGAGAAAGCTTCGCTGTGCTTGAATGTGGGGCCGCCGTTCAATCCGACGCAGGCGACACCTGCCACCGTGAACTCGACGACCAACACGTCTCCCTCCTCTCCGTCGGGGTATTTGCCGGGCGCGCGGATGATGGCTCCGACCTTGCTGTCTGGGAAGGTGTCCGCATAGAAGCGGGCGGCTTCCTCGGCGTCCTTGTCGTACCATAGACAAATGGTGTTCTTAGACATCGCGTCGTCCTCCTGGTCGTTGTGCTTCAGATCGAAAACCCGACCTGATGATACGAAGACGCACCAGCCGCCGCCGATCCGACATCATCGTCAAAAAATCGCTACGCTCTTTTGACCGACCTCGTTTTGGCGGGCCGAACGCCTCGGGCCGAGGGGTCGGTCGGGGGCCATCCCCTCCATGTCCCGCGCGGTGAAGGTCAAATTCAATCATGATAAATTATTGCAACGTGAAGATTTATCGTTATAAATACATCCTCGCGAACTGAAGCCAAATCGAAAGGATCTTCCCCATGAAGAGGCTGTTTCGGAGCGCCATCGCCTTGGCCGCTCTTGCTTTTGCAGGGGCTGCCGCCGCGCCGGCCGCAGCGCAGACTCCGCCCGACGTTCTCGTCGTCGGCCAGATTGCCGAGCCGCAGTCTCTGGACCCGCATACGGTGACCGCAACCAACGACTTCCGCATCCTGGTCAACGTCTATGACGGCCTCGTCCGTTTCAAGGACGGTACATTGGAGGTTGAGCCGGCGCTTGCGGAAAGCTGGGAAATTTCGGATGACGGCAAGACTTATACGTTCAAGCTAAGACAGGGCGTTAAGTTCCACGACGGTTCCGATTTCGACGCCGAGGCGGTGAAGTTCAACTTCGACCGCATGCTGAATAAGGACCATCCATTCTACGACACCGGGCCATTCCCGCTTTCCTTCAACTTCGCCTCCGTCGAAGCGGTCAATGTGCTGGATGAGCATACGGTCGAGTTCAGGCTCAGCGAAGCCTTTGCGCCGTTCCTTTCCAATCTCGCCTATCCCACGGGTCTGATCGTTTCCCCCGCCGCCGTGGAAAAACATGGCAAGGAATATGGCCGCACCCCGTCGGGGACCGGCCCGTTCAAGTTCGTCGAGTGGCTGTCGAACCAGCGCGTCGTCGTAGAGCGCAATCCGGATTACTGGGATGGCGCCGCGAAGCTTCAGGCCGTCGTCTTCCGTCCCATCACCGACGCCAACACCCGTGTCGCCGAGATGATGGCCGGCGGTATCGACGTGATGGTGGAGGTGCCGCCGGACAATCTCGCTACCTTTGAGCAGGATGCCAATTTCGCCGTGGCCGAGCAGGCGGGGCCGCATGTCTGGTTCGCCATCCTGAACACAAAGGAGGGGCCTTTTGCGGATAAGCGCGTGCGCCAGGCGGCCAATTATGCGGTGAACAAGCAAACGCTGGTGGACGACGTGCTGCAGGGAACGGCGACGGTCGCGGCCGGCCCGATACCGCCGGCCTTCAACTGGGTGGAAAGCTCGGTGGAGCCCTATGCCCATGATCCCGAAAAGGCCAAGGCACTGCTCGCGGAAGCCGGCGTCGAAAATCCGCAGGTGACGTTCTACGTTACCGAAGGCGGCTCGGGCATGCTCGATCCGATCACCATGGGTGCAGCGATCCAGGCGGATCTCCAGGCTGTGGGCTTCAAGGTCAAGATCGAGACCTACGAGTGGAACACCTTCCTTGGCCGCGTAAATCCCGGCCTCGAGGGCAAGGCGGACATGGCCGAGATGGCCTGGATGACAAACGATCCGGATACCGTTCCCTATCTGACGTTGCGCACTGATGCCATTCCCGACAAGGGAGGCTTCAACTCCGGCTACTATTCCAATCCGCAGCTGGACGAGCTTCTGGAAAAGGCGCGCAGGTCCACCGACCAGGCCGAACGCGGCAAGCTCTATGGCGAGGTCCAGTCGATCGTGCATGACGATGCGCCGTGGCTGTTCGTCGCCAACTGGAAGCAGAACGCGGTGACGACCGCTGCGGTCAAGGGGTTCAAGCTTCAGCCCTCCTTCCTTCTCGATCTCCATGACGTGACGAAAGAGTAGATCGCGCACCCGGAACGGCCACCGGCATGTTCGTTCTGCCGGTGGCGACCAACACAGACCTCCCAGGAGGGTTATCCATGCAGGCCTTTGTCCTGAAGCGGCTTGTTGCCGTGGTGCCCGTCCTGTTCGGGCTTTCCATCATCGTCTTTCTCGTCATGGCTCTGATCCCTGGCGACACGGCGACGGCCATTCTCGGCTCCTATGCGACGCCGGAAAACGTCGAGCGCATCAATCGTGACCTCGGGCTCGACAAACCGCTGGTGCAGCAATACGCGATCTGGATCGGCAACGTGCTGCAGGGCGACTTCGGCCGGTCCTTCGCGCTGAACCGCCCCGTGCTCGACGAGGTGCTGGAACGGTTTCAGGCCACGCTGGTGCTGGCCGGCGTATCGCTGGTCCTGTGCTCGGTGATCGGGCTTTTCGCGGGTGTGATTTCAGCCGTACGCCAGTTCGGCTGGGCCGACCGCATCATCACCTTCTTCGTACTGGCCGGCATCTCCACGCCGTCCTTCTGGCTCGGGCTGCTGCTCATCTATCTCTTCGCCGTTCATTGGCGCATCCTGCCGGCCTCCGGCATGTACGCCGTCTACGGCGGGGGTGACCTCAAGGATCTTCTGCTCCATCTGATCTTGCCGGCGGCCACGCTCGCCGTCGTTGCCGCCGGCGTCATAGCGAGGCTGACGCGTGGAGCGATGCTGGAGGTCCTGAGGCAGGACTATGTGCGCACGGCCCGCGCCAAGGGGCTGCCCGAGCGGCGTGTGATCTACGCCCATGCCTTTCGCGCGGCGCTGGTCAGCGTCGTTCCCGCGATCGGCATCCAGGCGGGCTTCGTGCTGGGCGGCGCCGTCTATGTCGAGACGGTGTTCCAGTGGCCCGGCATAGGCGCGATGCTCGTGAAGGCGATTTCGACGCGCGATATCCTGCTGGTGCAGGGCGGCGTGCTGATCGTTGCGGCGAGCTACGTGCTGTTCAACCTTCTCGCCGACATCGTCCAGTCCATGCTCGATCCGAGGATTCGTACATGAGCGCGCTGGTAGCATCGCCGGCTCCGCCGAGCGGGTCGGCACGGATCACCTCCTGGCACCTGTTGCTCAACAACCGGCTCGCAGCGGCGGGGCTCGTGCTGCTCGGACTGATCCTGTTGCTGATCGTTCTGGTCCCGGTCCTCCCGCTGCCCGACCCGGATGCGACGGCACCCGCCGACCGGTTGAAGCCTGTGCTGACCGCCGGGCATCTTCTCGGCACGGATCACCTCGGCCGGGACATTCTGAGCCGCCTGCTTTGGGGCACGCGGGTCTCGATCGCAGTCGGTTTCGCCGCGACCCTCATTGCCGCCGGGATTGGATCGGCCATCGGCATCGTTGCCGGTTACGCCGGCGGGCGCACCGACAATGCGATGATGCGCGGCATCGACATGCTGATGGCTTTTCCATACATCCTGCTGGCGCTCGCGATCGTCGCCGCCCTCGGGCCCGGACTGATGAACGCGCTTTATGCGATCGCTCTCGTAAATATCCCGTTCTTCGCCCGGAATGTGCGCGGCGTGACGCTCGGCTACGCCCATCGCGAATTCGTCGACGCGGCGCGGCTCTCCGGCAAGGGACATCTGTCGATCATTCTCACCGAGGTTCTGCCCAACGTCATGCCCGTCATCGTCATCACCATGTCGACGACGGCAGGCTGGATGATCCTCGAGACGGCCGGGCTCAGCTTCCTCGGCCTCGGCGCGCAGCCGCCGCAGGCCGATCTCGGCTCCATGCTGGGAGAGGGCCGAGCGCAGCTCTTCACGGCTCCGCATGTCTCGATCGTGCCGGGCGTGATGATTTTCCTGATCGTCATCAGCCTGAACGTTTTAGGTGATGGGATCCGCGACGTGTTGGACCCGCGGCTTCGCTCCGGCGCTCTTGCGCGGCCGGGGCCGGTGACCGAAGTTGCCCCCGGCCGCGCCGCGCCGGCAAACACGGCGGAAGGTGCTTCCCTCGCGATCCAGAAGCTCGAAACCGGTTTTCGGCGGGGAAAGGAGATAATCCCCGCAGTTCGAGACGTCTCGCTGCATGTGAAGCCCGGTGAATGCCTCGGGCTTATCGGCGAGAGCGGCTCGGGCAAGAGCGTCACCGCCTTGTCCGTCATGGGGCTCGTGGCTTCGCCGCCGGGTGTGATCCGCAACGGTGCGATCTATCTCGGAGACGACGATGTGCTTTCCATGCCTGAAACCAGGCTGATCGCGAACCGCGGCAGCCGGGTCGCCTACGTGTTCCAGGACCCGCTCACGACGCTGCATCCGATGTATCCTGTCGGGCGGCAGGTGGAGGAGGCGATCGCAGCGCATCAGCCGGTCAGGGCGGCCGAGCGGCGGGAAAAAGCCGTCGCGCTCCTGGAAAAAGTGGGAATCCCGGACGCTCGCGAGCGGTCAGCGCATTATCCTCACCAGCTTTCCGGCGGTCAGCGTCAGCGAGTCGGCATCGCCATGGCGCTCGCCAACGATCCGGAGATCATCATTGCGGACGAGCCGACGACCGCGCTGGACGTGACCGTTCAGGCCCGCATTCTGGAGCTCCTGCGCGATCTTCAGCGCGAGCAGGGCATGGCGCTGCTGTTCATCACCCACGACTTCGGCATCGTTTCGGAATTCTGCGACCGCGTGGCCGTGATGAAGGATGGCGAAATCGTCGAAACCGGTAAAACCCGGGAGGTACTCGACAATCCGCAGCATGCCTATACGAAGCGGCTGATCGCCTGCGTGCCCGAGCTCGGAACGGGCGAGCGTTTCCTGGATCGTGTCGGCGAACTTTTTGCCGGCAGCAAGGAGGTGGCGCAATGACGGGTGCTGCCATTCAGGTTCGGGACCTTTCCAAGACCTTCGGCGGAGGCCGCAGCCTTTTCGGGAAGGCGAAGCATGAGACAAAGGCGGTGAAGGCGGTGTCGCTGGATGTCGCGCGGGGCGAGACGCTCGCCGTCGTCGGCGAAAGCGGGTCCGGCAAGAGCACGCTTGCGCGCATGCTCGTCGGCCTCGAGGAGCCGACATCCGGCAGCATGCTGATCGCAGGCAGGGATGCGGCGGCGCTGCGGCGATCCGGCCCGAGGGCCTTCGGCAAGACGATCCAATATGTCTTCCAGGATCCGGTCGCTTCGCTGAACCCGCGGAAGACGATTCAGGAGATCCTGGAGACGCCGCTGAAGCTTTTGTGCGGCTACGAAGCCCCCCGCCGTCGCGCCCGGATGCAGGAACTGCTTCACGCGGTGCAGATGCCGGAGGATACGCTCTCGCGCTACCCGCACGAGTTTTCCGGCGGACAGGCACAGCGGATCGCGATCGCCCGGGCGCTGGCGACGGAGGCCGAGATCATCGTGCTCGACGAGCCGGTGAGCGCGCTCGACGTGTCCATCCAGGCGCAGGTCCTGCTTCTGCTGCGCGATCTTAAGCAACGCTTCGGTCTCTCCTATCTGTTCATCAGCCACGATCTGGCGGTGGTCGAGGCGATCTCCGATCGGGTGGCGGTGATGTATTTCGGCGAGGTGGTCGAGACCGCACCGGCCACCCGCCTTTTTACCGACCCTGAGCACGCCTATACACGACAGCTTGTCGCCAGCGCGCCCCGCATCAGGAAAGAGTGACGGTTCATGCCAGTGGTCATCGAAAAGAAAAAGGAAACCGGTGGAGACGGCCAGCGTCTCTTCGTCCCGGCCGAGCGCACGAAGCGCAGACCTGAGGCGATCGCCGATCGGATCAAGGATTACATCCGCCTGGAAGGATTGGGGCCGGGGGACCGGCTTCCGCAGGAGCGCGACCTGATCGACACCTTCAAGGCGGCCAAGGGGACCGTACGCGAGGCGATGAAAGCGCTGGAGACGCAGGGCCTCGTCTTCACGCGCAGCGGTCCGGGAGGCGGCGCATTCGTCGCCAAGCCGTCGGCGCGGCACGCCATGGAGCTTCTGTCGACACATTTCTTTTTCGATCAGCCGAGCATTTCCGACATATACGCCATGCGCAAGATGCTGGAGCCGGAGGTGGCGGCGCTCGTTGCCGGCAGGGTGACGCGGGAGGAACTCATCGCCCTCGAAAATACGATCCGCATTTACGATCATCCCCCCGCCGATCTGGACGAGCAGTATCGTCAGCGCGTCGCCGAGCTCGATTTTCATTCGATGCTGGCGCAACTCTGCCCGAATCCGCTTCTCGGCTTCGTCTGCGGCCTAATGCACAATCTGCTGCGCGAACTCCCGGCCGCACGGGCGATCTATGCCGACCCGACGTCGCTTTCGCGCGAAACGGGCTTGTCCTTCCAGTATCGGCTCATGGCCGCCCTTAAGGACGGGCGGTCGGAGGATGCGCGCGCGATCGCCGCCGAGCATATGGCTTTCGCCGAAAGCTACATGCTCGAACGTGCAGCCGCGACCAAGTGACGCCCATGGCGGAACTGTCGGCTCGGTGGGGCATTGGGTTTTCATAGCGACGTCAGGGCCGCGGATCGATCCGCGGCCCTGACCTCGCGTCTTGTATCAACAATGGAGGTTTCGACCCGGTTCATGTGTGGAATTTGTGGAGAAGTCAGGTTCGATGGCGGTTCGCCGTCGGTTACGGCAGTCTCGATCATGGCGGACGTCCTTGCCCCTCGCGGGCCGGATGCGTCGGGCGTGGTGGTGCGCGGGAATGTCGGGCTGGGACATCGGCGATTGCGTATCCTCGACCTCTCCGACAAGTCGCAGCAGCCCATGGTCGATCCTGACCTCGGCCTTTCGCTCGTCTTCAACGGCTGCATCTACAATTTCCGCGAACTGAGGTCGGCGCTTGAAGAGAAGGGTTACAGATTCTTCTCGTCCGGCGATACCGAGGTCATCCTGAAGGCGTGGCATGCATGGGGCGAGGAATGCGTCTCGCGCTTCCATGGCATGTTCGCCTTCGTCATTCACGAGCGTGATAGCGGACGTGTCGTCATGGCGCGCGACCGTTTCGGCATCAAGCCGCTCTATATCGCCGAAGCCCAAGGCGCCTTGCGCTTCGCTTCCGCCTTGCCCGCGCTCGTCAAGGCGGGTGGCGTCGACACCTCGATCGACGTGGCTGCGCTCCACAATTACATGACCTTCCATGCGGTCGTGCCGCCGCCGCGCACGATCCTGAACGGCGTGCGCAAGCTGCCGCCAGCGACCCTTCGCGTCTATCAGCGCGACGGGAGCTTCAAGGACCGGCGCTATTGGGATCCGCCCTATCGCCGCCAGGCAGGCGACGCAGCCATTAGGCGCGAGGAATGGCAGGAGCAGCTTTTGGACGCGCTGCGCATTGCCGTGAAGCGACGCATGATCGCCGACGTGCCGGTCGGCGTGCTTCTTTCCGGCGGCGTCGATTCCAGCCTGATCGTCGGGCTGCTCGCGGAAGCGGGCCAGCGCGGCCTCATGAGCTTTTCCGTCGGCTTCGAGGAGGCGAACGGCGAAAAGGGCGACGAATTCGTCTATTCGGACCTGATCTCCGGCCACTTCGGTACGGATCATCGCAAGATATTCGTCCCGTCCGCCGATCTGATGGGGGCCTTGCCCGGGACCATCGCCGCAATGTCCGAGCCGATGGTCTCCTATGACAATGTCGGCTTCTATCTGCTCTCGAAGGAAGTTTCGAAGCACGTCAAGGTCGTACAGTCTGGACAGGGTGCGGACGAGGTCTTCGGCGGTTACCACTGGTACCCGCCGCTGATGAACTCCAACGACGTCGTGGCGGATTACGGCAAGGCCTTCCGCGACCGTTCCCACGCGATCCTGGCCACCCAGTTGTCGGATTCCTGGATTGCCGACCACGACGTGAGCGGCGACCTGCTGAACGAGCATCTCCTGCGCGAGGGCGCCGATACGCCCGTCGATCAGGCGCTCCGCCTCGACAGCAACGTCATGCTCGTCGACGATCCCGTGAAGCGCGTCGACAATATGACCATGGCTTGGGGCCTGGAAGCGCGCGTGCCTTTCCTCGACCACGAGCTGGTGGAACTTGCCGCCCGCATGCCGCCGGAGGAAAAGCTGCGCGACGGCGGCAAGGGCATTCTGAAGGACGTGGCGCGCCGGATCATTCCGAGCGAGGTCATTGATCGCAAGAAGGGCTATTTCCCCGTGCCGCAGCTCAAATATATCGCCGGTCCGTATCTCGACCTGATCCGCGACACCTTGCGCTCTCAGAAGGCGCGTGAGCGGGGCATCTTCAAAGAAGCTTATCTCGACCGCCTGTTCGAAGCGCCGTCGGATCACATCACGCCGCTACGCGGCTCCGAGCTGTGGCAGGTCGGACTGCTTGAAATGTGGCTTGAAGCGCAGGGGGTGTAGCATGAAGAAGACGCGCGAGATCGCATTGCCGCGTCAACGCAGCAAGGGCACCAAGGCAGTCACGCACCGTTTGAACCGGCTGCGTACGCACACCCAGCCGGGGCGCGACGCCGAGGGGTCGAGGGCCTCCGGAGGGGCGAAGCGGGATGTCGTGCTCGACTGCGGTTGGGGCAGGCTCCTGTTCGCCCAGACGTTTTCCGACGACGAGAAGCTCTTGTCCGAGTTGCGCGAGGAGGCTCCCTCGAGCCGGGATATCGCCTTTTACGTACGGGACCCGCACGTGCTTCTGTCACGGGCGCCTCAGGAAATTTTCCTCGACCCGTCGCACACGTACCGGCTCGACCTGTGGACCTACCGTGCAAACACCCGCCGCACGCGAGGCATCACGATCCGCAGGCTCGCGTCGGAAGCTGACGGAGACGGCATCAACCGGGTCTATGCCGCCTGCGGCATGGTCCAGATCCGATCCGATTTCTTCTCTTCCGAGCGGGACGACCGATCGCTGACCTATTTCGTGGCGCAGGACGACGCCACGGGCGAAATCGTCGGCACGGTCACCGGGATCGACCATCAGAGACTGTTCGACGATCCGGACCGCGGCGCTTCGCTGTGGTGTCTGGCGGTCCATCCGCAGGCGCGCCAGCCGGGCATCGGCGAACATCTGGTCCGCAAGCTTGCCGAGCATTTCCAGGCACGCGGCCTTTCCTATGTCGACCTGTCGGTCATGCACGACAATACGCTGGCGATCGGGCTTTATGAGAAGCTGAACTTCCGCCGCATGCCGCTTTTCGCCATCAAGCGAAAGAACGCGATCAACGAGAAGTTTTTCGCGATTCCGCATCAATCCTACGATGCGCTCAATCCCTATGCGCGGCTCATCGTCGACGAGGCGACGCGGCGCGGGATCCATGTCGAGATCACCGACGCGGAAGGCGGGTTCTTCCGCCTGTCCCATGGCGGCCGCTCGATTCATTGCCGCGAGAGCCTATCGGAACTGACTTCCGGGGTCGCGATGTCGATCTGTGACGACAAGGCGATTACGCGCCGCATGGTCTCCACGGCGGGACTTGTCGTGCCGGACCAGATGGAAGTGGGGGAGGACCGCGAGGCAGTTCGCGCTTTTCTCGAAAAACACGGCAAGCTGGTGGTCAAGCCGGCGCGCGGCGAGCAGGGCCGGGGCATCTCTGTCGGCATCACGACGTTGGAAGCGCTGGAGGAGGCAATCGCATCGGCCCGTCAGGTCTGCGACCGGGTACTGCTGGAAGCCTTTTTTGAGGGAGAAGACCTCCGTCTCGTGATCATCGACTATACGCTTGTTGCCGCCGCGGTTCGCTTGCCGCCGCGCGTCATCGGCGACGGCCGCAGCAAGATCGCGTCCCTCATCGGGAAACAGTCGCGCCGCCGCGAGGCCGCTACGGGTGGCGAAAGCCGGATTCCACTCGACGCGGAGACGGATCGCTGCCTTGCGGAGCAGGGTCTCGATCTCGAAACGATACTGGACGAAGGGCGGGAGATTACGGTTCGTAAGGCCGCCAACCTCCATGCGGGCGGGTCGATCCATGATGTGACGGAGATCGTGCATCCTGATCTTGTCGAGGCCGCCTGCAGCGCGGCGCGGGCAATCAATATCCCGGTGGTCGGCATCGACCTGATGGTCCGCGATCCGGCGGAACCGGACTACGTGTTCATCGAGGCCAACGAGCGTCCCGGCCTGGCAAATCACGAGCCGCAACCGACGGCGGCGAGCTTCATCGAGCTGCTTTTCCCCGGCAGCCGCACGGCGGTGTAGCAGCCCGTCACTCCTGCGGTATCTCGCTGTCCATCAGCGCGTCGAGCGGCCCGGTCAAGGCCGTTCTCGGCGGCACGAGCTGCGGCTCGATCATGTGTATGTGCAAGGATGCTCTCGGTTCTTCGATCACTTCGAAGGCCCTGGCGATCATTCCCTCGATATTCTGCCGGATCATGATGACGGGGAAGGGGAGGAAGGAGGCGAACGGGTCGTAGTCGTAGCATCCGACGACCAGATCCGTGAAATTCTCGAGCGGATGCTCGGCCATGAAACGCAGCAATCCCTCGAAATTTATCGACGAGTTGACGAAGAAGCCGCGTGGCAGTTTTCCATGCTGTTCGTAGAAAGCTTCGAAGGCCTTTCGCGCGTTGTCGGCGGCGTAACCGGTCGGCCATATGCATTCGTCCGGGTCGGCGCCCAGCAACTCCTCCTTCACGGCGCGGAAGCCGCGTATGCGCTCGCGTGTGGCGTGATCGTCGCGGCCCCCGAACAGGTAGAGATCGTCGGGCTCGAGCGGCCGCTCGGCGGGGAAGTGGCGGATGATCGCCTCGGTCAGCAGCCGGCCGCCTTCGAAATTGTCGCTGATCACCGACGGCACTTTCGTACCGGGAAGATCGATATTGATATGCTTCAGGCCGGCCGCTTCGCAGACCTCGTGCACGCCATCGGGATCGGTCGCGCCGCAGATGAATAATTCGTCGATGGAATAGGAGATCAGCGTTTCAGCCGTCCTGCGCTCCTCCTCCGGGTCGCGGCTGGCACTGACGACGATCGGACATTGACCTTTGCTGCGCACATGCGCCTCGAAGGTCTGGGCGAGCGAAGAAAAGTAGCGGTTGTCGTGCACGGGCAGGAGCAGGCCGACGAGGCCGGAGCGGGAGCTGCGCAAGCCCCGTGCTTGCCGGTTGGCAGTGTACTGATGCGTTTCAGCTAGGTTCCGGATGAGCTCCGCGGTGCTTTCCTTGATCCGTCGTTTGCGCCACGTGCCGTTCAGCACCGCGCTGACGGTGGAGGGCGAGCTCCCGGACAGCACCGAAAGATCATAGATAGTCGCCTTCTTCCTGCCGCCGTTCGTCATCTGACTTCCTCCAAACTCCGGAAAACCGATGCGCGTGTTTTCTGGAATTGCTCTAGTGCCGATTTCGGCTTGACGTAAGATTAACTCTGCACGATAGTCATTGCACCATCGATTGTGCAAAAAAGAAATATCGATTGCGCAAATCGTAGGTGCCGTCTGAGGAGGCGGCCGTCGGCGGCGGGACATTCCCTCCCGTCCAAGAGAATCGAGCTGGAGGCCGGCGCATAACGCGCCCGGGAGCGTTCCCTTGGGGGAACATGTGGAGGAGAGACATGATCAGGAAAATTCTTGCCGCCGCCCTGGCGGCGTCGCTTTCGCTTGCGGGTGCCTATAGCGCCGCTGCGCAGGAAACGGGCAAGGTCGGTGTCGTCGTCAAGATCGGCGGCATACCGTGGTTCAACGCCATGGAGGCCGGTATCAAGGAACGCGGCGAAGAGCTCGGCGTCGACGCCTTCATGGTCGGGCCGACCAGTGCCGATCCGGCACTGCAGGTTCGCGCGATCGAAGATCTGATTGCCCAGAACGTCAAAGTCATCGGCGTCGTACCCAACGACGCCAAGGTGTTGGAGCCGGTCCTCACCAAGGCCAGGGAAAAGGGCATTATCGTCATCACGCATGAATCCCCCAGCCAGAAGGGCGCGGATTGGGACTTCGAACTCGCGTCCGCCACCGGCTTCGGTGAGGCGCATGCAAAGCTGCTTGCGGAGAAGATGGGCGGCAAGGGCGAATATGCCGTCTTCGTCGGCTCGCTGACGGTGCCGCTGCACAATGCCTGGGCCGACGCGGCGATTGAATACATCAAGAAGAACCATCCCGAGATGACGCTTGTCGGCGATCGCTACGGCGTCGCAGAGGATGTGGACAAGAGCCGCTCGACGGCTCTCGACCTGATCTCCGCTCATCCGAATCTCAAAGGCTTCCTCGCTTTCGGAAGCCAGGGGCCGATCGGCGCCGGCCGCGCCATCGAGGAGCGCCGCAAGGTCGGCGAGATCTTCGTTCTCGGGCCCTTCTCGCCCGGTCAGGGCCAGAAGCTCATCAAGTCCGATGCGATCTCCGGCGGCTTCATGTGGAATCCCAAGCAGGCAGGCGAAGTCTTCGTGACGCTCGCCGACAAGCTCATGAAGGGCGAGGAGATCAAGGACGGCGAGGAAATCGAAGGTCTCGGCGTGATCCACCCCGACTTCGAAAACCGCAACATCATCGTCGACCAACTCGTGCCGATCAACAAGGAGACGGTCGCCGACCTCGCCGCAATGGGCCTCTGAACGGATAGAAGCGGGGCGGGAGCCAAGCGCATCCCGTCCCGCCAACGGGTTCTCCCGGCTGCTGGGCCGGCTCCGGCCGGCCTGGCAGATCCTCTGGAAACACCATCGATGGGCCTCGATAGCATGCACCAGTCGGCAAGCGCGGCGAGCACGGACAAGCCGCTTCTGTCTCTTCGCAACATCAACATGACTTTCGGCGGCGTCAAGGCACTGAAGAATGTCAGCTTCGACGTGCGCCCGGGCGAGGTCCATTGCCTCGCCGGAGAGAACGGCTGCGGCAAGAGCACACTCATCAAGGTGATCACGGGCGTCTACCGCCCGGCCGAAGGGGCGGTCATCGAATATGAAGGCGAAACCTATTCGCATATGTCGCCGGTTACCGCACAGGATCGCGGCATTCAGGTCATCTGGCAGGACCTTGCGCTTTTCCCGGAAATGAGCGTCGCGGAAAACATCGCCTTCCACGAGGTGCTCGGCGGGCGGCCGCGGCTGGTGGATTACGGCCGCATGCGCAGGATCGCGGTCGATGCGCTGGCCCGGCTGGGCATCACCCTCGACGTGGACCTGCCGCTCAAGGAATATGCGATCGCCCAGCGTCAGATCGTGGCGATTGCCCGGGCGCTGGTCGGGGAGGCGAAACTCGTCTTCATGGACGAGCCGACGGCATCGCTGACGCAATCGGAAACGGACCATCTGCTTGAAATCGTCCGCAGCCTGTCCGCCTCCGGCGTTGCGGTCGTCTTCGTCAGCCACCGGCTTGCCGAGGTTTTGGAGATTTCAAGCCGGATCACGGTCTTGCGCGACGGCGCGCTGGTCGGGGTCTATCCCGCAGCCGGCATGACGCAGTCGAAAATCACCGAACTCATGACCGGCAAGACATTCGATCAGCACGTCCGCGCGCGCGCGAAGGAGGACCAGCCGGCCGTTCTGGAGGTTCGCGGCCTCACCAGGCCGGGCGACTTCGAAGACATTTCGCTGACCGTTCGCCGCGGCGAAACGGTCGGCATAACCGGTCTGCTCGGGGCAGGGAGGACCGAGCTGGCGCTCGCCCTCTTCGGCATGCTCAAGCCCGCATCCGGGACGATCAGTATCGATGGCCGGGAGGTCCGCTTCGGCTCGAACCGCGAGGCGATCAGGGCCGGCGTCGCTTATCTGTCGGAGGACCGGTTGTCACTCGGGCTCATCCAGCCGCAGGCGATCGCCGACAATCTGGTTATCGCCTCGTTGCGCAAGATTCTCTCCGGGGGTTTTCTTTCCGAAGATCGCAAGCGAAGTCTCGTCTCCCGCTGGATCGCCGATCTCGGCGTCAAGATCGGCCATCAGGCCGACGCGATATCGACGCTTTCCGGCGGCAACCAGCAGCGCGTGGCGATCGCCAAATGGCTTGCCACCGATCCCAAACTGCTGATCCTCGATTCGCCCACCGTCGGCGTCGACGTCGGGGCGCGGGCCGGGATCTTCGACATCGTCGCCAAACTCGCCGAGAGCGGGCTTGCGATTATCCTGATCTCGGACGAGGTGCCGGAAGTCTATTTCAACGCCGACCGTGTCCTGCACATGGCCCAGGGCCGCATCGTCGGAACCTATGATCCGCGCCAGTCGCGGCTGGAAGAGATCGAGGCGGCCGTCTATGCGTAGCTTGATCCGCACTCACGCGACGGAATTTTCGCTGCTGGCGGTGATCGTCGTCATCAGTGCCGTGCTCTCCTTCGCAACGGCGAATTTCTTCTCGCTCGGGAACGCCTTCGATCTCCTGAACATCAGCGCCGTCAACATCATCTTCGCTGTCGGCCTTCTGGTGGTGCTGATCGCCGGCGGCATCGACATCTCCTTCGCCGTGGCCGCTTCGGTCGTCCAATACGGCACGGCGATCGCGCTCGGCTGGATCGGCGGCGGCGGCTGGATCTCCGGGCTTCTCATCGCCGGTTCGCTGGGCGTACTGCTCGGCTGCTTCAATGCCTTTCTGATCCACCGCTTCCGGATCATTTCGATCGTCGCCACGATCTCCACCTTCAATATCTATTTCGGATTGCTGATGTTCTTCACCCGCGGCGTGTCGATCTACGACCTGCCTGACTGGCTGACGGACCGCGTGATCCTCTTCGAGCGTGAAATGCCCGACGGTACCTGGATCGAGATCACGCTTCCGGTTCTCGTCATGGTCGTCTGCGTCATTGCGACATGGACGCTGATCACGCGGACGACGACGGGCCGCCAGCTTTACGCCTTCGGCGACAATCCGGAAGGCGCCCGGCGCTTCGGCATCAATATCGGTGCCATGCAATTCATTGCCTTCGGCTGGCTTGGCCTCATGGCTGGCATAGGCGGTCTCATCCAGGCGCATTACGCTCAGGAAGTCGTGCCGAACGCGCTTTATGGCCGCGAACTCGACGTGCTCGCCGCGGTCGTGCTCGGCGGTGCGCGCCTCGGCGGCGGCAAGGGCACCGTGCTCGGCTGCGTGCTCGGCGTGCTTCTGATCTCGATCACTCAGAACGGACTGAACCTGATGGGCGTGTCGCCCTTCGCCTTCAAGATGATTATCGGCGCGATCATTCTGATCGCCATCACGCTTTCCAACACGCGGATAGAGCGCCTGCTGCCTTTTGTCGGTCAGAAGGGAACGGGCCGATGATCACAGTCTTCGAAAGGATCAAGGCCGCCATAGGGCCGGAGATGGCTGGTCCGGGGCTCGCCTTCGTCGCGGTCGTCCTCGTCTTCGGGATCGCCTCGCCGCAATTCCTGAGCGCCGCGACCTTCGGCTCCGTCGCCTTCCAGCTGCCGGAACTCGGTCTCCTGACGCTTGCCATGCTGCTGCCGATCCTGACCGGCGGCCTCAATCTCGCAATTACCTTCACCGCCAATCTGGCCGGACTGACCCTTGCCTGGGTCCTCAAGGCGAACGGAGGGGCCGACGCGGGCTTCGGAATCTTCCTCGTCGGCTCCCTCCTTGCCGTGATGGTCGGTGCGGCAAGCGGAGTCATCATGGGCCTGGTGATCGCGTTCACACGCGCCCATCCGATCCTCGTCTCCCTATCGATGATGATCTTCTTGCGCGGCCTTGGCGAGTTCCTGACGCGCGGGGGCGACATCTCCGGATTCCCGCCCTTTGTTGGCGTGATCGGCCATGGCTCCGTCGCCGGCATTCCCGTCCCGCTGATCGTTTTCGTCGTCTGCGTGCTCGCCTGGCATCTGCTTCTCGGTCGCACAAAGCTCGGCTTCAACACCTACATGATCGGCTCGAATCTCGAGGCGACGCGCTATTCAGGCATCAACACGCGCAAGGCGATCGTGCTTGTCTACACGCTTTCCGGGGTCATGTGCGCGATCGCCGGCATCATCATGTTGGCGCGCTTCAATTCGGTGCGTATCGGTCATGGCGAGTCCTATCTGCTGATCACGGTGCTCGCGTGCTTCCTCGGCGGCGTCAATCCGTTCGGGGGCTTCGGCCGGGTGATCCCCGTCTTCGTCGCGCTGGTGGTGCTGCAGCTTCTTTCGTCCGGGCTCAATCTCGTCGGAGCCAACCAGCATCTCGCGACCGCCGTCTGGGGCATCCTTCTCGTCGGCGTGATGATTCTGCGTTGGGTCGTTTCCAAAATTAGGATTTCAATTGTCAGAAGAGGATCATGACGATGCAGGGTTTTGGCGTACATACGAGCATGTGGACAATGAACTGGGACCGTCCCGGCGCCGAACGGGCGGTAGCCGCGGCGGTCAAATACAAGGTCGATTTCATCGAGATCCCGATGCTCAATCCGCCTGCCGTCGACACCGAGCACACCCGCGCCCTGCTGGAGAAGAACCGGCTGCGGGCGGTCTGCTCGCTCGGCCTGCCGGAGCCGGCGTGGGCCTCGGTGCGGCCCGAGGCGGCGATCGACCATCTGAAGATCGCAATCGACAAGACTGCCGATCTCGGCGGCGAGGCGCTGTCGGGCGTCATCTATGGCGGCATCGGCGAGCGCACCGGCGTGCCGCCGACTGTTCAGGAGTATGACAACATCGCCCGCGTGCTGCAGGCCGCGGCCAAGCACGCCAAGTCGCGCGGCATCGAGCTTGGCGTCGAAGCCGTGAACCGCTACGAGAACCACCTGATCAATACCGGCTGGCAGGCGGTCAAGATGATCGAGCGGGTCGGAGCCGACAACGTCTTCGTGCACCTTGATACCTATCACATGAACATCGAGGAAAAAGGCGTCGGCAAAGGCATCCTCGATGCCCGCGAGTACCTAAAATACATCCATCTTTCCGAAAGCGACCGCGGCACGCCGGGCTACGGCACCTGCGGCTGGGACGAGATTTTCTCGACGCTTGCGGCGATCGGCTTCAAGGGTGGTCTTGCCATGGAAAGCTTCATCAATATGCCGCCGGAAGTGGCTTATGGCCTTGCCGTCTGGCGTCCGGTCGCAAAGGACGAGGAGGAAGTGATGGGCAACGGTCTGCCGTTCCTGCGCAACAAGGCCACGCAATACGGCTTGATCTGAACGAGGTTGGCGCGAGCACGGTCGGGGAGAAGAGACGGTGGATGCGATGAACGATCGAGACAGCGGTGCGGCTCCGGTCGCCGTTCTCGACATCGGCAAGACCAACGTCAAGCTGAGCGCGGTCGGGGCCGACGGGACGGTGGCGGAGACGATCAGCGTCCCTAATCCCGTCCTCCCCGGGCCTCCCTGGCGCCACCATGACCTCACGAAGCTGGGCGAATGGGTTTTCGCGACGCTGGCGGCTCTGTCGCGGCGCCATGAACTTGCCGCCGTCGTCGCGGCCGGGCACGGCTCGGGCGGCGTTCTGACCGGTCCCGACCCCGGGGCCGGCGATGGTGCGGCGCTTCCTATGGTCGATTACGAGCAGCCGTTGCCGCCGGATATCCGCGACGGCTATATCCCGCTTGCCGGTACGTTTCTCGACCGCGGCAGCGCGACCATGCACGGCGCGACTCATCAGGCCCGCCAGCTCTATTGGATGGAGGAGCGCGAACCGGAGGCTTTCGGGAAAGCGCGCTGGTATCTCGGCCTGCCGCAATATTGGGCCTGGCGGCTTTCCGGCGTCGCCGCGTCTGAAGCGAGCTTTCTCGGGGCACAGTCGCATCTCTGGAATGTCGCCGAAAGGCGCTTTTCACCGATCGTCGATGCCCGCGGCTGGGAGCGGCTGATGCCGCCCTTTGCCAAAGCCTGGCAGACGCTTGGGCCGATCCGGCCCGAACTCGTCCGCAGGTTCGGACTCCCGGCAGAAATGCGCGTCCTCACGGGCGGCCACGATAGCAGCCTCAATCATTATCGCTATCACGCCGCGGGACTTCGAGATTTCACGGTGATCTCGACGGGTACCTGGATCGTCGGCTTTTCACGAACGACACCGGTCGAGCGCCTCGACGAGCACCGGGGCATGACGCTTAACAGCGACGTTTTCGGAAACCGCCTCGGCGGGATTCTGACAATGGGCGGGCGGGAATTCTCCCAAATCGCCGGTTCCAATCCGCCGACGGACGACGCCCCCATCGAGGTCCTCGGGCGTCTGGTTGCGCAGCGGACCATCGCGGTGCCCTCTTTCGGCGACGACGATGGTCTTTTCCCCGGCAGCGCCGGAAGCGGGCGCATCCTTGGACCCGTGGCCGAGACGGCAATGGAGCGCAAGGCCCTGGCGCTCCTCTATTGTGCGCTGCTGACGGTGGAATGCATTGAGGCGCTTTCCACGGATCGCCTTATCGTGCTCGACGGCAGCTTCCTGCGCGATCCTCTTTATGCGGGTGTGGTTGCGGCATTGCTTCCCGAGCGCCAGGTGCGCTTCAACCTCGACGCCTATGGTGTTGCCGCCGGTGCGGCGCTGCTTGCCGGTCACGAGACGCGTAAAGGGCCGGCGCCGCTTGCCCTCAGCGAGCCCGTCGATCTTGCGCGGCTCAATCCCGAACTTTCCCGCTATGCCGCCGATTGGCGCGCAATCGCCCGCGCAATGCCGGGCAACAGAGATAAATTCCGGAACACGAAAGGAAATCTTCATGGCTGAGACGGACAAGCTGGCACTCCGGCGGGAAATGGTGGACATCTGCCGGCGGATGAATTCGAGCGGCATCAACCAGGGCACGGCCGGCAATCTTTCCGTCCGCACCGATGACGGCTTCCTCATCACGCCGTCCTCCATGCCCTATGACACGATGCAGCCGGACGACCTGGTGGAAATGGGCTTCGACGGCACCTATGTGGGCCACCGCCCGTCATCGGAGTGGCGCTTTCACCGCGACATTCTGCGCGCGCGCACCGATATCGACGTGGTCCTGCATTGCCACTCGATCTACGCGACGACGCTCGCCTGCCATCACAAGACCATTCCGAGCTTTCACTACATGACGGGGATTGCCGGAGGCACCACGATCCGCTGCGCCGAATATGCGACCTTCGGAACGCAGGCGCTCTCCGACAACGCGCTTATTGCCCTCAAGGACCGTTTGGCCTGCCTGCTCGGGCAGCACGGTCAGATATCGCTCGGCAAAACGCTGGAACAGGCATTGTGGCTTGCAATCGAGGTGGAGACGCTATCGCGGATTTATGTTCAGGCCCTGACGCTCGGGGAGCCGCCCGTACTGCCGGACGACGAAATGGAGCGGGTGATCGCCCAGATGCGGCGTATGAGCTATGGCCAGGCGCCGGACCCGGAGGGAGTGAACGACGTGGCGCGCCCGCGCGTGTCGTGAAGCCGGGCAGAGGGGGTGGCCACTCTTCGTGGGTGATCTCCCTCGCCCTTCCGCCGCGGATCGCGTTCGCCGCCCAACTGCGTTCGCGGCACTCAACCGTGCGCTTCTTCAGAGAGTTCGCTGATTTCTCGCGCAGAAAGCATCATTCGGCAAGCGCGAACCACGGCAATTGCGATCGATAGCCCTCTTGGCGAGGTCACGAGACTAGCACCTCGGCAAAGCGGGTTGTCAGCCTTGGTATTCGAACTGTTCGTCGGTATTCGGCCGCCCTCCGGGAGTGAGGTCCAAGAGGGTCCACATCGGCTCGACAGTGCCCAAATGCCGTGGATCCTGCCCCGGCTCGGCCGGCAAGAACAACAGTTCAGAGGCCCAGCTCAGCCTGATCAGCCCGTCCGCGCCTTTGTGAAACACGGTAAGGATCGGCAATTGCTGGCCCTCCGCGTCCTCGCCGTGGTAGTCGCGTTTGAAGCTATTGTTCGCGGCAGAAAGGAGCTTCAGCCTGCGCCAGCCCCGATGAGCCGCAAAGGCTGCAACCTGCTCGATAGGCGCCTTTGCAACAGCCGCGATGTTTACGCCCATACCCTCTACGTGCGGCACCGCTCCCTCCCAGTTGTCGAGTAGGGCAGTACAAGACGGGCACGGACCGTCTTCGATCGGCAGCTCTGCCATCGGCCCGCTGCTCGGTTTGGGCCGCTTATCGCTGCGATGGCGAGGGAACATATAATGGTAGAGGATCAAGACATCGGTGCCGGGCCGAAACAGCTCGGAGAGTCGCACCTTTGCCAATGTCCCCTTTCCGTCCATGTGGTCGAATTCATAGTCCTCGGGAACGACCCCGCCCGGAGGGAGTGCTCGGATCTCTGCGGCTACGGATTCCATTTCGCGCCTGAGTGTTGCTTCGCGCTGCAGTAGCTTGTCGCGAGCGGTGCGATAACTTGAACTTTCGTTCGGAAACGTTATGCCCATGGGACCACTCCATTGAAGCGATGAGCCGGAGTGTAACACAGCTTAAGGAGTCCCGCTCAGCCGGCTGGTCGGTCGCCGAAAGGCGGTCGGCCGCAAGACTGCCGTCAGGACCGTTCAGCACCTCCGGCGCACAATTTGCTCAGCTCGCCCTTCTAAGGTCGCATGGATATCCAGGAACAGCTCCGCTTGTTTCGCGCAGGCTCTAAAATGACGATAACCACTCCTCGGTGTCCATAACCTTCACTTGAACTGAGAAGCGCTTGCTGAGAAGTTCCAGCGATGCATCGTGCGTTTGATCGGTCGCGCTACATACCGCATCCTTCAGCAGGATAATATTATAGCCGAGATCGATAGCCCCAAGCGTCGCGGCCAGCACGCAGATGTCCGTCTCGCCTCCTGTTACGACCAGTGTGCCTATATCCTGATGAAGCAAGGCGCTATGCAGGCGACCATCCGTCCAGGGCGAATAGGTCCTTTTGTCAAAAATGCGCCCTGGCGGTACCAATCTTTTCAGGTCCGGAACCAGATCCACCAGAACCGGATCAAGTTGGGTAGTCGTCATCATCGGCCATTTCTCGTAGTACGCCTGCCACATGCCTGGCAGTTCCTCAGGGGCGGACGGCGGCACAAAACGCGTGAATATCGTGCGCTCCGGAAACCGGCCTGCAACCTCAACGACCTGGTCGAATACCTTCGGCATCCAGGTAACTTGCCAAGGAGTATCCTCGGCGAACATGCGCTGCATATCTATGCACAGATGCGTCCATTTTTCCGGATTCATTTCCTACGCCGCGTCCTTCTTCTGAGAGCGAACATGACGGTAAGAACTCCAAGAGGGGAGTGGAGTTCCAGCTCTTATGGACTGGCCAGCTGTGCGAAATGTACCTGGATCGCCCTGCGGCTGCGTTGGCAATCGATGGAAGCTGTTAGACTCGAGGAGTTGCCTGGCAGGATCCCGATCCGCAACCGCTATTGGACAGGTGGCTAGATGAGACCGTCACCCACTGGTAACGCCTCAACAAAGAATATCTCGATTCGGAACTCGAGGGGCCGTGCGATCAGAAGGAAAATCCATCGTCTACGAGTGTTTTTCGCGACGTGCTTACAGTTTCCGTAGCTTCCTCCGATATTTCGCTACATCAAAAGCGAAATATCGGAGTCTCAGGGTTGGCCAAGCTGCCTCAATGTTGACCTTTGGCCAAGCTTGCGAAATCAGCCGCGGCTCAAGAGGGCCAAGCGGAATTCAGAATGATCGAGCAGAAATTTACGCGCTTGAAATTTGGGTCTCTCAGCGCCAGCACGTCAGACTTGACGTTTCCAAAGGTTGTCTCAGGCTTCTTCTTGATGCCTTCTGCGAAGTGATCGATAATGTTTTCCTTGAAATTCGCTTCACGCGGATGGCAGGCGCAAACGTCATGCCGATGTTCGTGCGAGAACACATGATAGTTGATGCCGAGGACGTCCATCTCCACGCCCGCTGTGACCAGCGCGATCGTCGGACGCATGTGTTCGGGAATACCGGGTGTGGTGTGGAGCGCGATAGCGGTCCAAACTTCCTCGATATCCCGCTCGGAAACGCCGTAGCTCTTCATGAAATCCCGGGCAGCATTTGCGCCGTCGACCTCAAAGCGTAAATCGGGACTGGAGTAGCGTTCTGTCAGGCCCATATCGTGGAACATGGCGCCCAAATAGAGAAGTTCGGGGTTATGTTCGAGACGCAGACGCTTGCCGGTCAGTGCGCCCCAAAAGAAGACACGGCGGCTATGATTGTAAAGGAGATTGTCCTGCGTATCACGGACCAGTTGGGTCGCGGCGCGAGCGATTTCACTGTCGGGAACGCGGATACCGGCGATGACCTCGGTCATTTCTTAGTCCTCATAGGTAGAGCTCCGCCGTGGCGTGAATAGACACGCAGAAGAGCTCTGGTTGCATTTGGTAAGATCGCGCCCTAAGGGGTTTACGGCTGCAGCGCGATCCTTGGCAGTTGTACGCGCTCGTGGGTCGACGTCGCAACGCGCCGCATTCGCTGGATCAGGACAAGCATACGTCGATTCTCGCCAGAACGATCGCGGAACCATGGCTATTACGAAGGTTGCTATCGCTATTCACGAGGGTGTCCAGGCTCTCGACGTCGCTGGACCGATCGACGTGTTCGTTGAGGCCAACACCTATATTGCGCCAGAAAATCGCTATGAAACGGTTGTAGTGGCGGCCCACAGAAATCCTTTGCGAGCGTCGAACAACATGTTGATGATAGCGGACCTGGCGTTCGAGGACGTGGCGGGCGATTTAGACACTCTGCTCGTCGCTGGCGGTCCAGCCTTGCCGGTCGGAGAGCCTAGTCAACCCTTGGTCGAATGGCTGGCGTTAGCTCCATCTCTCGCGAGCACCTACGGATCGATCTGTACGGGGGCATTTGCTTTGGGACACGCGGGATTGCTCGACGGGCGGCGCGTCACCACGCATTGGCAAAATGCCGGCGCGCTCGCGGCTATGTTTCCTGCCGCACAGGTTGAACCGGATGCCATCTATGTGCGTGACGGGCGCCTTGTCACATCTGCCGGCGTGACGGCTGGAATTGATCTGGCGCTGGCGCTGGTCCAAGAAAGTCACGGAGCAGAGATTGCACTGGTCGTCGCCAAGCGACTGGTCGTAGTTGCTCAACGGCAAGGGGGGCAATCCCAGTTTAGCCCCTATCTCACCGCACCGAATGATCCCGCATCGCCGATAGCAAGAGTTCAAGATCATGTCATGGAGAATATCCGGGAGCGCCACACGCTTGAATCTCTCGCCGCTCAAGTGGGGATGAGCACCCGCAACTTTGCCCGGCATTTTGTGCAGGCGACCGGCATGACACCTCATGAATTCGTGGAACGCGCACGCATTGACTCAGCCCGAAACCTTCTCGAGGGGAGCGACCGCCAGCTGAAGGCCATCGCCTATGATTGCGGTTTCGGCACCGCCGACAGGATGCGGATCGTCTTCCGCGAGCGCCTCGGCGTGACGCCGGCTCAGTATCGTTCCAGCTTCCGGCGCGTTGAAGCCAGTTAGGCCGCCGTTCCGCCCGCGATCGCGGCCGCGCGAAGAACCGTGTCTCACGATGCGGAAACCAGGCGATCCGGCTCTTTGGCCGCGGCAAGCCCGCCCCGCATCGCAAAGGCGCCCTGGGTGACCTGGGTGGCCATGATCTTCAATTGGTCGCCAACTGCTCCGTCGCTCGGCCCGCCATTGGGAGAGAAACGGCAGGTAAGACTGTTGATGCCGACGCCGAGTGGGGTCGGCCAACCTCGCAGGGCATGTACGATGGAGCGCAATGCGACAAGGGTCGTGCCGGCGGCCTGCGGGCCGTAGGCGCATGTGATGCAACCGACCGCGCGTCCATCGAGATAGGCCGCCGCGTCGTTGCGCATGTCCTCCGTATAGTCGAGCGCGTTCTTCACCAATCCCGATATGCTGCCGTGGTAGGCGGGCGAGGCGATGACGATCCCGTCAGCGGCACGCAGCGCCGCTATCAATTCCCGCGCCTCGGCGGTGCGGTGCGGTACCTCTGGTGCATACATCGGCATCATTAGTGACGGGCCGTTGAAAAGTATCGTATGAGCGCCGGCCTTCTCCGCCTCCTTAAGGGCATAACGCAGTGCAAGCTCTGTCGATGATCCTTCGCGTGTGGTGCCCCCCAAGCCGACCACCAGCGGGGCATCAGGCTTCCTGTTGGTTGGCTCTCCAGCCATCGCAAATCCTCCCGTGCTGTACTGAAACTAAGTCTACGGGCGGCGGCAAGGGCTGTGCAGACTAGGATGAGCGGGGTGTCATAACCCGCCGTTATCGCGGCGGGGCTATCGGCCGAGATTGTTGTAGCCCATGCCGACTTGACGGAAAGCTTTGGCAAGCCCGGCCGCAAGCGGGGTTAGTGGCACGCCGGCACGGCTCACAAGGCCGACCGTGGTGTGCGAACCGCCTTCGGTGAGGGCTAGGCCCACGATCCGATCCCTCATCAGCGGATGAGTGAGACAGCTCTTCGGCAGAGCGGCCACAAGATTCGTGGAGGGGAGAATGTCCAGCACTGCCGAGAAGGATTCGCAAGTCAAAAGCACTCGCGGCGGCGGAGCGCCATGGTCGGTGAAATACCGATTCATCAAAGCCATGAAAGTCGGCTGATCGTTGGTGAAAAGCCAATCCGCTCCGGCAAGATCCTTCAAGGACGTGGCGTTCGAAAGGGGGTGCCCGGCCCGCACGACCGGGACGATGCTGTTCTCGAAAAGCGGCTCGATCGTCAAATCCTGGGCGAGCGAGGTCGGGGACACGCCGCCGACCGCAAAATCGAACTCGCCCTGCCGTACACCGCCGATCAGCCTGTCGAGCAGTCCATCGGATATGCGGACATTGACATTGGGGTTCATTTTCCAGAAGCGTTGCAGGGCATGCGAGGCCATCAGCATCGCAGCGATCGCGGAGATGCCGACAGCGACTTTGCCGCCCTTGGAGCCCACCATCTGGCTGATCTCCTCCTGAGCACGGGAAAATTCCGTGTCGATGATGCGGGCACGATGAAGGAAGGCGCGGCCGAACTCGGTCGGTGAGCTGCCATGCGCCGATCGGGTGTAGAGCGGGACGCTGAGGATTTCCTCGAGCTCCTGAATCGTCTTCGAAAGTGCCGGCTGCGATACGTTGAGGCGCAGGGCGGCCATTCGAATGCTGCCTGTGTCGGCAACGGCCAGAAATGCCCTGACGTGACGAAGCTGTATCATCCGATCCTCCTGGATTGGCCGCGCTTAGTACTAGAGCTTCGCCTCAAGAAATCGTAGCAGGCGCGCCGTGAAGAAGCCGGAAAAGCTGCCCGCCTCCGCGAGCGGATCGGAGATCCAGTAATGGGGGGCAGACTGAACCGGCACGCTGCGCACGAAAATGCCCGCCTGTTTCAGTGCGAGCACGAAAGCTTCGCTCTGACTTGCGGGGTCGACCACGTCGTCGCTCGTTCCCCAGGCAACGAGAAAGCCGGTGTCTTTTCGGGTTGCCGAAATATGCGATAGCGGAGACGCGTCGAAATAGGGGCGTCGATCATCAACGAGACGCTCCCCCAGGAAGCCTTCGACGATGTGGTCGTCAAAGCGCACGCGCTGGTCATGCTGCCATTGGGCGGCAAGGTCGAAAATGCCGTAGACCGGGATGCACGCCTTGACGCCGGCGTTCCAACGGTCGAGGTCTCCGTTCGGCGAAATGCTCCTGAAGAGAGGCAGGTCCCCGGCGAGCGCCACCAGTGCGGCGAGATGTGCCCCCGACGAGTCTCCCAGCAGCGCGAGCCGTCTGCTGTCGAGGCCCAAACTTTCTGCCGCGGCGCGGATGAACTGAACTGCCGCCCTGACGTCGTGCACGGCCGCCGGGTAGGTGGGAGAGCCATTTCCTGAAAGGCGGTACGTCGGTGCGAAGACGGCGTAGCCCCGTGCGGCGAGGTAAGGAGCGATATGCCGGTAGTTGCCTGTCGAAGCCAGCCGCCAACCGCCACCGTGAATGGCAATGATCGTCGCAAGCGCGCCCTTTCCGCGGGGCCGGTAGAGCGTTCCCAGCAGCGGCGTTCCGCCCCTTTCAACGAAGTCGAGCGTGGTTACCTCGACCGCGTTTTCACCAATCTGCTCGTCCGCATCTGCATTCATTTTTCGTTTTCCTTCGAAGCTTTTGTATGTTTAGCATAACGTATGACAAAAAACCATTCGCTGGAATTATTGCTGACGATCATCCGACGCACGTGCCGAAACCGCTCGTTTCACCAATCATGTCAACGTCTTCCGGTCGGTTTGCCAACCTCAGTTACGGAAGGCGGCAATAACCGTTGTCTATCGCCAGAGTCTAATTGGCATCTGCCTAAGGGTAATTCGTTTTGGCAGACTTCCTCAGCTTCAAACGACAGCAGGGAGGATGTTCGAACGTGAAACAACATTTTCTTCACATAGGAGATGTGGAGCTCGAATGGCACGAGCTGGGGGAGGGTGCTCCGGTTCTCTATCTCCACGGAGTCCAGGGCTTCTTTCCGGATGATGCTTTCGCGGCGGAGCTCGCCAAGACGCGCCGTCTCATCGTTCCTTCCCATCCGGGGTTCGGAAAATCCTCGCTCCCTGACTGGCTGGATTGCGTAACCGACATCGCCCATGTGCATTTTTCGCTGCTCGATTACCTCGGGCTCAATGAGGTGGATGTGATCGGTTGCTCTGTCGGCGGCTGGATCGCTGCTGAGATGGGCACCATGTCGCCGGAACGCTTCGGCCGTGTCGTGCTTGTGGCCCCGATCGGCATCAAGGTCGGCCCAGTCGACCGCCTCGACGTGCCTGACATTTTCGCCCTGCCCCAAGTGGAGGTCACCCGGCTCTTCTATCACGATGTCGCGAAACACCGTTTCGACCCCTCGGCCTATTCGGATGAGAAGCTCGCCGCAGTCGTGCGCAACCGGGAGACGCTGACGCTCCTCACCTGGGAGCCCTTCATGCACAATCCCAAGCTGCGCCATCGCCTCCATCGGTTGGCCTCGGCGACGCTCGTCCTTCGCGGAAGCTCCGACGGTTTCGTCTCAGCGGACTATGCGAATTCCTTTGGCCGTCTCATCTCGAACGCCTCGGTCGAGACGATCGAAGCCGCAGGCCACAACCTTGCCGAAGAACGGCCGGAGGTGCTCGCTGCACGCGTCGAGGCCTTTCTAGCCGAGCCCCAGACAACCAGAAGCCTTTGGAGGAACGTGGGATGAGAGCCTGGTTCTTCAGCGAAAACGCCTATCCGGACCTGCCGCCCGAAACCGAATATGAGTCCATCCGGGTCACCCTGCCCAACCATCTCTACGACCCGAAGAAGGGTGCTGCCCTCTACGATCGTTACATTGCCGAATGGCTGGTCGCAGAGGAAGAGGGGCTGGACATCATGCTTAACGAGCATCACCAGACCCCCACTTGCGTCGACCCGGCGGCGCCGTTGGTCCTGGCTGCCCTTGCAAGGCTCACCTCCAAGGCGCGCCTGCTGCTCCTCGGCAATCCAATCTCGAACCGTCGCGATCCCGTTCGTGTTGCCGAAGAAATGGCGTTGGCAGATATCCTCTCGCACGGCCGCCTGGAAGTCGGTTTCGTCAGGGGCGTGCCCTACGAACTGGCCGCGGCAAACAGCAATCCGGTACGTACTAATGAACGGCACTGGGAGGCGCTTGACCTCATCATCAAAGCCTGGGTGACCCGCGACGGGCCCTTCAGCCATGAGGGGCGCTTCTTTCACCATCGCAACGTCAACATCTGGCCGCGCCCCTACCAGGATCCCCACCCGCCGGTCTGGGTCAGCGCTACCAGCCCGGGCGGCGCGGCGCGGGTCGGTTCACGTGGGTTCGTTCAGGCGACCTTCCTGACCGGTTTCGGCGGCACGCCGAGGGTCTACGAATCCTATCGTCAGGGCTGGCGCGAAGCTGGCCGGGGCGAAGTCACACCCATCCACCGGCTCGCCTATGCGCCACTCCTCTATACGAGCCCGGATCCGGCTCGAGCCCGTGCAGGGGCCGAGCAGTTGCTCTGGTATCTCAAGGCCAACAAGGTGCCGGTCCATTACAAGAACCCGCCGGGCTATGTGCCGGTCGATGTCAATGTCCGGTTCCTGCGCGGCGCCATGCCTCAACTTGCAGCATCGATCAAAGACCTGAGCGTCGAAAAGGCAATCGAAGCCGGCATCATGTTTGCGGGCACGCCGAATCAGGTCTTCGACCAGGTCAAGCAATTCTACGGCAAGGTCGGCGGGTTCGGTCATATGCTGCTGATGGGACAAGCCGGCTTCCTGAACCATGAGGACACTGTTCATGGCATCCGCACCTTTGCGCGCGAAGTCTATCCGAGACTGAAGGAGGCGTTTCCGGACGACGCAGCATCGGGCATCGAGCAGGAGCGAGCTCAAGCAAACGCACGTTGATCATCGGGGGCGGCAGGTCCCCCACTAATCCAGGGAGGAACACATGAAGCATATCCTTAAATCATTTGCCGCCGGCGTGGCTGTTCTCGCCGGCATCAGCACCGCGCATGCCGCCGACGCCTGGCACCATGGCGTCGTCGAAGCGAAGGGCGATGCTGGCATCCAGTTCATGCCCACGAAATTCGCCGGAAAGTTCGATCTCGATCTCAAGACCGTGGAATTTGCAAGCAGCACGGTGCCGGTCAAGGCCCTTCTTGCAGGGGAGATCGACAGCTATGCCACGACGCCGCTCACAGCGATCGCCGCCATGGCGGAAGGTGCCGACCTGAAGTTCCTCGGCTGCAACTGGCCAGGCATGACTTACGATCTCTACGCCAGGGGTGACATCAAGAGCGTCAGGGATTTGAAGGGCCGTACCGTCGGCATTTCCGGTCCGGGTGGCGCGCCGGACCTCTTCGCCCGCGAGGCGCTTCGTTGGGGCGGTGTCGATCCGTCCGAAGTGACCTTCGCGAATGCCGGTGGCGGTGGGGACCGGTTCCGGGCCGTTGTGGCCGGCGTGGTGGATTCCACCGCAACCTCGAGCGAATTCGAGCCCGAAGCAGCTGAACGCGGCGTCAATGTCATCGCTCGCGCGCCGGAAGCCACACCTAATCTGCTGCGCATCTGCATCGTCACCTCAGACAAGGTCATCGCCGAAAAGCACGATCAGCTCGTGCGGTTCCTCGCCGCCCAGATGGTGGGGCATAAATATGCCATCGAGAATCCGAAGGAGACTGCGGACTATGCGCGGCAGATCGCCAAGCTGTCGCCGGATGATAAGACGCCCGAATTCATCTACGACGAGGTCGTCAAATATGATGCGGTCAAACCGGACCTGCCGATCATGGCCGACAAGCTTCTGTGGAACGTTGACATGATGCACCGCAACGGCCGGATCAAGGAAGCGTACGATATCAAGCAGTTCATCGACGAAGGACCGCGTCAGGATGCCCTGAAGCTGGTCGCAACCAACTGAAACAGGGGAAGTCAGGATCGGTCATGGCACATGTCGAACTACTGAATGTCTCCAAGACATTCGCCTTGAAGGTAAGGGGTGTCCAACGCCGCGCAAGGGCGTTGGACAACCTTTCTTTCAACGTCGAAAAGGGTGAGATCATCGCACTCGCAGGGCCAAGCGGTTGCGGCAAGACCACGGCGCTGCGCATCATCATGGGCCTCGACAGCGCCAGCTCGGGCTCCGTGAAGGTGGCCGGCCGTCAGATTGGCGGCTGTGGCTTCGACCGCGGCATGGTGTTCCAGCATGCCGAGCTGCTGCCCTGGCGAAGCGCGGTGGACAACATCAAGTTCGGTCTGGAGATGAAGGAACTGCCGAAAAACGAGATGGATGAACGCGCCGAGCATTTCATCAATCTTGTTGGCCTCAGCCACGCAAAGGATCATCGTCCCCACCAGCTTTCCGGCGGCATGAAACAGCGTGTGGGAATTGCCCGCGCGCTGGCGATCGATCCGGAAGTGCTGTTGATGGATGAGCCGTTCGGCGCGCTCGACTCGCAGACGCGCGAGACCTTGCAAATCGAGCTGCTCGATATCCATCAGCGCACGGGAAAGACCATCATCTTCGTCACGCACGATCTGGATGAGGCGGTCTTGCTGGCGGATCGCGTCGTGGTCATGGTCGGTGGGCGACTTCGCGAGATTATCCGTGTCGAGCTGGAACGGCCGCGCAGCGACATGCGCAGCATACGCTCCGCAAGCGAGTTCACCCGTAAACGCGCCATGATCTGGGAGGCTCTGCACGAGCCGGCGAAACACGATCAGCTGGTCGCCTAGGAGGGGATCCATGAGCATTACCGAAACAAGAATCTCCGAGAAAACAAGCGAAGACGAGACAGTCGTGGCCGGGGACAGGAGCTGGTCGATGCCTGATTGGGCAATCACCGCCATCTCCTTGATGGTGCTGATCGGCCTCTGGCAGGCGGCAGCCCCGTTCATCGATCCCCTGTTCGGCTCCTATCCGTCCCAGATCTTCGCCTCGTTCCTGGTCATGATTGAGAGCGGCACCCTTGTGCAGGCGTTTTGGCAAAGCATTCAGCCATTCTTCGCCGGCTACTTGCTCGCGGCCCTGATCGGCGTCCCGGCGGGACTGTTGCTCGGGCGTTATCGCATCGCGGAGGCTGCGCTTGGCATCTATGTGATGGCCGGCTACGCAACGCCTCTTATCGCACTCGTCCCACTGCTGATGGTGTGGTTCGGTCTCGGTTTCGCGGTGAAGATGGTGATCATCTTCCTGCTCGCCTTCTTCCCTATCTGCATCAACACTTGGGTCGGCGTAAAAGCAGTTCCGAAAACGCTGATCGAAGTCGGAGCAGCTTTCTGCGCGCCGCAAAGCCGGATCATGCGCCAGATCGTGCTACCGGCGACGCTTCCCTACATCATGGCGGGTCTAAGACTTGCGATCGGCAAAGCGGTCATCGCCATGATCATCGCCGAGTTTCTGACCGCGATTTCCGGCCTTGGCGGCATCATTATCAATGCGGCGAACAGCTTCCGGACCGCCGAGATGTTCGTGCCGATCATCTGCGTGATGATATTCGCCGTCTTGCTCGACCGCCTGGTGGCCTGGCTCGAACGGAAGATAGCGCCGTGGCAGAGCGAGATTGCGGGCGAACATGAGTGAGGGATGGAGCGGTGGACACCCGAACGCGCGACCGTGGGACCGTTTCCTGACGGAGCGCGACCGAGAGGTTATCGACATTGCTGGTTACGGCGCGCGACAGGGTTTCGGCACAAGGCCGGCCCTCCTGATCGTCGATGTGAACTATGCGTTTTGCGGCGACAAACGCGAGCCGGTACAGGAATCGATCCTGCGCTGGCGCCAGTCCGGTGGTGAAGAGGCGTGGGACGCGCTTCCGATCATCGCCGATCTCACCAGGCTTGCCCGGATCAAGGGACTGCCGATCATTTACACGACCGGCAGCGAGCGGGCAGATAAATGGGATCGCGGAGGCTGGCTCTGGAAGAACAGCCGCAGCCGGGAGCGTCCGAAGGCAACGACGATCGACGGCAACACGATCATGCCGCAGATCGCGCCGGCACCCCAGGACATCGTCATCTATAAGCAGAAGCCAAGCGGATTTCACGGTACCAATCTCATCGACTACCTCCTTCTCCTGAAGTGCGACAGCGTGATCGTTACGGGCACGGCTACGAGCGGCTGCGTACGGGCGACTGTCGTTGATGCCTTCAGCCATAACCTGCGCGTTACGGTGGTCGAAGATGGCTGCTTCGAGCGCTGCCAGGCGAGCCACGCGGTCAACCTCTTCGACATGAACTCGAAATATGCCGACGTATTGCCAAGCGGCGAGGTGCGGACGTTCATGGAAGGGCTCGAAACCGGCCTGTTCGATCTGCCGACCGGCAGCCGTGGCAACGTCTGAACCATGCGTACCGCTCGCCACTAAATGCCGGCATGTCTTATCGGACCTGCGAAGATTGATGTAGCACTTTAAGTTCCGCATGTTGTCCTTCATTCCGGCTTCGGTTGGAGGAAGCATGCGATAGAGGAGACGGGATGCGTCCATTCTTGACTCGGTTCGCGCCAGGTAAATTTCCCTATCGAAGGCTTTTCCTGGCCCTTGCGATAGGGTTCATCGGCGGATGCATTTTTTTCTATTTCCATCTGCCGCTGCCTTGGATGCTGGGCGCCCTGGTTGCCTGCCTCTTCGCATCACTCTTCAACATGCCGGTAGCCGTGCCCGGAATCGTCCGCCCCCCGATGCTAATGCTGGTTGGTGTCGTTCTTGGTTCCGGCTTTACGCCGACGATGGCCGGCAGCATGATCGATTGGCTTCCCGGTCTCATCGTATTGATCATTTTCGTCGTCGTGACGGCGTGTTGCTGCTACGTCTATTTCCGGCGTGCAGGGGGCTTGGATCACTGGACCGCGTTCTTTTCCGGAATGCCGGGCGGACTGGTCGAGATGACGGCGCTCGGCGAAGTTTATGGGGCGAACACCCGGATCATCGCGCTCGTCCATTCGAGCCGCATCATGCTTGTGGTTCTTTCGCTTCCTTTCCTGCTCTCCTTCGTCGGCGGCCAGGCGCTGACCGGCACAACCCGTGCCGGTGCATCTATTCTTGAGACGCCCATCAGCGCAGACCTGTGGCTGTTCGGCACCGGCATATGCGGCATGTTCTTGGGGCGGCTCCTGTCGCTGCCTTCGCCTTTTCTGATGGGGCCGATGCTGGTCAGCGCCGCCATCCACCTAACGGGCGTCTCGGAGTTCCATGCGCCCTGGGAGATCATCGCGTTCGCACAGCTCGTGCTCGGAAGTGCCCTGGGCTGCAGCTTCGCCGGAGTGAAGAAGTCCGATATCCTGCATATTTTGCAGTTGTCGGTGGGGTCAACCATTTTCCTCGTCGCGGCGAGCACCAGCTGCGCAATGCTTGTTGCCCATATATCGGGAAGACCCATCTTGAGCCTGCTACTCGCCTATTCGCCAGGCGGATTGACCGAGACCAGCCTCATGGCTCTGTCGCTTCATGTCGATGTCGCATTCGTGGCCACACACCACGTGCTCCGCGTGTTCTTCGTGGCGGTCTCCGCGACATTTCTTGCCCGGTGGCTCAAGCGGGGCAGGTTGGCGAAGACGGACGCGTAGCCAGGATCGCGCGGCTCAGGACTTCCCCAGGGCAGCGGTCAGAGCGGCCTGGTCACGGCAAGCACGCGCCACGTGTCGCGCATGCGACCTACCGTAGAATGGCGGCGAATGCTGCGTACAGGGACAGGAGCTGTCTGCCTTATAGCCGAGAGCCAGCCTTGATGAGTTCCTTCAGGTGCGCCGCGATCGTTGAGGGCACCTCGAGCGGAGCGAAATGCCGCACGCCCTCCATGATGAAGAACCCGGCACCGGGGATGTTCTCCGCCATGTAACGTGCCATGTCCGGCGGCGTTGCGTAGTCTTCGGTTCCGACGGCCACGCGGCAAGGAAAGTCGAAGTGGGGAAGTGCCGCGCGGATATCGGCATTGCCGAGCATGGCGCAGGTTGCCGCATAGGCCGATAGATCGTTCTCGAGGAAGACACCGACCGCCTTTTCGACCACATCAGGATTGGCACCGCGGAAACTGTCGCTGAACCAGCGGGTCTTCTGGAAACCAACGAGCGCTGCCATGCCCCCGGCAAGCGCCTTGTCGGCGCGCTCGGTCCAGGCTTTCGGGGCGTCTTCGCCGTACCAGGCGGTGGTGTCGAAAAGGCCGAGCGCCTCGACGCGCTCAGGGTAAATGGCGGCGAAGGCGAGGGCGACGCAGCCTCCCATCGAGGCTCCGGCGAGGACGGCCGACTTCCAGCCGACATAATCCAACAGGTCGGCAACGTCGTTGGCGAAAAGTTCGACGCTGTAGGGCCCGGAAGGCTTATCGGAGGCGCCATGGCCGCGGCAATCGAAGAGCAACGCATCGGCGAAACCTTCAAGCGCAGCCACGGTCGGCTCCCAGAAGGTCTTGTCCATCGCGAGGGAATGAACAAGCGCGATGCGGCCCTGGCCACTTCCCTTCACCAGCCGATAGGACAGCCTCGTACCATCACGGGTCGTGGCGGTGCTGTTCGTGTTGTCGCTCACGTCAATATCCTCCGATAACGTCGTCACGTAGTACTGTATGACAAGCATATAAACAAGAGTCGTCAACGGGGCAACACGGATGCGGTGTTTTCACGTTTCATCCGCCTGCGGGAACTGAGCGGTCTTCGCCGTCATCTTCGTCGGCAAGCTGCCGAGCCAGCACCGCAAGTTGGCGGCGCAGCCATTTGTGGGCGGGAAGACCGGTATTCACGTCGCTCCATACCGCGGTAGCCGCGACTTCCATGTTCGGCACGGGCACAGGACAGAAATAGAAGCGAGACGGATCGAATATGGGTAACATCTTCTCGAAGACGAGCACGATGAGATCGGAACGGGAAACGATCGCAGGCGCGGCAAGGAACTGATGGACGGTCGTGGCGACGCGCCGTTTGAGACCTGCCTCGGCCAGGAGCCGGTCCACGCGGCTGATGTCGCTCATGCCGGGCTTGACGGAGAGCTGGTCTGTCGTCAGAAATTCCTCCAGCGTAATCGGTCGGCCATCCAGCGGGTGGCCCCGCCGCATCATACAAAGATATTTGTCCCGGAAGAGGGACATGTGCTTGAAGCGGCGCGGCAGGTTCGGAATGACGCCAACGGCGAGATCAATCTCGCTGTTGTCGAGCAGCGCCGGCAACTCGTCGTTCGGGCGCGACTGAATGTTGAGCCCGACGCGTGGCGCAACGCGGGCGATGTGTTCAATTAGGGGCGGCAGCAGAACCACCGACGCGTGGTCGGACACTGCGAGGCTGAAGGTCCAATCAGGATCCTGAGGTTCGAATGCCGTGGGCTCTAGCGCCTCCTCGATCTGGCGCATGGCCGACTGAATTGGGCCCGAAATTTCAAGCGCCCGCGCAGTCGGCCGCATGCCGTCCGCCGTCCGCAGGAAAAGCCGGTCGTTGAGGAGCAGCCTAAGGCGGTTGAGGGCGTTTGATAGTGCCGGCTGCGACATGCCGAGGCGCTCGGCCGCGCGGCTGACGTTGCCCTCGGCCATCATCGCGTCAAAAACCACGAGAAGCTTCAGATCGATGGTCGCCAAATTCATCGGCATGATAGTACTCTTCGGTTTTTGAATTTGCCACAGGCGTTCTGCAGAGCCAACATTGTCATACAAAAATACAGTAATACACAAGCGCTGACGAGGGAAAAATCGGAGGCGGGCGTCGCTTTTGCCGCAGTGGCACGAGCAGGCGTGTGCGGCGCGTGTGTACAAACAAGCTCGCGGGCAGCGAGGCGGTGGAGGACTTATGCATCTTGTGGAACAGGCCATGATGGCGTTCACGGTCATTTTCGACCCGACCCGATTCATGATCATCATGCTGGGCTGCGTGCTCGGTCTTTTCATCGGGGTAATTCCGGGAATCGGCGGTCTGGCGGGAATGGCGTTGCTTCTGCCGTTCACCTACACCATGGACCCCTATACGGCGCTCGCCTTCCTGATCGGCATGTGGGCGGTGACCCCGACTGCCGATACCATCCCTTCGATCCTGATTGGGGTGCCGGGAGCAGCGGGTTCGGCCGCGACGGTGATGGATGGCTATCCGATGGCACGGCGCGGCGAAGCGGGTCGGGCACTGGGTGCGTCCTATACCGCCTCCCTAATCGGCGGCATTTTCGGTGCCATCCTGCTTGGATTGGCCATTCCGATCCTCAGACCATTCATGATGGCCTTCGGCACGCCGGAACTCCTGGCGCTTTGCATTCTTGGCCTGACGCTCGTTGCCGCCGTCAGTCAGGGCAACATGATGAAAGGCCTCGTATCGGCGTGTTTTGGCGTCGTCATCGCGTCTGTCGGCGATGAGGCGCAGACGGGTGAACTGCGCTGGACGTTCGACTCTCTCTATCTATGGGAGGGCGTACCACTAGAGGCGCTCGTGCTCGGCCTGTTCGCCGTCCCAGAGCTCCTCGAACTCGGCGCGGCACGCCAGGCCGTTGCCATGCATAAGAGCGAGAGCATCCTGCGCGATCAATTCCGCGGCGTCAGGGACGCCCTCCAGAACATTCGTCTTGTCTTCCAGAGCTCCTGGCTTGGTGCGATCCTGGGTTCCGTACCCGGCCTCGGCGGCCCGGCGATCGATTGGATCGCATATGGCTCCGCGGCGAAATCCGTCAAGGACGGCAGCAAGACCTTCGGCACGGGGGACGTGCGGGGCGTCATTGCCTGCGAGGCGGCCAACAACTCCCGTGAAGGCGGTGCGCTCATTCCGACGCTCGCCTTCGGCATTCCTGCCAGTGCCACTATGGCGATCCTGCTTGGCGCTTTCATGATGCACGGGATCCAGCCTGGACCGAAGCTGCTTACCGAGCAGCTCGACATCACCTATACCATCGTCTGGAGCCTGATGATTGCCAATATCGTCGGCGTTCTGATCTGTTTCGCGTTCGTGTCACAGCTTGCCAAGCTTGCCCTGGTGCCAGCGGGTATCCTCGTGCCAACGGTTCTTGCCGTCGTTTTCATCGGTGCATATTCGGCGACCCGCGACACCGGCGACATAATCGTGCTGTTGATCTTCTCCGCGATCGGCTGGGCGATGAAGCGCTTCGGCTGGGCTCGCGCTCCAGTGCTGCTCGGACTGGTGCTCGGCGGCCTAGTAGAACAGTATCTGTTCATCTCGACCAGCCGCTACGGCTCCGAATGGCTCCATCGTCCGGGCGTGATCTTCATCTTGATGATACCGATCGTCTACTTCGTCTACAGCGCCGTGCGATTCTTCGTGAAGCGCCGCGCAGCCGTTCCGGCCGCCGTGGGTGCCGCCGTCAGCGAACCGGCTGCGCCTAAGGAAATCGGGGCCGCAGGCCCGATCTCCGCCGTCGACCGGATCATGCTGCCGGGTATGTGGATCCTTGCCGCCCTCCTCTTCATCAGTGCGCTTGCCACCTCGACCGAATGGGCATTCGCCGCGAAGCTCATGCCGCAGACGGTCGCCGTAGTCGGCCTCATCGTGGTGATCTGCGCTGGCATCGGTGTCTTTGTGAAGCAGCGCGCCGGAGAGAGCCTCGTCAAGCCTCGCAAAGCTCATGAAGCCGACCCGCTGGAAGCGATGTCCGATCGGATGCTCTATAAGCGAATGGGCATCATGGCTTCCTGGGTGTTTTCGATCTACGTCGGAACGCTGCTGTTCGGGCTGTTGCCGACGCTGCTCCTCTTCATGATCAGCTACATGCGTTTCGAGGGAAAGCAGCCTTGGGTCCGGACGCTCGCCATTGCCATCGTCATCTGGATCGCCATGTTCATCCTGTTCGACAGGTTGCTCGTGATGCCATGGCCGCAGTCCTATCTTGGCGACGTCTTCCCGCAATTGCGCACCATGGTTTCAGACATCATCTGAACCGGATCAGCCGTATGTAAGGAGGCCGGAGCGGCGACGCTCCGGCCTTTCCTTTTGCGGGCGATGGACGTCCGCGACGGCAGCTCCCTTGGTCCGCATGCCTCATTCGGCGGGTCATCGCGCGCGTGCGCGCCCCAACATCTTTCATTCGCGCAAAAAAGAGCCCCGCTCGGACGAGCAGGGCTCCGTCGGAAGATATTTACTGCTCTTAAGCGAGTTCGACCATCGGCTCGCGGCAATATTCCGGCGGGACCCGGACATCGACAACCCAAGGCTTGCCCGCCTTCACCTTCTTGATGCCGCGCCCAAGGGCCTGCGCGAGGTCCGCAATATCGGTGATCGGGCCTTCGCCGTCGATGCCTTGCGCTCTAGCAAGCATCAGGAGGTCCGGAGCGGGGTCCTGCAGGCGTTGGCCCACCCAGGCGTTTTCCGACGGGCGGCCACGCTGAATGGCAACCTGCGCCTGGTGGTGCTCGTCGTTGAAGTAGGAATTATTGTTGGAGATGACGTAGAGCAGCGGAATGCTCTGGGCAGCGGCGGTCCAGAGTGCCGTATTGCCCATGGTGAAGTCGCCGTCGCCGACGATCGCGATCGGCACACGCGGAGACTTCATGTCACGCAGTGCGAGAGCCGCGCCGATGCCGATGCTCGGGCCCGAACCCACACCGCCGCCGCCATTGTGACCCAGATAATCGTGCGGATGTTCGAGCTCATTGGCATTGGTAGGCCAGCCAAGTGGTCTCGAGGTCAAGCACACGTCGATGTCGCGCGTCACTTTGTTGAACACCCTGGCGAGGTCCATCAGGCTGATCGGACCGGAGCTTCTGGAGGGCTCCGCGTCGAGACGGCGCCGCTGGTAGGTCTTTGGTGTAGGGATGCGGGCTTCGAGCGCCTCCAGGAGCCGCGCGACGGTCGTTTCCGGAACGGTCGGGATGTTTACGTCGACTGCGGGCAGGCCCTGATAATCCATGTTCCAGCCGCGATGTATGTTGTAGTCGTTCGAAACGCTGATGATTGGTGCACTCGGTCCGCCGGGGGGGAAGACCTGATTGATCGTGCCCGCGAGGTCGAGCCAGTCGAGCGAGAGCACAGCATCGGCCTCGGTCAGGTGCTTGCGCAGGTTCTTCGACAGCCTCCAGCCTGTTTCGCCGATAAAAAGCGGATGGGTGGTCGGGAAACTTGTCGCAAGCTTCACATGGGTAAGCACCTTGGCGCCCATCAGTTCGGCAAGCTTCACGCGTGCGGCCCAGCCTTCCTCGCTACGTGAGGTGCGGCCGCACAGGATGACGGGGCGCTTGGCGCTGACCAGAATCTCGATCGCTTCCTCCAGGTCGCGCCGGGGCGGCTCCGGGTCGGCGGGTGGGCGGAAACGTGAGATATCATGCAGAGCAGGCACCTTTACCAGTTCCATCTCCTGCACGGTGACGTCAAGATTCACATAGGTCGGGCCGGCGGGGCGTGCCGTCGCGAGCATCGTGGCGCGGCGGATGGATTCCACCGCGGCTTCCGGAGAGCCCGGCTCGTCGTCCCACTTCGTGAAGTCGCGCACGAGACCGCCCTGATCGATCGTGCAGTGGATCCACTCGATCCAGGGGCGGCGCTTGGTGGCATCGAGCGGGCCGGTGGCACCGATGACGACGACGGGGACGCGGTCGCACCAGGCATCGAAAATACCCATGGTGGCATGCATCAGCCCAACATTTGAGTGGACTGCCGCGACAAGCGGTCTGTCGGTGATCTTCGCCCACCCTTGAGCGATGCCGATCGCATGTTCCTCGTGCATGCACAGGATGATCTTCGGCTTCTCGTTGCCGAGATAATTGACCAGGCTGTCATGCAGATGGCGGTAGCTCGCGCCTGGATTGAGGCAGATGTAGGGAAACCCCTGTTCGCGGATCGCTGCGGCGATCAGGTCGCTGCCGTAACAAGGCGTGCCGGTTTCAACCGGGACGAAACGCGTCGTGCCCTGGTGGTCCATGGTCGGGATCCTTAATGTTCTGGAAACGGAAAAAGGCAAAAACGCGCGAGGCCTGTGCGTCGCGCGATTTCGTTGGTCAGTTGTTGAAGCCGTCGCTGATTGCTTTCTTCAGTGTGGCGACCACTTCCGCGGGTGTAGAGATAATCCGGTTGGCGATCGCGTCCACTTCCTTGCCCGTTATGGGCGCGATCGGGATCGATCGGGCCTTAGCGTCGGCCAGGAATTGCGGATCTGCCATCAGCTTTTCAAAGGCGGCAGAAAGGGCGGCGACGCGGTCTTCTGGTGTTTCCGGCGGCGTCATTAGAGCGCGGCCGATATCGCCGCCTGCGCCGAAGAACTCAATCGCCTGCTTCTTGGCCGGATCGTCCGTGAGCTCGATGGCGGTCGGTGTGTTCGGCAATTCGGGCAGGCGCTTTTCGGAGAACTGGACAACCGGCACGACGTCACCGGCAGCGAGCTGCTGGGCATAGTTTACCGACCAGTTTGCCCAAACGGTGGTCGTCAGATCGGCCTCGCCGCGAAACACGGCGAGCGCGCTGGCCGTTGCACTGTCATAGCCGCAGACCATGTTGAACTTCGAGCCGATCAGCGACTTCAGCACCGCTCCCGTCTGGGCACTTGAAGTCGTGCGGCCGGAGCAGCTCACGTTAGCTTCGGACTTCAGCGAGTCTTCGATCGATTTCACCGGCGAATCTTTGCGAGCCATCATCACGGAGGTGACGTCCGCCGCGCGGCCGATGAAGTGCATCTCGGAAACGTCCCAGCGGCTCTTCTTCGGCTCGAGGACTTGGTCCTGCGCCAGCGATTCCGGCAGGAGAGCGACCATCGTACCGTCCCGCGGCGCTTTCGCATAGAAATGCGCGGCCGCGAGCGAGCCCCCGCCGCCCGGCATGCCCTGGACGATCACCGTCGGCTCGCCGGGAATATGCTTACCGAAATGCTGAGCAATGAGCTGCGCGTAAAGATCGTAAGAGCCACCCGGGGGATGGCCGATCAGGATTGTTACGGTCTTGTCAGCATAAAAATCAGAAATTGCGTCGGCCTCAGCCGATACCGCGCCGAGGATGCTGGCGCAGGCCGTGGTCACAGCGACCGTCAGCAAACGAATGGATTTTTGCATCGATGGTACCTCCCTTGGTTGCCTCCCGGCGACCGTCCCTTTAATATCACATGTTGTGACCGTACTACTGTATGACAAAGAAGAATATCGCGCAACAGCGAGGCGGTTGTGTTTTGTTCTGGGCCCTTGCGGCGTCGGATCTTTGGAGAGCAAAATTCCCGGATGGTGCAACTTGGCCTCTTTCAAACAAGTGGCTATTCACTGCCGGGCTAACAGGAGAAACACCATGACGGCCGAAAGGCAGAGACTTTGGGACTTTGCGTTAGGTTTTTATGCCGCGTCAGGTGTCGGCGAAGCCTGCCTCACGCTGCAGGACGAATGCGGGGTCGATGTGCCAGTTCTGCTCTTCTCCGCCTGGCTGTCGAAGCATTCCGTCGCCCTAACGGAGGCCGAGCTCGTTCGCATCGACGGCGTTGTGGCAGATTGGCGCGATGAGGTCGTCAAGCCGTTACGCAGCGTTAGGCGACGGCTGAAGAGCGGCCCTCAGCCGGCTCCGAACCATGATACCGAGGCGCTGCGCAATGGTTTGAAAGGCATCGAACTCGGTTCCGAAAAGATCGAGATGGCAGTGCTCGAAGCGGAAGGCGAGGCCTTGATTGCGGCCGGGGGTGCTCCCGTCGATGCCGCTGACAATCTCGCTTTGGTGCTGCGGCACTTCCATGCCGCAGGTCCGAACCCGAAGACTGTGGAAGCACTCGCCGCCATCGGCGAGGCGCTTGCAGCTTTTTAGAGTGTGTAGCCCTGACGGAAACGGTTGTTCCAGTCGGCTTGCTCCAGACTAATGCTGGCCTGGAGAGTCCGGGCCTTCCTTCCAGCGCTTAACCATCGGCAGGTGAATGTCGAAGAGGTCGAGCGCGCGTCCGACCGTCTGCGTGACCATGTCATCAAGCGTCTTCGGCTTCGAGTAGAAGGCGGGCACCGGCGGCATGATGATTGCCCCGTTGCGGGTCGCCTGGTCCATCAGCGCAATATGCCCGGCATGCAGAGGCGTTTCGCGAAAGAGCAAAACCACGCGGCGGCGTTCCTTGAGGCAGACGTCGGCGGCGCGCACGATCAGTTCTTCATTGTAGCAATTCGCTATGCCACTCAATGTCCTGACCGAACACGGGGCCACGAGCATGCCAGCGGTGCGGAAGGAGCCGGACGAGATCGCCGCGCCGATATCACGGTAATTGTGCAGAACATCTGCCAGCTCCCTTATTTCATTCGCGGTCATATCGATTTCGTCGGCCGCCGTGCGCAAGGCCGATGGCGAGATGACCGCATGTGTTTCGACGTCGTCGAGTTCCCGGAGGAGTTGCAGCGCTCGCACGCCATAGATGATGCCGGACGCTCCGGTGATGGCAATGATGATGCGGCGCATGCGGTAATCCCAAGGTTATGACGCGTCGTAGGCGGTGCTGAAGGCGGAGACCGCCGAATTGGCGACGTGCTTCTCAGCCGCGGTCCTGGCCGCCGCCTTGTCGCGGTTGACGATCGCGGTGACGATCGCTTCGATTTCCGCAATGCTCTGGCTCCGGCGCTCCTTGCGCACGACGGAGCTGCGGCGCAGGGGCGAGGTCAAAAGCGTCAGTTTCTTCAGGAGATCGAAGGCGATCGGATTGCGGGCACCGGTGCAAATGCGATCGTAGAACTCCCGCTTGGTCGCGACAATCTCCTCGGCGTTGCCGCTGAGATAGGCCTTCTTCAGCACGTCACTGTGAGCTTTCAATGCCTTGAGCTCGTCATCCTGGGCGTTTTCCACGAACTGCTCGACGATCAGCGGCTCCAACACACCGCGAATACGGTAGATGTTTTCCGCATCGGCGCGCGTGACGGTCACCACCGTCAAACCGCGATTGTTGAGGTCGGTAAGGATTCCCTCAGCCTGAAGCTGCCGGAGCGCCTCGCGCAACGACGTGCGGCTGACATTCAGTTTCTCGCACAGATCCTTCTCGACGAGGCGGGTGCCTGGCTCCAACACGCCGGTTTCAATCGCCCTCCTCAGCGAGTTGATGATCTTGTTGCGCAAAGGAGCGGGTTCATGGATAAGCGGATTAAGTGGCTCTGCAAGGGGATTGGCCATGTGTCTCCTCGGATGCTCCGGTGTGTTCGAACAATGTGATCAGATGACTGTCATACAAAGAAACGGCAATGCCGTCACCTCCTTCGGTTGACCTCTCTCTGCGAAATATCGAAGTCATCGCGCAACCACCTCTTCACGCCGCATTTGCAAGCAGCGCCAGATCCGACCAGGCGTCGCTGGCATATCCATGTGCCGGATACCGAGAGGGCGCAACGCGTCGGACACGGCGCTGATTACCGCCGAGAGCGCTCCAACTGTTCCCGCTTCGCCCGCACCCTTCACGCCAAGCGCGTTCTGCTCGGTGGGAACGGAATAGTCGGCGATCTCTATCTCAAGCATGTCACAGGCGCGCGGCATGGCGTAATCCATGAATGTCGCGGAAAGAAGTTGACCTGAATCCGGGTCATAGACGGCGTTCTCCATCAACGCTTGGCCCAGCCCCTGAGCCACTCCGCCGGTAATCTGTCCCTTTAGGAGCAAGGGATTCACGACGCGGCCGACGTCATCGACCACCGAATAGGCAACGAGCTGCATATGTCCGGTATCGGGGTCGACTTCCACTTCGCAGATATGGCAGCCATTCGGGAAAGTGGCGCCCTTGTTGCTGATAAAGTTCTCGGCCGAGACCGGCGCGGCTTGCCTGGCAATGACTTCCGCCAAGGAAAGCGTCCGGTCGGTGCCTGTGATGCGGTATTCGCCTTTATCGAAGAGGATGTCGGCCCTATGCGCCTCCAGCTGCTCGGCGGCTTTGTCCTTCAAGGACTCGACCATCATGTCGGCAGCCGCCCAGATGGCGCCGCCAGCGGCAGCCAGGGTCCGAGAGCCGAAGGTCCCGGTCCCCCGCGGCACTTCATGCGTGTCGCCCGTGATGATTTCCATCCTTTGCGGCTCAAGGCCCAGGCGATCAGCGACGATTTGCCGGAATGCGGTGCCATGGCCTTGGCCACTATCCATCGAACCCACATGGATTCGGACCTTACCTTCAGGGGAAACTTCCAGGCGGGCGAATTCCGCATTGGGCTTGGCGATCGGACCTCCGGCGATTTCGATCGGATTGGCGATTCCTATTCCGCGCAACTTTCCGCGCGCTTTTGCCTCCGTGCGGCGGCCCTCGAACCCGGTCCAGTCGGCCAATTCAAGTGCCTTCGCCAAAACACCGGGAAAGTCGCCCGAATCGTAGGTGAAGATGAAGCCGGTCGAATAGGGCATGGCTTCCTTCGACACGAGGTTACGCCTGCGTAGCTCCGCGCGGTCGAAGCCGATCTCGTAGGCGGCTAGGTCGATCATCCGCTCGATGATATAGGTCGCTTCCGGACGTCCTGCGCCCCGGTAAGGGGCGGTTTGCTGAGTATTGGTGAAGACGCCGTCGACCTCGGCGTAGATTTTCGGGGTGCGATAAACGCCGGCCAGTCCACCAAGATTGGCGACGGGCGGGTGGAGGGTCGCCGGACCGAGATAGGCACCCAGATTTGCGCGCACATGCACGTCGAGCGCCAGGAACATTCCGTCGCCGTCCAGCGCCAAGGCGGCATCCGCCCACATGTCGCGACCATGCGCATCTGACTGAAAGGATTCGAGCCGGTCCGAGGTCCAGCGCAGGACGCGGCCGGTCTTTTTCGCCGCCCACAGAAGCGCCGGATACTCGGGATAACCGGCATTCTTCATGCCGAATGAGCCGCCGCAATCGGAGGCGACCACGCGGACCTTGTCCGGCAAGACGCCCAGGACCGACGCTACATCCTCGGAAATGCGGTGCGGCGCCTGGGTGCCGAGATCGAGCCGATAGCGGTCGAGGACGGCGTCGTATGATGCAATCGCGCCGCGCGTCTCGATTGGAGCCGCAACAACACGGGAAATCCTCAATCGCTGGCGCACCACGGTCTGCGCAGAGGCAATTGCGCCATCTACGCCGGCCTTGTCGCCCATCTTGACGGTGAAGCAGTGGTTGTCGGGAAACTCGTCCCAGACACGCGGCGCATCGGGGGAGACTGCATCCAGCGCATCGACCACCACCGGCCGCTCCTCGATTTCGACAACCACCGCTTCGGCAGCGGCGAGCGCGGCCGATCTCGTCTCCGCGACCACGATGGCGATCGGATCGCCGACGTACCTAACGGCGTCGATCGCCAGCGGATAGAAGGCCGGCACCCGCATCTCGCCACCGTGCGGCCCGGGATGCCTGTTGCGCGGCTGTATCGGCATCAGGCCTGCGGCCTTCAGATCCGAACCTTTGATCACGGCGATCACGTCCGGCATTTCGGTCGCCGCTGCAATGTTGATCAGTACTATTCGACCCGAAGCCGTCTGCGAACGGACGAAAACCGCAGCGGCCTCGCCGTCAGCGGGAAGGTCGTTCACGTAGCGGCCGCGGCCAGTGATCAGCGCATCATCCTCGAAACGCAATTGTGATTGGCCGATCTTCAGCTTCGTTCCTCCCAGGCGCCTTGAACGAGTATGGATCAAAGATGAAAGTCGAGGGGTGGCCGACCTGCGGGCCCGCCCGCCCAAAAGCCTCTCAGTCGCTCTTTTCGATATCGCGTGTGGGTGTCTCCGGTTTCATTCCACCCTTGCGACGGGCAAGGGTATTTTCACCCGTCTTGCGCCAGTCGCCGGCGACGGCATCGTCGGCGAATTGCGTCCAAACGTCCGTCCAGTCGCCCAGGGAGTAGCCATGCCATGGCGGCTGCGGGGTGAGGCGGGGAAGCTGGAGATCTTCCCAGATCTGCCGCGCCCTGACCATGTAGGGCTCGGCGGGCAAGGCCAGCGGCGGCATCGCTGCCTTCAGCGTCGCGTCGATCAACAAGGTCCCTTCGGCGCCTTTGGAACCGGATTTTGGCCCATGCCCGCCGGAACGATAGGGCGTGACATGCACGTCGTCGATCATATTGGCGCGGTAGGCGAGCGACCAGAAGACGGCATCCGCGTTGCGGCTGTCGATGTCGTCGGAAACGGCAATGACGATCTTGCCGCACTGGGCCTGCAGCGTCGCGGCGCCCTGCAGCCCGCGCCAGACTTCCGATTGCGGTGCTGAACGGTCGAACTCCAGAAAGATTACCTTGCGGATGTTGGTAAGCGGCTCATGCATCACCACGCGCTTGATGCCCTTAACGTTCAGCACCTTCTTCAGGTGGTTCAGGAAGAGCGGCTCGTAGGCGACACGCTTGAGGACGCTCGATTCGCTCGGCGTGACCTGCGAGACGATCGAGACGAGAATCGGCTTTTTCTTCCGGGTGATCGCCGTCACCTGCATGGACATGTTGAAGTCCTCGAGCGCGACATGGCCGTGGCTTTCGCCAAAGGGACCTTCCGGCTCCAGCAGGACCGGGTCGATCAGGCCTTCGATGACGATCTCCGCATCGGCGGGCACTTCGAGATCGATCGTCTTGCATTTGACGATGCGGATCGGTTCGCCGATCAGGCCGCCCGCCACACCGAGCTCATCCTGGTCGATCGGCAGCTTTTGCGGACCGGTGAAAAGCACGGCCGGCGCGCAGCCGATGACGATGGCACAAGGCATCGACTTGCCCATCTTCTGGTACTTCAGCCAGTGCTGATATCCCCCCGCGCCGGATAGGCGGCTTGCCATGCGCACGCCAAGACGGTTTTCTGCCTTCAGCGCCGCTCGGTATGTGCCCATGTTGCGGATGCCGTTTTCCGGGTCGCGGGTCACGCAAAGCGTTGCGGTGAAATAGGGTGCGCTGTCAAAGCCGGGCGTGGAGACCGGCACCGGCAGCGATCCCAGTCCCTTGCCTTCCTGCTCCAGCTCGTCGCCGGTGATCACGACCTCCTGGCAAGGCGCTTCCGCAACCATCACCGGGTCGATTGGTTGTTCCATAGCCCTGACCCAGACGTCGCCGATCTCATCCTCGGAGACGCCGAGCCCTGCGGCATAGATCGCGGGCGAGGCCGCCAGAACGCCGACTGCGACCGGGATATCGTATTTCTCGCCTTTAGCGCCCTTCACATCCGTGAAAAGGAAGCCGCGGCGCTGCTCGTCCGGAAGTCCGCCCTGGAACTGCCAGCGAGCCAGCGGATGCAACTCGGTATCCTTATCGATCGGCACCTGTATCCTGGTGAGCAGACCGAGGGTCTCCAGCCTGTGCAGGTGCTCCTGCAGATCGACCGGCGCCTTGCGTGCGAATGTTTTCATAGAGTGTACTCCAAAATTCCCTTCGGTGTCCGCTGCGGCAAACCGATCCCGTTCTACCGAAAGCGTCGAGCTGAATGAGGCATCGTCCTCTGACGGAAGCGATTTTTTTGTTTGCTTTATTCTGCCATACTGTCATACATTAATACGAAGAGCAACAGCATGCGGTGAGATCTTGCGAAGGATCATCGCGTGTCGGCGGGAGGCAAGCCGCCGTAGTTTCAGAGAGAAGAGGTTTTATGAATAGCTCGCCGAAGACCGCTGCAACCGAGGTTATCGTGCATCCGCTGAAGCAGCCGGAATCCCTTTCGGCCGAGCTTTCGCCAGAACTGAAGCTGGTACAAGAGGCTCTTTTCAAGCATGTCGGCAAGCCGATCCCGCGCAAGGAAGACGGTCGCCTTATTACCGGCAATGGCCGTTTTTCCGACGACTTCTCGCTGCCCGGCCAGACCTATGCGGCGATCGTTCGCTCGCCCTATCCGCATGCGCGCATCCTCGGCGTGGACAAGGCCGAAGCGCTGGCGAGCCCGGGCGTGCTGCTGGTGCTCACCGGCGAGGACTTGCGCGCCGACTGTCTCAAGGACATCCCGCACAACCCCATTCCCTCGACAAATTTCGACATGAAATTGCGGGCGAGGGACGGCAGCAAGGCGTTCACCGGTCCTCACCACCTGCTGCCAACCGACAAGGCACGGCATGTGGGCGAGGCGGTGGCGATCGTCGTAGCCGAAACTGCTGCGCAGGCCGCCGATGGTGCCGAGAAGGTCTCCGTAGACTGGGAGGAGCTCCCCTATGTCACCGACACGGCAAACGCGGCGGAGCCAGGCGCTCCGACTATCTGGGACGAGGTCCCTGATAATGTCTTTATCGACACGACCTTCGGCGACAGGGAGGGCACGGATGCAGCCTTCGCCGCGGCGGATCACGTGGTCAAGGCGCAATTCCATATCCATCGGGTCACGGCCGTGACCATGGAGCCGCGCGCTTCGCTTGGCCACTATGATCCGGAAACGAAGCGCTACACGCTATATGCCGGCAGCGGAGGCGCCGTTCGCCAGAAGAACGAGCTTTCCAAGGTGCTCGGCATCGAGCCGAACGAACTGCGCGTGCTCTCTTTCGACGTTGGCGGAAATTTTGGCGCCCGCAACCGCGTCTACGTTGAGTTTGGGCTGGTGCTGTGGGCGTCGCGTAAGCTCGCGCGGCCGGTGAAATATACAGCGACCCGCTCGGAAGCCTTTCTCACTGACTACCAAGGCCGCGATCTTGTGACCAAGGTCGAGCTGGCCCTTCGCAAGGACGGCAAGTTCCTGGCGATGCGCGCCGACAATCTGTCGAATGTCGGCGGCCGCGCCGTGTCGCTCTCTCCGCTCAGCAAGGGTTCGGGCCTGATCACCGGCTCTTACGACATTCCCTATGCGACGTTGCGCGCCCGCGCCGTCTTTAGCAACACGATGTGCACCCAGGCCTATCGGAGTTCCGGTCGGCCAGAGGTCACCTACGCGATCGAGCGGCTCGTTGAGCTTGCCGCAGACCAGTTAGGCTTCGACAAGCTGGAGCTACGCCGGATGAACCTCATCCCGCCTTCGGCAATGCCCTATACCAATGCCGTCGGCTCCGTCTACGACAGCGGCGAATACGAAAAAAACATGGACCGTGCGCTGGAACTCTCCGAGTGGGCGACATTCGATGCCCGCAAGGCGGAAGCTGCCAAGCGAGGCAAGCTGCTCGGCCGCGGCTTCGCCAACTATGTCGAGTCCTCGATCGGCACGCCGAAGGAACGCGCCGAGATCGAGATCAAGGACGACGGCGATATCGAGGTCGTCATCGGCACGCAGCCGAGCGGCCAGGGCCATGAGACGAGCTTCGCCCAGGTCGTCGCGGACATGATCCAAGTACCGGTCGAGAAAGTTTGGATCGTGCTCGGGGACACGGACATCGTGAGTGTTGGGGGCGGTTCGCACTCGGGGCGCTCGATGCGTCACGCCGGCACCGTCATGGCCATGGCATCGGCCGATCTCCTCGCCGAAGGACGAAAGCGGGCCGCCGAACTGTTCGGCTCAGCGGCCGACGAAGTCGGCTTTGAGGGTGGGGTCTTCAAGTTGCGCGATTCCAACCGGACGATCGACATCTTCGAGCTTGGACGCGGCACGCGCAGCACGCACGGGCCGCTGCGGGTCGTCAGGGACAACGAGATGCACACGCCTGTCTATCCGAACGGTGCTGCCGTCTGCGAAGTTGAGGTAGACCGTGAAACAGGGCACGTGCAGATCGTCCGCTATTCGACGATCGACGATGTCGGCCGCTGCATCAACCCGCTGATCGTTCACGGCCAGACCCATGGCGGCATCGCCCAGGGGGTTGGCCAAGCGATGTGGGAGCTCTGCGCCATCGACCAGACGAGCGGACAGCCGCTTGCCGGCTCGCTGATGGACTACGGCATGCCGCGTTCCGACAACATGCCGAGCTTCAAGTGCGAAATCGCCGAGGTGATTTCGCCGACCAATCCGCTCGGTATCAAGGCAGGTGGTGAGGGCGGCACGACGCCGGCCCTCGCAACCGTCGTCAATGCGGTGGTCGATGCGCTCCAGGAATTCGGCGTCAAGGACATCCAGATGCCAGTGACGCCGGCCAATGTCTGGCGTGCCATGAACAGCGGACGCAAGGCGTCTTGAGGAGATATTCATGAGTGACTTGAAGACCGTCCGCGTCATCGCATTCCCCGGCGCACCGAACCTGCCGACTTTCGCGGCGATCGAACAGGGCTTCTTTGCCCAAGAAGGCATTCAGGTCGAACTTGCGCTGACCCCGAGTTCGGTGGCGCAAGCCGAGAAAACCGCGGCCGGCGAATTCGACATCGTTTTCACCGCCTTCGACAATGTAGTGGCCTATGAAGAAGGCCAGGGCGCCACAGCTGAAGGCGTCGATCCGGACTACGTCGTGCTGACCGGAGCCACCCAGCTCGAACTCGCGATTGTAACCGCGCCGGAGGTCAAGACCTACGGTGACCTCAAGGGCCGTTCGATCGCGCTCGATGCACTGACGACCGGCTTTGCCTTCGTGCTGTTCGAGATGATGGCCAAGCACGGATTGAAGCGTGAGGACGTCACCTTCGCCGCGGTCGGGGCGACACCGCAGCGCTGGCAGTCGGTCAAGTCCGGCGAACATGCAGCGACGCTAACGATCGAGCCGTTTACAAGCATTGCCAAGCGCGCGGGCTTCAACGTGCTCGACGTCTCCTCCAACCATTTCGTCAGCTACCAGGGAGGTGCGATCGCAACGCGCCGGTCTTACGCCGCCGAGAACCCGGAGTCGGTCAAGGCGTTCCTTCGCGCCTATCTCATGGGGCTCGCATGGACGCTCGACGAGAAGAACCGTGATGCGGCAGCCGAACTCCTGCAGGCGAAGATGCCGGACATCCAGTCGGCTGCGGTGCCCTCGATCATGGCAAGTCTGCTTTCGCCGCGCTCAGGGCTGACGCCCGGCTCGAAAATCCTGCCCGAGGGTATGAGGACCGTGCTTGACCTTCGCTCTCGCTACGGCAAGGGCGGCGAGCGACTCACCGACATCTCGAAGTATCTCGACCTCTCGTTTTTCGAGGCGGTCACCGAAGCCAATTGACGGCAAGGAGAGGATAAGTCCATGGATCTGAAGGGCGAATACCGTATTGCCGCACCACGCGAGCATGTCTGGGCACTGATCAACGACGCGGTCGTACTGAAAGACTGCATCCCGGGTTGCGAAAGCCTCGAGGGCACGCCGGAGACCGGCTACGCGGCCCGCGTCACAACCAAGATCGGTCCCGTCAAAGCCACCTTTGGCGGCGAGGTGAAACTCTCGAATGTACAGGCGCCGGAAAGCCTGACTATCTCCGGCGAGGGCAAGGGCGGCGTCGCCGGTTTCGCCAAGGGTGGCGCCGACGTTCAGCTCGTCGTCGACGGTGCGCATACGGTGCTGATCTATATGGCCAAGGCCCAGGTTGGCGGAAAGCTCGCGCAGCTCGGCGCCAGGCTCGTAGATTCGACCGCCAAGAAGCTCGCCGACGAATTCTTCGAGAAGTTGGCGGCACGGGCGGTTGCGGTGGATCAGGTGAACGACGGCGAGGCGGCGGAGTCAGTCGCAACGGTCGGTGCACATGCGCCTGTTGTTACGCGCACTTCGGCTACGTCTGCGAACCCGGCTGCGTCTGCGTCTGTACTTCCTGAAACCGCCGCTTCGGCTGCGTCCCAGGTAATGCCGACGGCGCAGTCCTCGAACCACGTGCCTTATGTGGTCTTCGGCCTCGCGGCCGTGGCTGTCGCCATCGTCGCGGCACTCGTCGTCTGATATGCAAGAGGAGGGGACGATGTCCCGTATAACCATCACGATCAACGGGAAGGCAGAGACGCGGGAGGTGGAGGACCGCACGCTTCTCGTCCAGTTCATCCGCGAGCATGTGGGCCTCACCGGCACTCATGTCGGCTGCGATACGACTCAGTGCGGCGCTTGCACGATCCATCTCGACGGCGAAGCCGTGAAGAGCTGTACCGTGCTCGCAGTCGCCGCCGACGGTGCCGAGGTCACAACGATTGAAGGGCTTGCAGACGGTCGGACGCTGCATCCAGTTCAAAGGGCCTTCCACGAGCATCACGGGCTGCAATGCGGCTACTGCACGCCGGGCATGATCATGGCCTCCGTTGACATGATCCGCCGCCATGACGGCGTTCTCGACGAACACACAGTCCGGCACGAGCTCGAAGGTAATATCTGCCGCTGCACCGGGTACCATAACATCGTCAAGGCGGTGCTGGACGCCGCAGAAAAACACCGCGCGGCACACGCCGCGGCGGCTGAATGAGGGGCAAGCCGTGTACGCAACCACATACCACAAGCCGAAGACGATCGCCGAAGCCATCGAACTCTACGAGGGTTCGCAAGAGCCGTCTTACCTCGCCGGCGGACACACTCTCATTCCGACGCTCAAAAATCGGCTCGCCGCCCCCCAGGACCTGATCGACCTGCGCGCCATTCCCGAGCTCTCTGGCATCGAGGTGACATCCGACAAGATTGTTATCGGCTCCGCCACGAGACATGCGGCCGTCGCGGCGTCCAAGGAAGTGAGGGGGGCGATCCCGGCGCTGGCCGGACTTGCCGGTTCGATAGGCGACGTACAGGTGCGTCATATGGGCACGATCGGGGGCTCGACCGCCAACAACGACCCGGCCGCCGATTACCCCTCCGCCGTTCTGTCGCTCAATGCCATCATACATACGGATCGCCGCAAAATTCCCGCCGAAGACTATTTCCAAGGCCTCTATGCGACGGCGCTGGAGCCGGGCGAAATCCTCGTCCGCATCGAGTTCAGGATCCCCGAAGTTGCCGGTTACGCGAAGTTCCGCAATCCAGCCTCGCGCTACTCGATGGCAGCCGCATTTGTCAGCAAGCATCGCGACGGGCATGTTCGTGTGGCGGTCACCGGCGCGGGCGATGCGGGGGTCTTCCGCTGGACGGAGGCGGAGGAGCGGCTGACGAAAAGGCTGATCCCGGACGCACTCGACGGCCTTGCGATCGACCCGTCTTCTATGATGAATGACATGCATGCGCCCGCCGACTACCGCGCCCATCTCGTCGCCGTCATGAGCCGTCGCGCCGTAGAAAACCTCGGCGGGACCTACATCCTTTGAGCGTCGGCCCACTTTGAATCCTGCCGGCGGCATGCAATTAGGGAGCATAGTAAAGATGGTACAGAACTGGACCCCGAGCAGTTGGCGCGACCGGCCGATCCAGCAGGTACCGGACTATCCGGACCCTGCTGCGTTGGCGGCGACCGAAGCCAAACTCGCGACCTTCCCCCCGCTTGTTTTTGCCGGCGAAGCGCGTCGCCTCAAGAAGCAGCTCGCCAGTGTGGCGGAAGGGAACGCCTTTCTGTTACAGGGCGGCGACTGCGCCGAAAGCTTCGTGGAGCACGGCGCGGACAATATTCGCGATTTCTTCCGTTCCTTTCTGCAGATGGCCGTCGTGCTGACCTATGGCGCTCAGCTTCCGGTCGTCAAGGTGGGCCGTATCGCGGGTCAGTTTGCCAAGCCGCGAAGCAATTCACATGAGACGCTGGACGGAAAAACCCTCCTCACCTATCGGGGCGACATAATTAACGGGACGGATTTCACCGAGGAGGCTCGCATCCCAAGCCCGGAACGGCAGCTCGATGCCTATCGCCAGTCCGCTGCGACGCTTAACCTGCTGCGCTCCTTTGCGATGGGTGGTTATGCCAATCTCGAGAACGTGCATCAGTGGATGCTCGGCTTCGTCAAGGATAGCCCTCAGGCCGAGCGTTACCGCAAGCTCGCCGACCGTATTTCCGAGACCATGAGTTTCATGAAAGCGATCGGCATCACCTCGGAGAGCCATCCAAGTCTGCGCGAAACCGATTTCTTCACCAGCCATGAGGCGTTGCTGCTCGGCTACGAGGAGGCCCTGACCCGCGTCGATTCGACCTCCGGAGACTGGTACGCGACCTCCAGCCACATGATCTGGATAGGCGACCGCACGCGACAGCTTGATCATGCTCATGTGGAATATTTCCGCGGCATCAAGAACCCGATCGGCCTCAAATGCGGCCCGTCGCTTCAGCCGGACAACCTTGTCGAGCTGATCGACGCATTAAACCCGGCCAACGAAGCGGGCCGTCTGACACTAATCTGCCGTTTCGGCTCCGACAAAATCGCTGACCGCTTGCCGAAGCTGATCCGCGCGGTGGAGCGGGAAGGCAAGAAGATCGTCTGGTCCTGCGACCCGATGCACGGCAACACCATCACGCTCAACAATTACAAGACACGGCCTTTCGAGAGAATCCTGTCGGAGGTCGAGAGCTTCTTTCAGATTCACCGCGCCGAGGGCACCCACCCGGGCGGCATCCATGTGGAGATGACGGGCAAGGACGTGACTGAATGCACCGGCGGCGCCCGAGCGGTGACGGCTGGCGACCTGCAGGATCGGTATCACACCCACTGCGATCCGCGTCTCAATGCGGATCAGGCATTGGAGCTCGCCTTCCTGCTAGCCGAGCGGATGAAAAGCGGCCGCGACGAGAAGGGGAACGGCAAGCCGGTGGTCGCTAGCTTGAGAAAATGATGGAGCGTCAAGACCCCCACACATCGGCTTATGGCGGAAGCTTTGCGCGGCGGCCGGCGTCGCCGTGAGGCTTGCAGAGGAAACCCGATGCTAGGCAAGCTCGATGAGGAACTGCCGGTTCCTCAGCATGGCCCGCGGCGCACTGCAGAGCGGTGTCGACGGCGCACTCGTCACGCTGGTCGATATCCGGGGTGGAGCCTCGCTCGCTCGGTGCGCACACGGCTGTGCGAGCAGACGGTCTGTTCTGTGATTTCGTGTCTGGCGGTTAGGTGGAGGCTGCCATTGCCGCGAAGGCCATTCAGGTGGCTAGGGCGGTAAGCGACCGCCACGCTTGTTCTGGGGCAAGGCTCCAAGTTCTTCGAGATCGTGGTGGAGCGATAACTCTCGCGATACACGCACTGCGGCGGAGCGATCCTCTCAACGCCGTTCTTGCGTGGCTTGCAAGCCGCACGCGGGCCGGCTTGCGTTACGACGCGAAGGCTCAGACTCGAGTTTGAGGAGGCAACTGCAGCGACATCGGGGTGCAGGATAGTTTCACCACCAGCTATCGTCCCGCAACGCGCCTCGTACTCTGCGGACGCTCGATTGAACTGTAGACGACTACAGTTGTTGCCGAGGCGGTCGGCTACGATGTCATGGCTCTGGGCGGAGGAGCGGCCGAAACGTTGCGTCCCGAGCATCTGGACGAGGATTCCGCCGTTGCCCTCCTCCACCATGATCCGTGCCGAGAGATGGGCTCGCTCGAGGTCGCGCTGGAAAGCAAAGCTTTCTGTATCGGGGCGCTCGGCAGGGATTGAACTCATAGCCGACCCTGTAACGAGTTGCGACGGCGCGGATTCTCCGACGCTTCGATTGCGCGCGTCAAAGCACTATTTCCGAAGGCGCGCGACGCCAGATCGATCGCCCTGTCCGTCCTGGCCGACATCGCTACCTTCCGCACTGGGATCGCGCAAAATACAACGACCCCAGTGGTTGAGCGCAACCCGGCCTTAAACAAGAGCTTTGGGCTTTAGGAGGTCGGAGAGGCCGACCCGGTGGAGCATCTCAGCGCGAAGCCGGTCCAGCACGGTGAACCCCACATCGGCACCGTCTTCGGCGGGGTCGACGTGCACTCTGAACGGACGCTTGCCGGACACGGTGCCCACAACCCGAACGATGGCATCGGCAACCAGTGACACATCAGCGTCCGGCGGCACGATCGCTGCGAAAGCCTTCTTGATCTCTTCGCCGAGTCCGGCATTCGGGCCAGCCTCATACTCGGCCTGGCGGGCGTGGTCCTCCGGTGCGCCGGAATGGGCGAAGTGATTGGTGCCGCTCGTGAAGGCACCGGGCACGATGATCGACGTCTCGATGCCCCAACGCGACAACTCACGTGCGTACTGCACAGCGATGGTGTCCATGGCCGCCTTGGCGGCGAAGTAAGGGGCAAGATAAGGCGGCGTGCCGCCTGCCGAGCTTGAACTTGAGATCCAGATGAGAAGCCCGTGCCCTTGCCGGCGCATGTGCGGCAGCACCGCCCGGTTGACGCGTTGGGTGCTCAGTACATTGATATCGTAAAGCTCGGCGAACTGCTCTGGCGTGAATGCTTCGGCAGGTCCGAACACCATGTGGCCGGCATTGTGTACCAAAACGTCGATGCGTCCGACTTCGCCAATGATCTGATTGACGGCCCTGTCTACCGAAACCTCCGACTGGACGTCGAGCTCCAGGGTGCGCAGGTCAACGTCATTGTCCCTAGTGAAACCGGCTATAGCTTTAACATTGACCGCGTTGCGGCCGACGATGTCTCGCATCGACGCGTATACCCTGTGGCCGGCGCCAGCGAGGGCCTCGGCGGTCAGGCGCCCGAAGCCGCTCGAGGCCCCGGTGATCAGAATGATTTTCTTCGACATGGTGCGTTCCTCACTTGATGTGCGTTTGTTGATGCCTTGGGAGCCGTATCCCTGGACCCCAGCGTGCCTACTCGCGGGCGGATCGCGCCGGCACGCCTTGGAGGCTGAGGACGTCAGATGATGCCGCCATTGGAGCGCAGCACTTGGCCGTTCACCCAGGCGCCGTCCGGTCCCGCGAGGAAGGCGACGGTGCCCGCTATGTCCTGCGGAGTGCCGAGCCGTTCGAGCGGGGCGAGCTTCGCAAAGCGGTCCATGACCTCGTCCGACTTGCCCTCTAAAAACAGGTCAGTAGCAGTCGGTCCGGGCGCGACGGCGTTGACCGTGATGTAGCGGCCGCGCAGTTCCTTCGACAGCACGTGTGTCATAGCCTCGACGCCGGCCTTCGCGGCGGCGTAGATGCCGTAGCTCGGGTGCAGCAAGGCGACCTGGCTCGTTGACATATTGATGATGCGACCACCTACGCGCAGGCGTTGCGCCGCCTCGCGCAGGGTGTTGAACGTGCCTTTCAGGTTTACAGCGATGATCTGGTGAAAGACGGCATCATCGGTGTCCGCAATAGTGGTGAGAGGCATGATGCCGGCATTGTTGACCAAGACATCGACACCGCCGAAGGCTTCTTCCGCCGTATCGAACAGGCGCCTGACGGCCACCGGGTCGCTCACATCGGCTTGCGCCGTTAGCGCCTTGCCGCCAGCCGCCTCGATTTTCCCGGCCACTTCTTCAGCGGCAGCGGCATTGCCGGCGTAGTTGATAACGACGGTGAAGCCGTCATGCGCCAGACGCGCAGCAATTGCCGCGCCGATACCGCGCGACGCGCCGGTGACGATCGCTACTTTGTTCGTTTCCATTTGCTTCTTCCTTCGTGTGGTCCGCCGAAGCGAGTAGGTACTAAGGAAAATATGACACTTCTCCCCACTCGGATAATGATGCATACTTCGGCAACACTATCCGGATGGACCGAATAATCCCCATGGACCGTTTCGATGCTATGCGAGTTTTTGCCCGTGTCGCCGAAAGGCGCAGCTTCACGTTGGCGGCGGAGGACCTTGGATTGCCCCGTTCGACCATTACCGATGCCGTCAAGCAGTTGGAGGGGCGTCTGGGCGTGCGCCTGCTGCAGCGGACCACGCGCGTGGTCCGGACCACCTTGGATGGAGAAGCTTACTATCACCGCTGCGTCAGACTCATCGCAGATCTGGAAGACGCCGAGGCCGGCTTCAGCGGCGCTAGTCCGTCGGGTCTGTTGCGTGTCGATGTTCACGGTACGCAGGCGCGCCATTTTCTGCTGCCTGGCCTTCAGGCTTTTCTTGATCGTTATCCCGATATCCGATTGCACATCAGCGAAACCCACCAGCCGGTGGACATCGTGCGCGAAGGGTATGATTGCATCGTGCGGGCGGGCCATCTCGCAGACTCCCCGCTGATCCGTCGCAAATTGACCGAGCTGAAGCGCGGCACCTTCGCGAGCCCTGAGTATCTCGCTCGTTTCCGCACGCCCCACGTTCCCGAGGACTTATTTAATGGTCACCGAATGGTGGGACTCCTCTCTCCCGATACGCCTTCGGTTGCGCCCTTTGCATTCATCGTCGCGGGCAAGACGCGCGAGCTGACGCTGCCCACTGTCATCACGGTGACCGGCCCGGAGACGAACGTTGCATCGGCCTGTGCCGGCCTGGGACTCATTCAAGTCCCACGCTATCGGGTCGCTTCCGAGCTTGCGAGCGGCGCGCTCGTAGAAGTGTTAACGGACTTTCCGCCGTCGCCACTGCCAGTGCACGTCCTCTATTCGCACACGCGTCAGCTTTCGCCCCGCTTGCGCGTGTTCATCGACTGGATCACTGAGCGATACCGGCTCCGCGAGAGTTGATCTGAACCAAGGAAAGGCCAACAGTCTCCACTGATTCCTGCCACAGGCGCCCTGCGACCGAGCGTGGCGAGCAACTTTCCCTCCATTTCAAAGCATGCATCTCGGCAATTGAGCCGCCATGGCATCGACGGCAACGCGAACTTTGAGCGAGAGGTGCGGCGTCTGCGGGCCACAATGGTGTCAATCACATAGAAGCGGTGGCTGCTCCGGCCGATGGAGGGTGAGCGTGCCTGTCTCGATCCGCTCCCGCACCACCCATGCAAGCCCCCACCCCCCGTACGGCGGCGGCCGCGATCGAATCGAGATCGTCCAAACGGAACCAATGTAGCGGCATCACCTCCACCCGGAATTGCCCCGGTCTCGGCAAAAACCGGGGCGGACCGGCCCGCACCGGCGATAGATGACTGCCAGGTGCTGCGCCAAATCCTCCACCGTCAAGGTCTCCAGTTATAGGGTGAGGCGCACCAATCGGCTGGCGTGCGAGAGGGGACTATCGTTGTCGTCGAGATAATATCCGCGTGAACGCCTCGCCCCCGGCCCGGTCCGGAGCCCCAAAATGCTTAAAGCTCCGGCGCGCAACGTCCCGTCGACTGGGGCTGGGCACCCACCGCTGAGCGGTTGCGTGGGCGGCCGAGCGACCCCAAGGCTGGTTCCTGTTACTTCCGGAACTGCCGCAGTGGCTCAGTCGGGCTATGCAGTAACATATGGATGGCGCGTGCGGGCTGAACGAGGATGGCGCGCGCGGGCTGCACAACCCTTTGCCACCACATTCGGAACAACAAGGCGGTGGCTCTGTCGCAACAGACGCATTGGTGAGTGTCCACCGACAGACCGACACTCAGACCAAGAGGGAAGCATCATGTCTAAGACCTCCTTCAATCTCAATCCGTCGGCGTTTCTGACCACCGCGCTCAGCACAGCCTTCTTGAGCTACGCCGCACAGGTGGCCGAGGCAACCCGCCGTCGCCGGAAAACCAGTCGTGCACGCGGGTGCGCGCTGCAGGAAATGCCGGATCACATCCTCAAAGACATCGGCGTGACACGTTTCGAAATTGAGTACCGCGTCGAGTCCGGACGAGCCTGTAAATGGCGCAAGAGAGTGTAAAGCGGCCGAATGCCACCGTCTCTGTCAGATCGAAACCATTGAGAATGACCATGAAAACACACCTTCTCTCCAGCGCTCTGTCCGTAATCATCCTCTTCGCCGCCGCTCCGGCACTTGCCCATGACGCGAAGTACCACCTGGCGAAGAACACTGAACTGAAACAGTTCAGCGGCAACCAGCTTCCGACGCCAGCTACCCGGGGCGCACAGGTGCCTCTGTGGCCAAGTCTGATCGGTCACCGCTCCGCCGCCTCTACCGCCAGCAAAGCAGCGCAGGCTTACGCCGACCAGGCGATGATGCTGAGTTTCGGTTTCAACCATGCCGAGGCTGCCCGCAGCTTCAAGCAAGCTCAGAAGCTTGACCCATCTTGCGCGATTTGTTTTTGGGGCGAAGCGCTCGTGCTCGGGCCGAACATCAACGCACCAATGGATCCCGACGCGAATGCTGCGGCATTGGCCGCGGTGGCGAAGGCCGCGGCCCTGGCGTCCAGCGCGTCTCCGCGTGAGCAGGCGTTGATCGCCGCCCTGGCCCGTCGCTATGCTCCTGGCACCGAACGTACGGTTCTCGACCAAGCCTATGCAGAGGCAATGGCTGAAGTCGCAGGCAAGTTTCCGGAAGACGACGATATCGCCGTTCTCTATGCAGAGGCGTTGATGGACCTGAACCCGTGGGATTACTGGGCCGACGCCGGCGCAAAGCCGAAGGGAAAGACTGCGGCGATTATCTCGACGCTTGAGCGGGTGCTAGCGCGCAACCCGGACCATGTTGGCGCGATCCATCTCTACATCCATGCAGTCGAGGCCTCGACTACGCCCGAGCGGGCGGAGCGGCACGCCGATCGCCTGGCGAAGATGGATATCGGAGCCGGTCATCTGGTTCACATGCCCTCTCACATTTACTACCGGGTCGGACGTTATGCGGATTCGCTTGCGGTCAATCGCCGTGCGGTCGCAACGGATGAGTCATTCTTTCAAGCGGTGGCGCCTGAGGGGCTTTATGCTGGCGGCTACTACCCACACAACATACACTTCCTGCTCGTTTCGGCACAAATGGCCGGCGACGGCCCGACTGCCATCGAGGCGGCTCAGAAGCTCTCAGGGGTAATTTCGGACGAGCTCGCGCGCGCCGCACCTGCGTTCGTTCAGCCGATCAAGGCCGCGCCCCTATTCGCGCACGCTCAGTTCAGCGACCCGGAAACGATCCTCGCGGTTGCGCGTCCGACCGGGGAGTTCCCATTCGTCGATGCCGCCTGGCATTATATGCGCGGGGTTGCTCAAGCTGGGCGCGGTGACCTTGATGCTGCTCGATCCGAGGGAGCGGCGATTGCCAAAATCGCCCGATCAGCTGACTTGAATGCGCTAGAGGACGGCGGAATGCCCGCTGCTGACGTACTGGCAATAGCCGGGCACGTCCTTACCGCGCGGATTGCGCAGGCGGGGGACGATTGGCCGGCTGCCGCTCGAGCCTTCGCGGATGCCAAGAAAGTGGAGGATCGCCTTTCATATATGGAGCCGCGCCACTGGTACTACCCGATCGGGCAGTCGCTCGGAGCGGCTCTGTTGCGCGTCGGCGATCTCGATGGCGCGGAAAATGCCTTTATCGAGAGCCTAGTCGTTGCTCCGAACAATGGCTGGGCCCTGTTCGGCCTGAGCGAGGTCTATCGCGCGCGCGGCGACGAGGACTTGGCTGAAAAGACGTCGCGCCGATGGCGTGAAGCATGGGTAGGCAGCACGTCGATGCTGCGCCTTGATCTGCTTTGACGGTCTGGACGACGAAACGCGCGCCTTTGGCCGCCACGGTCGGCTAAAGGGCAAATACGCTTACGAGAAGCAGCCAGTCGGCACCCTGAAACTCAGGGCGCACCTTCAACTGACAAAGCCAGTTTCAGAGGGACTGGCCGCCGCTGGCGGCGCAGGCCAGCAACCCAGCACGATGTAATAATGCCTCTCACGAAGCGATTAAAGCAGCGATCAATCCGGGTCCGCGCGACCGCAGCGTCGGTCAATTCCAGCGCCTTTTGAAGTTGACCGGCCGCACGTTCACACTGCATGCGGAGACCAATGTCTGAGATGCACCATCTAACCCGAGACCCATTCCCTGGGGCGGATGAGGACGGCGCGTGCGGTTTCGTCTGGGTTCCGAAATCGTGCTCTAGCTGCGGAGGATGGCCTCCGCCGCTTTTTCCGCAATCATGATGACCGGCGAGTTCGTGTTTCCGGAGACGATGGTGGGCATGATCGAGGCGTCGACGACGCGCAGGCCATGAAGACCATGAACCTTGAGGGAAGGGTCCACCACCGCCATCGGATCGCTGCCCATCCTGCAGGTGCCGACCGGGTGGAAGATCGTCGTCGCGATATCGCCGGCGCGTCGGATGAGCTCATCCTCGCTTTGGAACTCCGCGCCGGGCAGTATTTCCGCCGGCTTGAATCTTGCGATGGCCTTCGTCGCCATGAGATTGCGAGCGTGGCGAATCGCCCGTGCCGCAAGCAGCCGGTCGCCGGCAGTGGACAGATAGTTCGGCCGGATGTCCGGCGCGGCGGATGATTCCTTTGTCGTGACATGCACGCTCCCGCGGCTTTCCGGCCTCAGATTGCAGACCGAGACCGTGACGGCCGGGTAGCTGTGGAGCGGCTCTCCCAATCGGTCGGTGCTCAGCGGCTGGACATGGTATTCGAGGTCGGGGGTTGCGACGGACGGGCTGCTTTTCGCGAATATGCCGAGTTGGCTCGGTGCCATCGACAGCGGACCGGAACGCCTCAGCATGTATTCGAAGCCCATTCCCATGCGGGAAAAAATGCTGTGATAGAGCTGGTTCAGCGTTTTCGCGCCTTCGATCCGGAATACGGTGCGGATCTGAAGATGATCCTGCAGGTTCTCGCCAACCCCGGGGAGGTGGTGGACGACCTCCGCGCCGGCTGCCGAGACGACGTCCGGCCGACCCACCCCGGATAGTTCGAGGATTTTCGGCGAGTTGATCGCGCCCGCAGAGAGGATGACCTCGCGCGTGGCGCGCGCCACGTGGATGCGGCCGTCCGACCGGAAGCGCACGCCCTTCGTCCGGCGCCCGTCGAAGATCAGACGCTCGGTCTCGGCGCCCGTCAGCACCCGAAGGTTCGGCCGCTTCATGGCGGGGCGCAGGAACGCCTTGGTCGTGTTCCAGCGCAGGCCGCCGCGCTGGTTCACCTCGAAATAGCCGGATCCCTCGTTATCGCCGGTGTTGAAATCCTCGGTCTTCGGAATGCCGAGCTCTTCGGCGGCATCGCGAAAGGCGTCAAGGATCGGCCAGGACAGACGCTGCCGTTCGACCCGCCATTCCCCGCCGGCGCCATGCATCGGCGACTTGCCGCGGAAGTTGTCCTCCGACTTCAGGAAATAGGGCAGAACATCGTCCCAGCCCCAGCCGATATTGCCGGCCTGACGCCAGCCGTCGTAGTCGGCCGCCTGCCCTCGCATATAGATCATGCCGTTGATGGAAGAGCAGCCGCCGAGCAGCTTGCCGCGAGGATAGGGGAGGCTGCGGCCGTTGAGACCGGGTTCCGCGGCCGTCCTCATCATCCAGTCGGTGCGCGGATTGCCCATGCAGTAGAGATAGCCGATCGGCACATGCACCCAGTGATAACGGTCGCTGCCGCCGGCTTCGACCAGCAGGACCCGGTTTTTCGGGTCGGCGGAAAGCCGGTTGGCAAGGACGCAGCCCGCGGAGCCGGCGCCGATGACGATGAAATCGTAACTGCCCGCATCGGCGATCGTCTCGTTCATATCCGCGTTCACGCCGCAACTCCCGCCGTGATGGCCTGCATTGCCGAAAGCCGGCGCCAGATCGGGGTCATGGCGTCCGCGATGTCCCTGTAAAGCGCGTATCGCCGGGCATAATGGGCCTCCAGCGCCCTGTTCGGACGATAGTGCCGCTCGGTTCTCACCATCGCGGCCGCACCCTCGGCGAAGTCGGAGAAAATGCCAACGCCGGTGCCGGCGGCGATTGCCGCCCCCAGGGCGCCCGTCTCACGCGAGCGGGCCACGGAGACCGGGACGCCGAGGACGTCGGCGAATATCTGCGGCCATATGAGACTGCGCGAACCGCCGCCGGAAAGGATCGCCTCGTCGAAGACCGCACCTGATTTGCGCATCGTCTCTATGTGCTGGCGGTGACCGAATGCCACGCCTTCGAGTACTGCGCGCACGAGGTGGCCTTTCGTGTGCCAGCCGGCGATCCCGTAGAACCCGGCGCGCGCGCTGCCGTCCTGCTGGGCGCCGTAGAGATAGGGGTGGTAGATGGGGTCGTCGGAGGCCGGATCGCTTGAGGAGGCGAGCTCGCAGCAGAGGTCGAAGGGCGAGCGCCCATCGGAGCGCACCTCGGAAAAGAACTCCCGCACCAGCCATTCGAGGTTTGCGGCGGAGGTCGCGCTGGACTCGATCGCCATATAGCGGTCGCGATCGAAGGTGGAGGACATGAACACCGGTCCCTGGAGCTCCGGGCTTTCGATGATCACCTGATTGATGCTCCAGGTCCCGGCGATGATGGAAGCTGCCCCGGTGCGGGTGACCCCGGAGCCGATCGCCGAGGCGACCACGTCGAAAAGCCCACCGACCACCGGCGTTCCGGCGGCAAGCCCCGTCTCGGCCGCGGCCGCTTCGGTGATGCGACCGGCGACGTCGGCGCTTTCCACCAATGGCGGCAGGAGGTCAATCGTTTCGGAGAGCCCGTAAGCTGCCATGAGTTCCCGGTCGTAGTGCCGGCCGGCGACGTTGAGCAATCCGCAGCCGGTCATGTCCGAGACGTCGCTGAAGCGCGTGCCCGTCAGCCGGTTGACGATGAAATCCTTGCAGAGAAAGACCGTGCCGATGCTGGCGAAGACCTCCGGCCGATGTCGTTTCAGCCAGGCGAGAAGAGTGGGGGTCTGCGAAGGCCAGGGCCGTTGCTGGCCGATCGGATAGGTCCGGTCGCCGACACCTTGCGACCTCCACTCTTCGACAAGCGCCGCCGCCCGGGTGTCGAGCGACTGTATGCCGAGAAGCGGACGCCCTTCATGGTCGAGCGCGTAGAGCCCGTTGCCATGGCCGGCGCAGCCGATGGCGGCGATTTCGCCGGCGTCGATCCCGGCCTCATCGACACATGTGCGGATGACCCGGCGGGCATTCTCCCATAGCTCGTCCAGGCTGCGCTCGACATGGCCGGGGAACGGCATCCGGCTGTGCCCTTCCGCCGCGGCCGAAGCGATTTCCTTGCCCTGCCGGTCGAAGATCACCGCCTTAATGACGGTGTTGCCGGCGTCGAGGCCCAAAAGATAGTCTCCCATGCTGAACCCCTCCCAAGGTCCGATATCCGATCAACCTTGACGATACAGCGCGAAAGCCTCTTCGCCGCTCGCATTGTCGTGAACGATCGCCATCAATCCGCGCACCACGGCATTCGGATTGGAGTGCTGATAGACATTGCGCCCGTAGACCATGCCCATCGCGCCCTGCTTCATCAAGGCCGCCGACTTGTCGAAGACGGATCTCAGATCCTCCTTGCCGCCGCCGCGAACGAGAACCGGGCAACGCGCCGCTTCCACCACCCGGTGGAATTCGTCCGCATCGGTGGTCGGGTCCGCCTTGACGATATCGGCGCCCATCTCCCGGGCAAGCCGTGTCAGCGTGACGATCTTGTCGGCATCGCCGTCCACCATGTAGCCGCCATGCTCGGTAACCGGCTGCATAACGAGCGGCTCTATCATCAGTGGCATGCCGTATTTGTCGCAATCGGCCCGGACGCGGGCGATGTTCTGCACGCATTGGCGGAAAAGATCCGGTTCGTCCGGCAGCATGAACAGGTTGACGACGACGCAGGCCGCATCCATGGCCAGCGCCCCGATCAGCGGCTCGGCCGCGTTTTGCAGCACCGCCCACATGTCGCGGTGGCGGACGCGGTTATAGGGATTGCCCATGTCGATGCGCATGACGAGCGCCGGCTTGTCCTTTCCGGGCAGATCCTGCAGCAGATCGGCCTGGCCGTAGTTCATCTGGATCGCGTCGGGCGCCGCCGCGGTGAGTGTCTTCACCACGGACTCCATGTTCTCGAGTCCGCTCAGGAAGGACGGCTCGTTGCAGACGCCGTGATCGATCGCCACGTCGAGGCAGCGTCCGCCGTCGAACAGGCGGTTCATCCGCACCTTGCTGTTGATTCTCATGCTCTTCTCCTTCGTCGTAGGTTGCGCGGCAGCCTGGGTCGGGGCCACCGCAAAAGGTTGCGGTATCAACCCGCCGCGACGGCCTTCGCCAATGGGGGCGGCATTCGGGCTGCAAGGGCTTTCTCGTCGACCCCGTGCCGGTCTCGCAGGAGCGCCAGGCACCGGTTCCGCTCACTCAGGCGGCGCGCCTCGGACCACGCCTTCTCCTCCGTCAGCAGTTCGAGCGCAGCGTCGAGAACGGCGAGCGAGAGCGTGCCCGAAATCGCGAGCGTCGTGCGGCGCAAGAGCAGATCGTCCAGATGCTCGACCGCCTCGTTGCGGATCAGGAACAGAAGTTCCCGCATCGTATGAGCGGCGCCCGGGATCACGGCATCGCTTCCCTGGCCCATGAAAGCCGCCAGCGCCTCCGCCTCCGTTCCGTAGCGGGAGAACAATTCGGCGACGTGCGGCGGTGGCAGGCCGCAGCGAGCGGCCAAGGCGGCAATCCAGCTTTCGCGATCGGCCGGAAATCCCCGCCCTCCGCCGATGGCGCGGTCAGCCGTCGAGACGCGGCGTGAAAGGCCGAGGCGTTCCAGCGCCGTATCGGCTGCAAGTTCGCCGAAGGAGCGAAAGGTCGTCCACTTGCCGCCGATCATGCACAGTACCGGCGTGCCGGCGCTCTCGATCGTGGTGCAGAAATGGTCGCGCGGGATGCGGCCGGTGAAACTGTCGCTGCTGGCGGGCAGCGGTCGCACGCCGGAGAACTGGAAGACGATTTCCTCCTGCCCGATCTTGATACCAGGCAAGACGAAGGCCAGCGACTGCAGGATGTAATCGCGCTCCTCTTCCTCGCACTTGACCGTCCCGGGATCGTCGACCCGGATGTCGGTCGAACCGACCAGCACCTTGCCGAAATAGGGAAAGAGGATGCAGATGCGGCCGTCCTCGTTTTCGTAATAGATCATGTGATCGCCGAGCGCGTCGCGCAGATCCATATTGTCGATGATGAGATGCGATCCCTTCGTGCCGCCCATCAGCGGGGTGGAGGGGTGATCCGGCGGCAACAGCGCGCCATTGGTGATGTCGATCCAACCGCCGGTCGCATTGACGATCAGACTGGGCTCGATTTCGACGCCGACCCCATTGATGCCGTCGTTGATGATGTATTTGCCGGCCTCGTTTCGGCGAAGCTCAGCATAGTTCAGCGCCGCCGCCTCGCTCGAGGCGGACAGTCCGTCCCGCAACAGCTCCATGCCGATCCGCTCGGGGTGGCTCACCCAGGCATCGTAATAGGTGGCGGAACTGCGTATCTTCGGGTTGAGCGCCGGCCATTTCGCCAGCGTCGCACGACGGCCGCGGAACCGGTGGCGCGGCATCAGTGCCCGCTTGCGCGTCAGCAAGTCGTAGATCGAAAGTCCGGCCTTGATCGCGATGGCCCCGCGGCGGCTCGGCCGGCGGCTCAAGCCGAGAAAGCGAACGATGCCATTGGCAAGCCCGGAGAAAATGTCGAAGACGGGAACCGTCGTCGCAAGTGGCGTCACGAGGTGCGGCGCGTTCCTGAGCAGCCGGTCGCGCTCCACGAGCGACTCCTTCACCAGCGTGAACTCGCCGTTTTCGAGGTAGCGCAGGCCGCCATGCACCATGCGCGACAGCGCAGCACTCGCGCCCGAGCAGTAATCGTGCTTCTCGACGAGCAGGACGCGTAGCCCCTGCAGCGCGAGCTCGCGAAAGACGCTGAGCCCGTTGATGCCGCCGCCGAGGACGCAGACGTCCACCTTCGGGCTCCGGCGGAGCCCGTCCAAAATCTCTGTCCTTGTCATGGGGCGGTCCGTTACCTGTCCATATTCGCCAGCTCGGCCGCTATTGCCGTCTCGACGGTCGAGAGGTCCTCCGCGCTGAGCCGGATGGTGCCGGCTCTTGCATTGTCGAGCGCCTGGGCGGGATTACGCGCGCCGCAAAGCGCGAAGGTGATGCCGGGTTGCGCCAGGGTCCAGGCGATGACGATCTGGGCGATCGATGCCTCGTGCTCTTGCGCGATCGGCCTTATCGCTTCGGCGAAGCGCGTGACCTTCTCCCGGTTTGCGACGGAGAAACGCGCATTGTCCCTGCGCTGGTCGTCACCGGAAAAGACGCGTTCCGGCCCGATCGAGCCGGAGAGAAGGCCCAGAGCGAGAGACGAATAGCTGAGCGTCGCCACGCCGTTTGCCGTCGTGACAGGCAGGAGCTGCGCTTCGATCTCCCGGTCGAGCATGCTGAACCGTTCCTGGATCGCATCGAGACCGCCGATCTTCACATAGATTTCGAGTTCTTCCAGGTTCACATTGCTGGCGCCGATCGCCCGGATCTTGCCGGCGGCGCGCAGATCCTCGAGCGCCCGCATGGTCTCCTCGATCGGCGTCGTCGGGTCTTGCCAATGGGTGATGTAGAGGTCGATATAGTCCGTGCCGAGCCGGCTGAGGCTTTGTTCCACCTCGTGGAAGATCGATTCCCGACCGAGATGGCGATGGACGGGCCTGCCGTCCTGGTCGAAGAAGTGATTGCCCTGCCGTGTGTGCCAGACGAGGCCGCATTTCGTTGCGATCACCGCCTTGTCGCGGCGCCCGGAAAGCGCCTTGCCGACGATCTCTTCCGCCCGCCCGAGCCCATAGGCGGGTGCCGTGTCGATCAGCGTCACGCCTGCATCCAGGGAGGCATGGATGGCGGCGACCGATTCCCGTTCGTCCGTGCCGCCCCACATCCAGCCGCCGATTGCCCAGGTGCCGAGGCCGACCGCTGAGGCTGCGACCCCGGAGCGGCCGATCTCCCGCATGATTTGTTGTCCATTCATGAACGCTCTCCGCCTTCCTTGGCCAGTTCGAGAATGCGCGCTCCCGTCGCCTGATCCGTGACGAGCGTGTCCAGATGATTGCCGCGCATGACGCTTAAGATCGGCCCCGCCTTGCTGGGTCCGCTTGCGACACCGATCTTCGTCGGGATCGAAGCGAATTCGGAGAGCGTCAGCGAAACCAGACGCCGATTGAGCCCGTAGCCGCAGACGCGCCCGCAATCGTCGAGCAGATGGGCCAGCAGTTCGCAGGAGGCGCCGGATTGCTCGATCGCCTCGCGATCGGTGCTGGAGGAGGGGTGCAGGTCGTAATAGCTGGAGTCGTCCGAAAGGATAGAGCCGATGCCGACCACGGCAATCTTCGCGTCGCGCGCCCGCCTGAAGACGTCGGCGACCGAGCGCATGCCGAGCAGCATTTTCCGTTCCGCTTCGCTGTCGGCGAAGAGCGGCGCGTGTATCTGGAAGGAATGCCCGCCGAGCCGGTCCGCCATCAGGGTGGCGACGTGGTTGACGTCAGTATAGTGCTTGCCTTGAACGCAGCCGGTCGCGGGAATGACCTCGATATCGAAGCGGCGCGATGGCTGCAGGCCGGCGACCACGGCGCTCACCCCCTTGCCGCCGGTGATGCAGATGGTGTCTCCGTCGGCGATCTGTTCGAGCATGAGCCGTGCCGCGGCTTCGCCGACCGATTGCAGGGCGATCTGGGGATTGTCGGAGACCGTCGGCACGACGACCGCGCGGCGGATGCCTCCGAGCGCCAGCAGTTGTTCTTCGATTTCCACCAATGGCTCGACCGGCGACTTGATCTTGATCTCGACGAGGCCAAGCTGGCGGCCACGCTTGATCAGGCGGTTGACGGTCGCATGCGAGATGCCGAGCTGATCGGCGATCTGCGCTTGTGTCAAACCCTCCAGGAAGTGCAGCACCAGGGCTTGATGCATCTGCCTGGCGATGACGATTTCTTCGCGCGGGGCGGATTGTGATTTCGGTTTGGCGTTCGCCATGTCAGAGAGCCTTCCGCTTGTGCAGCAAGTGATCGATCGAAACGGCGGCGAGCAGTATGCAGCCCTTGATCATGTCCTGCCAGTACACCGAAACGTTGAGCAGGATCAGCGAGCTGGTGACGACGGAGAGCAGGGCGATGCCGAGGATGGCACCGAGGATCGTGCCCGAGCCGCCGTTCAGCGAGGCGCCGCCGATCACCGCCGCGGCGATGATGTTGAGCTCCATGCCCACCCCGAAGGTCGGCGTCGCCGCGCCGAAGCGTGACATGTAGATCGTCCCCGCCACGCCGGAAAGCGTCGCGCAAAGCACCGTCACCCAGAATTTGACCTCCTTCGTCTTGATGCCGGAATAGAGCGCGGCCTTCTCGTTGCTGCCGGTGTAGAAGACCTTGCGGAAGGCGGTTGCCCGGCGCAGCAGGAAATCGAAGGCGGCGACGACGGCGATGAAGATCAGGATCACATAGGGAACCCCGAAGAAGGTACCCTGGCCGACCGCCTTGAATGCCGGCGGCAAGGTGAAGAGCGAAAGCGGCGTGCCCTTGGTGATGACGAGGCAGAGACCGCGAACGATGACCATGGCTGCAAGCGACGTGATGAAGTGGTTGAGCCCCACCACGGTGACGAAGAAGCCCATGATGCAGCCGATGGCGGCACTGGCGGCAATCCCGACGAGCGATGCCGTCCAGGGATCGACGCCGATCAGGAAGAGCGAGCCGGAGAGCACCATCGAGAAGCAGACGACGGAGCCGACCGAAAGATCGATGCCGCCGACGATCAGCAGGATCGTCATGCCGACGACGACGATGCCCTCGACCGAGAAGGACATGAGCATTGCCCGGAAATTGCCAAGCGTCAGGAAATGCGGCGAGGCGAAGCTCATGATCACCGAGAGCGAAAGGATGATCGCAATCAGTCCGGCCTCGCGCATCGTGCCGATCCGCTTCCATGCCGGCCTGCGCGTTTTTCCTGCGACCGCCAATGTATCGACTGCCATAGTCCTGTCTCCCGCTTCTTCAGGCAGCATGCCCGGATGCCTTCAAGTTGGTTTCGCTTGCCGACCCGATGCCGGATGCAAGCCGCATGATCGCCTCCTCGGTCATTTCGCCGCCCGATACCTCGCCTGCGATCCCTCCTTCGCGCACCACCAGGACGCGGTCGCAAAGGCCGATCAGCTCCGGCAGTTCGGACGAGATGACCAGAATGCCGATGCCGGCATGGGCAAGCTCGCGCAGCAGGCGGTGGATTTCCGATTTGGCGCCGACATCGATGCCGCGCGTCGGCTCGTCCATCAGGATCACCTTTGGATCGACGGCCAGCTGCTTGGCGATCGCCACCTTCTGCTGGTTGCCGCCCGATAGCGAGGAGACCGGCATGTCGACGCCGCCCATCCGGACGCCAAGCCTGCGGGTCAGGTCCTCGGCGAGCACTCTTTCCTTGCGGGAGTCGAGCAGGCCAAGAGATGTCAATGCCTTCAGATCGAGTGCGGCAATGTTCTGGGCGATCGAGAGATCGAGGAAAACGCCCGATCCTTTCCTGTCCTCCGAAAGATAGACGACGCCGGCTTTCGCCGCGTCGGAATAGCGCCGCAGACGAAGCACCTGGTCATGCAGCCGGATTTCGCCTTGCGTCACCGGTCGCAGTGCGCAGATGCCCTCGGCAATTTCCGTCCGTCCGGAGCCGATCAGGCCACCGACGCCGAGAATTTCGCCGTGGCGGAGCACGAAGCTGACGTTGCGGAAGCGTGCGTCATCGCCGAGATCGCGGACTGAAAGAATCGGTTCGCCCAGGCGTTCGGAGGGATGCGGCTTGTCCGGATAAAGCTGGCTGATCTCGCGGCCGACCATCAGTCGGACGACATCGTCAGGAGTGACGTCCGCTATCTTTTCCGTCGCGACATAGCGCCCGTCGCGGAAGACGGTCACCCGGTCGCAGAGATCGAACACCTCTGCCATGCGGTGGCTGATATAGATGATCGAGATGCCGCGCGCCTTGAGATCGCGGATGATGCCAAAGAGCACCTGCGCTTCGGTCTCTGTCAGCGCCGCCGTCGGCTCGTCAAAGATAAGCACGCGGCAATCGAGCGTCAGCGCCTTGGCAATCTCGACGAGCTGCTGACTGGAGATCGGCAGGTCGCCGACCTTCTGGCTGACGTCGATCGGGGCCAGACGATTCATCACGGCCTGCGCGTCACGCTCCAGCTGGGCGTAGTTCATCAGAGCCGAACGTCGGCGGTTCGTCGCCGCCATGAACATGTTTTCGGCGATTGTCGTGTCGGGGCAAAGCGCGATCTCCTGATGCACAAGGCCGATGCCGAGCGACTGTGCGACCGCGGGCGAGGCAATCTTCACGGGTGCGCCTTCGATGAGGACTTCCCCTTCCGACGGGTGCAGCACGCCGGCAATGACGTTCATCAGTGTCGACTTGCCGGCGCCGTTCTCGCCGCAAAGCGCGTGAACTTCGCCTCGTTCGAGCCGAAAGTCTACGCCTGTCAACGCCTTCACGGCGCCGAAATGCTTGCTGACATTGCGGATCTCCAGCACGGTCTCTGACGTCATCGCGATTTTCCCCTCCCGCCTCGTCGGCCGCCCGGAGCAAGGATCCGGGCGGCCGCCCATGCGATCTTATTCCTCGATGCCCTTGGTACCGCGGCGTTTCAGGTACTTGTCCCAGTAGAAATCGTCGGCGTTATCGGCCGTGACGATCGAGAGGCCGTTGTCGACGACCGGGATGCTCATCGGATTGAAGCCGGATCGCTTGGCGTCGTTCATCGGGTCGATGAGCTCCGGGTGCTTGGCGAGCCAGAGCAGCAGGAAGCCCATATAGCCCTGCATGCCCTGATTGGGGTTGATCGAGCCGAAGACCTCGCCCGCCTTGATCATGTCGAGAATATTGGCGTTGACGTCGGCGCACATGACGAGGACTTTGCCGCCCGTTTCCTTGTTCGCCTGCGCCGCGCCGATTGCCGAATTTGCCTCGGGCATGAACACGGCGCCGAGATTAGGGTTGGCCTGGATGAGGCTCGTGAGCCCCTGATAGGCTTTGTTAGGGTCCTGGTTGGAAGCGGCCCGCCCCACGAGCTTCATGTCGGGCCATTTCTCCTCCATGCGGGCGATGAAGGCTGCGATGCGCTTGTCGTGATTGTCCTGGCCGGGATTTTCGAGCACCGCATATTCACCCTTGCCCCCGAGCTTTTCGGCGATCTTGTCGGCGGCGTAGATGCCTTCGCGTGTGTTGTCGGAGGTGATGTAGGAAACGCGCTTCGACAGGGGAGAATCCGCGGCGAAGGTCACGACCGCCGTGCCCTGGTCGGTCGCCCGATTGATAGGCTCGATAAACGGATCCGAATTCATCGGGTGAACCAGAATGCCGGCCGGGCTCTGCGCCAAGGCTTGATCGAAGCTGGCGATCTGCTTGTTGACGTCATATTCCGGCGTTCCGGTGTATTCCGTCTCGCAGCCGAACTGCTGGCCGGCCTGCTTGAACATCTCGTAGACCGGGAACCAGTATTCGACGCCGGACACCATCACGTTCATGACGTATTTTTCGCCCGGCTTGCAGCGGAACGGGTTTTCCGTCGCGGCGGCGGCCGTGCCGGCAAGAAGCGTGGTTGCGAGGACCGCCATCGCGGTCGTGCTGAGAAAATTGCGCAAGAGTCCTCCTCGAGGCCGAAGCCCCTCCCAAAAAGCGCGTCGGCGCGCCAAAGGCGGCCGCTGTGTTCGTGAATTCCGTTCTTCCTCCTCGAAGTCCGGTAGAGGCAGGTAACGCTAGGAAAGGATGCGTGTCAATATATTTCGCTATGTGAAATATATTTCACATATGGATACGCCCGCGGCGAAACGCGTAAAGCCAGCCCAAGGGTTTGGGCTGGCATGATTTCTGTAACAGGCAGAGGAATAAGGATTGAGAACGAGGAACCTGCGTCCTTCGTGCCGGAAATTACCCTCGCGGCCTGCCGGCGACAGAGCGCATATTGTCGAGGAGGACCGCAATCAGCAGGATGAGACCACGCACCACATACTGGTAGAAGGCCTGGATGTTGAGCAGGTTCATGACATTCTCGGCAATACCCATGATCAGAACGCCGACGACGACCCCCGTCATGGTCGCCCGGCCGCCGGCAAGCGAGACGCCGCCGAGAACGCAGGCGGAAATCACCGAGAGTTCGAGCCCGGTGGCCGCATTCGGCTGACCCGAAGTGATGCGCGAGGCGAGCAGGACCCCTGCTACCGCACATACCAGCCCCTGCAGGGCGAAGATCCAGATGCGCATTCGCGCGACGTCGACGCCGGCCAGCCGCGAGGCTTCCGGGTTGCCGCCGATCGCAAGGGTGTTCTTGCCGAAGACGGTACGGTTGAGCAGGAAACCGAACACGATGAAGAAGAGGGCCATCACCCAGATCGGCGTGGGTACCGTCAGGAACTTCGACAGAGAGAGCTGGTAGAATGCCGGATCATTGATCCCGACGGCACGGCCGTCCGATGCAATCAAGGCAAAGCCGCGTACGATCTGCATCGTCGCCAGCGTCGTTATGAGCGCATTGATGCGGAAACGGGCGATCACGATGCCGTTCGCGAGACCAACGATCCCACCGCAGGCAAGAGCCGCCAGAAGGCCGAGCACGATCGAGCCCGTCGCGTTCGACGCCATTACGGCAACCATTCCCGAGAAGGCTACGGTAGAGCCGACCGAAAGATCGAAGTCGCGCGATGCCAGGCAGAACATCATGGTGCAGGCGACGACGCCGATGGTCACCACCGATTGCAGCAAGCCGAGCATGTTGCGTTCGGTGAGGAAATTCGGAACCGTCAGAGACACCACCACGAAGGCGGCGGCAAAGATCACCAGCAGGCCCTGTTCGCCGAGAAGAATTTTTTTCAAGGAAGTCGTCATGGTCAGCTTACCTGTTCGGGAAGGGTGGCCGTCGTGGCTGAGGCATCCGGAAGTGCTGCTGCGAGTATCCGGTGTTCGTCGAAATCGCTCCGGTCGATTTCGGCCACGATCCGACCCTCGCACATCACGAGAATGCGGTCCGCAATCCCCATGACCTCGGGCAGTTCGCTCGAAATGACGACGATCGCCATGCCTTGAGCCGCAAGCTCGTAAAGAATTTCGTATATTTCCGATTTCGCGCCGACATCGATGCCGCGGGTCGGCTCGTCGATCAGAAGCACCTTGACGCCTTCTTCCGACAGCCAGCGGCCAAGGATCACCTTCTGCTGGTTTCCGCCGGAAAGGTTGACGATGTCCTGGTGGCGCGAGGGCGTGCGCACCCGCAGCTTGGCGATGAAACGCTCGGCAAGGTCCGCCTCCTTTCGCTTGTCCACAATTCCGAAGGGCGAGAAATGACGGCGGGAGGAGATCGCCATGTTCTCCTCGATCGAGCGCCCGTGCACGATGCCATCGGACTTCCTGTCTTCCGGGCACAGAACGACGCCGGCACGGATCGACAGCCGCGGGCTGTCCGCCGGTACGGCGGCGCCGTCCACCAGGACCTTGCCCTGCCACCGGCGATCGGCGCCATAGACCAGACGGGCCATTTCGCTGCGGCCCGCGCCGATCAGGCCGAAGAAGCCGAGAATCTCGCCGGCGCGGACGGCAAAGCTGATCGGTTGGGGCAGGGTGGTGCCGGAAACGCCTTCGACCGAAAGCCTCGCAGCTCCGAGCGTCCGGGCGCGCCAACCCCAGATGTTCGAAATTTCGCGCCCGACCATCTCGGCGATGATCTGCTCGCGGCCGACTTTCGAGATGTCCGGATGATGGGCTGCGAGCCGGCCATCTCTCAGCACGGTCAGGCTGTCGCACAGGCGGAAGATCTCGTCCAGCCGATGCGAGACATAGAGGATGACCGTGCCGTTCGACCGCAATCTTTCGATCAGGGCGAAGAGGATTTCGCTTTCTCGCGAGGAGAGCGAAGAGGTGGGCTCGTCCAAGGCAATCACGCGAGCGTCGGTCATCACCGCTTTGGCTATCTCGACCATCTGCCGCTCGCCGATCGACAGGGACGCGACCTTCGCCTCGGGATGGACGTCGATACCGATTTCTCTAAGCCTGTCGGAGACGACGCGAACCAATTGCCGACGGTCTATGACGCCGGCATTGCCGGGGAAACGGCCGAGCCAGAGGTTTTCGGCGACCGTCAGCTCCGGTACGAGCTGCAGTTCCTGATGGATGACGATGACGCCCGCGTTGAAGGCATCGCGTACGGAACGATAGTGCTGCGGCTCGCCGTCGATGCGGATATCGCCGGTATCGGCGGCCTGGTCTCCGGAGAGCACCCGTATCAAGGTGGACTTCCCGGCTCCGTTTTCTCCCATCAGCCCGTGAACCGCGCCCTTGCGTACAGAGAAGGAGACTTCCGACAGCGCCTGGACGCCGGGATAGCCTTTTGAAATCGATTGGAATTCCAGAAAGTCCTGCATTGCAGCGCTCCGGGAAGGACGCCCGGCGCTTGGCGACGCCGGGCTCGTTTCAGTCGGGGCAGGGCTCACTCGATGCCGAGTTCCTTGCGGACGGCCTCATAGTTGTCGCGCAGCGCGAGCTGGCCGGCGGTCAGGATCAGCTTTTCCGGTTCCTTGCCGTTGGCGATCCACTCGTACATGTTGAGGGCCGTCTCGTAGCCGTGGCGTTTCGGCGAGATGATGACGGTGCCGTAGAAGCCCGTCGCGGAAGGCTTCTTGAACTCGTTGATCGCGGAGTCCGCGCCGCCGATGCCGATGCCGATCATGCTGTCCGCGGGAATGCCGACCGTCTCGGTGGCACGCACTGCACCGAGCACGGCTTCGTCGTTGAGGCCGACGGCGATCCACTTCTTGATCCCCGCATTCTTGTTGAGAACGACTGTCGCGGCATTGAGAGCGGCTTCGGTGTCCGTCTTTGCCTGCGGCGCGTCGAAGATGTTGGCTTCGGGGAAGCCGTTCGCCTTCAGAACGGAGAGCGCGCCGTCAACCCGGTCCACGGCGGTCGGGAGCTGATCGTAGGAAACGCGGATCGCGCCGACTTCCTTCATGTCCCAGCCGCGCTTCTTGATCTCCGCGACGATCGCCTCGCCCACGGCCTCGCCGATCTTGGTGGCGGAGATGCCCATATGCGGAACGTCCTCGATCGGGCTGCCGTCGGCGTTGACCAGCCGATCGTCGACCGTCATCAACTTGAGGTCGTTGGCGGCCGCCTTGGCGACGATGCCGGGGCCGAGCTTCACGTCCGGGGTGCAGACGATGAAGCCCTGCGCGCCCTGGGCGCCGAGATTGTCGATGGCCGACTGAACCTTTTCGCCATCCTGGGCGCCGATCTTGACGAGCGTGAAGCCCTTTTCCTTGGCCGCTTCGTCGGCGAATTTCCATTCGTCCTGGAACCACGGCTCCTCCGGCTGCTTGACGATGAAGCCGATCTTCACATCGGCGGCGAAGGCGGATGTTGCAGCAAGAATCGCGACGGTGCCGGCCAAAGCGACGGCTTTGATAAAGCGCATGATTTCTCTCCCTGTTCGAACTGCTCCCAGCAGCCGCATTTGTGTATGATGGAAAGATCAGACTTGTCAATTGGATGTGTATGATGAATGATAATCGCGTGTCTGATAATGCGTGCTGCGCGAAGGGTCGTCACTTCGGCTCAATTGCGATAAGCATCGCTTCAAGTCCCAGGAAAACAGCGGCCCGCGCATGGAGATTTCGGTGCAAGGACAACAGGATCAATCGATGGAACCGAGCGGCGCGCCTTCCCGCCGGCCCCGTGTCCAGAAGGATGTGACGCGGGCGATCGCCGCCGAGATCTGCGGCGACGACTATCCGGCAGGCAGTTTCCTGCCGCGGGAGAACGACCTGTGCGAGCGCTACGGCGTCAGCCGCACGGTGATTCGGGAATCGCTGAAGATTCTCGAATCGAAGGGCCTCGTGCGCGGGCGTTCGCGCGTCGGCACCGTCGTCTGCAGCAAGGATGAGTGGAACATTCTCGACCAACAGGTCCTGGAGTGGATCGGCGACCGGATTTTTCAGTTCGATCTTCTGAACTGTATTCTGGAAGCGCGCCGTGCGATCGAGCCGGTTGCGGCGGAACTGGCTGCTGCGCGCGCGACGGTGCAGGAAATCGCCGCGATCGAGCGGGCCTGGCAGCAGATGAGGGACGCCGACGGCGACATCGTGAAGTTCACGGCGGCGGACGTCGCCTTCCACGAATCGCTCTTGAAGGCGAGCCACAATCAGGTGTTCCAGCAGCTGGCGAGCATCATCCAGGCCGGCCTCAAATTCTCTTTGCAAGCCTCGAACGAAGCGGCGGACACTTGCGGCGACGCCGTGGAAATCCACAGGCAGTTGGTCGAAGCGCTGCGGATGCGCGACACGGCGGCAGCGCGCAACTGTTCGTATCAGTTGCTGGACCTCGCCGCACGTGATCTTGCCGTCGCCGTCGAGCGGCGTTCGCCGCAGGGCTGACCGCCAACATAGACGCCGTTCGGATCGCCATATTCCTATTCAGATTGGACGCATTTCATGAAAATCACGAAGCTGACCACCTATATCGTTCCGCCGCGCTGGCTGTTTCTCAAGATCGAAACCGATGAGGGTGTCGTGGGGTGGGGAGAGCCCGTGGTCGAGGGGCGCGCCCTGACGGTCGAAGCTGCCGTTCACGAGCTTTCGGACTATCTCGTGGGCAAGGACCCCTTCCTGATCGAGGACCATTGGAACGTCCTTTATCGCGGCGGCTTCTACCGCGGCGGCGCCATCCATATGAGTGCGCTTGCCGGCATCGACCAGGCGCTTTGGGACATCAAGGGCAAGGCGCTCGGTCAGCCCGTCCACTCTCTGCTCGGCGGCCAGTGCCGCGACAGGATCAAGGTCTATTCCTGGATCGGCGGCGACCGCCCGAGCGATGTCGCGAACAATGCGCGCGAGGTGGTCGCCCGCGGCTTCAAGGCGATCAAGCTCAACGGCTGCGAGGAGATGCAGATCGTCGACACCAACGAGAAGATCGACAAGGCGGTAGAGACGATAGGGCTGATCCGCGTTGCGATCGGCCCCCATATCGGTATTGGCGTCGATTTCCATGGGCGGGTCCACCGTCCGATGGCGAAGGTACTCGCCAAGGAGCTGGAGCAGTTCAAGCTGATGTTCATCGAGGAGCCCGTGCTTTCCGAGAACCGCGAAGCCCTGAGGGAAATCGCCAATCATTGCTCGACGCCGATCGCACTCGGCGAAAGGCTTTATTCGCGCTGGGACTTCAAATCGGTTCTCTCCGACGGCTTCGTCGACATCATCCAGCCGGATCTTTCCCATGCCGGCGGGATCACCGAATGTCGCAAGATCGCCGCCATGGCCGAGGCGTACGACGTGGCTCTGGCGCCGCACTGCCCTCTCGGGCCGATTGCGCTTGCCGCCTGCCTGCAGGTCGATGCCGTCAGCTATAACGCCTTCATCCAGGAGCAGAGCCTCGGCATCCACTACAACGAGGCGAACGACATCCTCGACTACATCTCCAACAAGGAGGTCTTCGCTTACGAAGACGGCTTCGTTTCCATTCCGCAGGGGCCCGGTCTCGGCATCGAGGTGGACGAGGCCTATGTGATCGAACGCGCGAAGGAGGGGCATCGCTGGCGCAATCCGATCTGGCGCCATTCGGACGGCAGTGTTGCCGAGTGGTGAAGACTATGCGCGGACCGAAAGGAGGCAGGGATGAGTGACCGGCTTAAAGGCAAGCGGATCATGGTGACCGGTGCGGCGCAGGGCATCGGCCTTGCGATTGCCGAAATGTTCCTGTCGGAGGGGGCGGCACTCTTCCTCGTCGACCGAGACGGTCCCCTGCTTGAAATGGAGGCGAAGCGGCTGCAGCGGGAGGGGCGGGCGCTTGCCTACGCCGAAGCCGACATTACGGACGCCGATGCGATCGAGGCGGTGGTGTCGGCAGCCGCTTCATCGATCGGTCCGATCAATGCGCTCGTCAACAATGCCGGGGTCAACGTCTTCTCGGAGCCGCTGGAGATGAGCGATGCCGACTGGCAGCGCTGTTTCGACATCAACCTCCGTGGTGCCTGGAACTGCTGCAAGGCGGTGCTGCCTGGCCTGATCGAACAGGGCGGCGGGGCGATCCTCAACATCGCTTCCACTCATTCCTTCACCATCATTCCGCACACCTTTCCCTACCCCGTCGCAAAGCACGCGCTGCTCGGCATGACGAAGGCGCTCGGCATCGAATATGCCCCAAAGGGCATTCGCGTGAATGCGCTGGCGCCGGGCTATGTGTTGACCCAGAAGGCTTACGACTACTGGAACAGTTTCCCGGACCCGGCAGCAGCCGAGGCGGCAACCATGAAGCTCCATCCGAGCGGCCGCATCGCGACGGCAGAAGAGATCGCCCGCGCCGCCGTCTTCATGATCTCCGACGAGTGCCCTTTCATGAACGCGACCTGCCTGACGGTGGATGGCGGCCTCAGCGTCCTGCATCATCCCGCTTGAAGCCCTGTGCCGCCACCGTAGGCGCTCACAGCCGTGGCTAGAGACCCGCTCGCCAAGTGCCCCGAGCAAAAATGCTGAAGCGCTTGGCAGACTTAGTCCTATAGTCCTGATATGTCGCTGGCGACGACATGTTGTCAAAGTAAACGATACAAAAAACTCAGTCGAAAAGGCGAAGTTTGACTCGTTCGGCATGGGCCGAGGAGACGGCGGAGTTGACGGCGTCGTCGTCAACAGTCGCTCCAAGCTGAAGGCTTATCCAGCGGTAACCTCAAAGAATGACGAGTTGGACATAGGTGTCGCTTGCTCAGGGCTAAGGACCTCGTTTGGCTGGCCGACATTGGCGAAGCTTCGGGCTTGTGCGCGCCATCCAGACCGGCGGCGGGCAGCTATCGATCCTGCCGCAGCAGAGCGAAGTGCCACCCGTTGAGAGCCCGGTTCACATCGAGGCTACTATCAACTTCGAAAAGAGTGCCGGTGCATACATCGCGATAGCGGCGGTGTCCCAGCCTTTCGGGCAGAGTTATCGCCGTTTCCGCCCAGCGCTCGGACTTAAACGGAGCCAGGCCTGCATGCAGCGCGCTTAACACGAGCCGCGGGGCGATGACGATGAAGGTGTCGTCCATGTCGGCACGGGCAAAGGCGATGACGTTGTCGCCGTGCTTGCCCGATGCCCTGAGCGGCAGATACTTCCCCCCGGCGAAACAATGTCGGTGCCTCCTGGCGAACACGCAGCAGGGTAGCGATGACATGCTGTTTCAGCCAGCCGCCTGCCAATCCTCCTCGGCGGCGCAGGCGTGCTTTCTCTTCTCCGTCAGCCGTTGCTGCAGCATCTCGAAGTCCGGCTCACGACGGTTGTCCGGGTCCACGAGGCTAAGGTCGAGGCCTTCACTGCCCTGGTAGATGTCGGGTACTCCCGGCGCCGTCGGCTTGATGATCGTCTGGGTGATGCCGTTCACCAGGCCGGCGCGGACGGCTGGTCGCCCGCAAGCGGCGGCCCCGCAGTTGCAGGCTTCAGCGGAGCAGAGTGCACGTAGAGACAAGGCCGGAACTAGTTCCGTGAAGGGAATTTTCGGCACGTACCTCTGTCGGTAACCCCTGGAAAACGGCATGACCTGCCGGCTCCGGCCCTGATGACGCTCTTCTATTCCTGAAATACGAGTGGCCCTGGTAATGGCAAGCGGTCCCAACGTGCTGCACGTGATTTCCACGCTGTACTGTCCGGAATCCCAAGTGCTAAAATCGCAGAGCGTCAGTCGTCGCCGCCCGCGCCCAGGCGTCCTTGCCGTGCAGCGACGTGCGCGCCAACGGGGCGTTCGAGTTGTCGGACAATCCTGCCGCCACACGGCAGCATTGAAAGACGCAACGTAGGTTCCCGCCCTCCGCTCGGCGGCGCCACGGTCGAGGCTGGGTCGCGCATAATTGGCACTGGACTGACAAGGCCGGCCAGCAAAATTTCTTTGCGAGGGTTTGTCCTTGAAGGCCCGAGAGGAAGGATGCGCCGAACGGACTATGCGCAAGCGGTGCATGCTTCACGTATAATGCTCCTGAGGCGACGGTACCGTCGCGCAAGCTGATTGGTTCCGGTCCGGAGCCCTGCGGCGGGAGAGAGCGGCCATGTTCGATCAGCGGGAGAAGATCGCGCTCCTAATAGACGGCGCCAATCTCTTTGCCGCCTCGAAGGCGCTCGGCTTCGACATAGATTATCGCAAGCTGCTCCAAGCTTTCCGGAAGCGCGCCTATCTGCTTCGTGCCAATTACTATTCCGCGCTGGTGGAGGACCAGGAAACGGCTACAATCCGGCCGCTGATCGACTGGCTCGACTATAACGGATACCAGGTGGTGACCAAACCCGTCAAAGAAATCACCGACTCGCTCGGACGTCGCAAGGTCAAGGGCAACATGGATGTGGAGCTAGCGATCGACGCCATTGAGATATCGGAGACGGCCGATCATCTCGTGATCTTCTCAGGCGATGGCAACTTCACGAACCTAGTCGCGGCATTGCAACGCAAGGGGTGCAAGGTCTCGGTCGTGTCGACCATGGCAACACGGCCGCCGATGATTTCAGACGCGCTGCGCCGCGAAGCCGATCACTTTATCGAGCTGGACAGGCTCCGGGGCGAGATAAGTCGGGAGCATTCAGACAGCGCCTGAAATGGCAGCGAAATGGCCACGCAGTACCGACACCTGAGGCGTGAAGCCGCAGGGCGCTACCGCAACCCTGAGTGTAGGTAGTATCATGATTCGTCAATCCCCTTATTTTCGTTGTCTCTCTACGACTTTTGGATCATGTCTTTGCTGCAGCCATCTTCCCGCGTTGTGCTTAGATCCTCTTCTCTTGGTGGAGGAGGATTGCGGTGTATGCTTAGTGTTGCATCAGAATACCTTTTTGCGAATTGACTCAGCCGGACCGCAAGACCCGGGCTTCAACTATTCTGAAGCCGGCGCTGCATACTCCGACGTGATGCCCGTTTGGCTTCGCTAGGAAGGGGAGTTGCCGAGTACATCGACGCGGCTTAAATATGTTCCGAGATGCTCTGCGCGATCTCCCGCTCGCCCATGGCTCCAGTATCGACGTTTAACTGGGGGGGCTGCCGGTCACCCTGCTTCTAGCGCTGCTGTCGCTTGGGCTTATATTTCCGTTTGCAATTTTCCTGGCGCTGGGGCGCCGTTCGGTACTCCCCATTCCACGGCTTCTTTCTGTATTCCACGGCTTCTTTCTGTCGGTCTGATCGAAACGGTGCGCGGCCTGCCGTTGGCCGCTCTACCTTTCGTCGCATCCATCCTCCTGCCACTGCTTCTGCCGCCAGGATTGGGTTGAGGTGCTCTGACTTAGCGCGGAAAATTTGTATGCAGTAGATCAGGTAGGCAGCTCCCACAGACTTCAAACCGTCAAAGGCCAACTGCGACGACTGAAAGATTGCCGCTACGCCGAGCGAAATGGCCACAGTATGCACTAGCCCCGCACAAACCTAATGTGACGAAAACGCCGACCAACGGGTAGGGCGAAAAGACACCCTAAGCGCCATGACGACGTTCACACGACGGGAACTGGTCTCCGCCGTACAGCAGTGATCACACGGGCACCCTGGAAGGAAAGGCCGAGGCGCTGTCCTTGCCGGACAACGGCCTGGACGTCGTCGTCAGCCAGTTCGGTTTCATGTTCTTTGAGGACAGGCCGAAGGCCGCTCATCGAGATGATGCGAGTTATAAGAGCGGGGGCGGCTGGCGGTTGCCGCATGCGATGCAGTTGAGAATTCGCCGGGGTACGGCGCCTTCGCGCCTGTCGTTCGGTCATCTATTCGGGAAAGAGGTGGGAGATACATTCCGCGCGCCCTTTAGTCTCGGCGACACGGGACGGTTGCAAGAATTCTGCAGTGAAGCGGGTTTACGGGGGCGGAGGTCGTCCATCGCAACGGAAAGGTCCGCTTCACATCGATCGATGCGCTGGTGCCGACCGCACGCGCCTGCGTTTGGGCGCTCGGCGGCGTGCTGGCCGGCCAACAGTTCGAGCGGCTTCAAAAGAAGTCGGAGACCGATCTCAGGCCCTTTGTGAGCAACGGCGGCATGATCAGTTCGACATGCCGTCCCTTATTATCAAGGGATGGAAGTTCCAGTCATCTATGGTGAGAGGGGCTGTACTCCGTGGCGGTTGACGGCCGGGGTGACTAGGCGGCAAGGTGCGCACCTATCATGTCGATGGCGAGATATTCTTCGCCTCGACCGAAGCCTTCATCGCGGCCTTCGATTTCGCCGAACCGCTGGAAAAGGTCATCATCGACGTCGGTGAGACTATCACGGCCGTTGGTGCGCTGGACAAGATCGCGATCAAAAACATTGCCCCCATGGAGCTCATCGGTGTCAACGCGGCAAGAGTCCGGATGCTCGACCGCGTCGCTGTACATGATAAAGGTGAGGGCGTCGCACCGACGGCGCACTGAGCAAGCTGGCAAACGGGACCCACATGCCATTCACAACGTTTCTGGTTAAAAACAGCCGATGGCTGGCAGGTGGGTTCCTGTTATGCTTCTTTTCCTCCTTTGGGCAGACGTTCTTCATATCGCTGTCCGCCGGCGACATCCGCCGAGAATTCGACCTGAGCCACGGTGCCTTCGGCACAATCTACATGGGCGCGACTCTGCTGAGTGCAATTACTCTGCCGCAGCTTGGCCGGGTCGTCGACCACGCAAGCGCGCGTACGGTTCTCCTGCTCACCCTTCCCATGCTTGCCGTGGCGACGGTCGCGATGGGGTTTGCGTCGCACTGGTTCTGGCTGTTCATGACGATCTATCTGCTGCGTCTATTCGGCCAAGGCATGATGACGCACAATGCGATAACTGCGATGGGGCGCTGGTTCTCGGCGCAACGCGGAAGGGCGGTGTCCCTGGCAAGCCTCGGCAATCAAGCCGGCGAAGCACTGTTTCCGCTTGCTTTCGTGGCGGTTGCGCCACTCATCGGCTGGCGGGCCACATGGTTCATGTCCGCCGTCTTCATTCTGATCGTCGGTCTGCCAGCGATCTATCTGCTTTTGCGGGTCGAGCGTACCCCGAGCCTAAGCGATGGCCCTGAACGACGTTCGGCTGCGAGAGATTGGACACGCAAGGAAGTGCTGCGCGATCCTGTGTTTTGGATGGCGCTTGCGGGCGTCCTTGCGCCCGGCTTCATCGCTACAACCATCTTTTTCCATCAGGTCTACCTCGTTGAACTTCGCGGCTGGTCGCTTGAGGTATTCGCCAGGGCTTTCATCGTTTCATCGACGATGACGGTGCTCTCGTCGCTGCTCTCGGGCTATTTGATCGACAGGTTCAGCGCCGTGCAAATCCTGCCGTACTATTTGTTGCCACTCGCCGCTGCGTGCTTCATGCTGGCATTTGTCGATGCGCAGTGGAGCGCTTTCGCCTTCATGACGCTGCTCGGCGCTTCGCTCGGTGCGTCATCGACGCTTTTCGGAGCGCTGTGGCCAGAGATGTATGGTCTGGAACATCTCGGCGGCATCCGCGCTATCATTGTGGCTCTCATTGTCTTTGCTACCGCCATGGGACCAGGCCTGACGGGGTTCCTGATCGATGTCGGGGTACCTTATCCATTGCAAATCGCCGGCATGGGCGTTTACTGCCTGGGAAGCATTTTCATCATGGTTCTTGTCAGGGAACGGATACTCACCAGAAATGCACCTTCTCTGACTGCCGCGGTGCCGTAGCCGGCTTCACTGATGGCCAATGCGCGTCTTCGGCGAAAATGACCCCGCGGCGCAACGCGTGGACTGCGGGCCGGTCGTTACCACAGACGGAGATCGGCTCCGATGCGGGGGAGGGTGGCATTGACCTCTGGCGCAAGGTGATGGAGCAGAATTGAACCTCGTGCTTTTTCCGGCGGTTCTTTCCGCTGGAAAATGCACCGTATTGTGTCGAGCAGTTTGACGGATTGAGAAACACCCCGTCCAAAGGAGAACTTAAGATGGAATACCGACTGCTAGGCCGATCGGGCCTGAAAGTTTCCACCATCACCATGGGCACCATGACGTTCGGCGGCGTCGGCTGGGCGAAGACCGTCGGCGACCTCGGCGTTAAAGAGGCTCGTCGTCTCGTTGATCTCTGCATTGATGCCGGCGTCAACCTCATCGACACCGCCGATGCATATTCCGATGGACTTTGCGAGGAAATACTGGGTGAGATCCTCGGTGGTCCGCGCAAAAAGGGCATGCTAATCGCTACCAAAGCGCGATTCCCGATGGGAGACGGACCAAACGACCGCGGCCTGTCGCGTCAGCATTTGATTGCTGCTTGCGAGGCTAGCCTGGAACGCATCAAGACCGACGTCATTGATCTCTATCAGGTGCATGAATGGGACGGATTGACCCCTCTCGGAGAGACCATGGAGGCACTCGACACGCTGGTGCGCCAGGGCAAGGTGCGTTATTTCGGCTGCTCCAACTTCTCTGGCTGGCATATCATGAAGGCCCTTGGCGTCTCCGAGCGCGGCCACTACCAGCGCTTCGTCAGCCAGCAGATCCACTACACGCTGGAAAGCCGCGACGCAGAAAACGAACTGATCCCGGTCAGCATCGACCAGGGTCTCGGCATTCTCGTCTGGAGCCCAATCGCCGGGGGACTTTTGTCCGGCAAGCATCGCCGTAGCCAGGCCACACCCCAGGGGACGCGCCAGTTCGCCGGCTGGACCGAACCGCCGATCCGCGACGAAAACCGGCTCTGGAACATCGTCGACACGCTGGTTGACATCGCCGAAGGTCGCGGTGTCTCCGCCGCACAGGTGGCGCTGGCATGGTTGATCGGCCGCAAAGGCGTTACGTCGGTCATCATCGGTGGCCGCACCGAGGAGCAGTTCCGCGACAATCTCGCGTCTGCAGAGTTGAAACTGACCAAGGAAGAGCGCACGAAGCTCGATGAGATCAGCCAGCCATGGCTGCAATATCCGTACTGGCATCAGCGCAATACGGCAAACGACCGCCTGAGCGAAGCCGATCTTAGCCTAATCGGTCCTTATCTTAATACGCCTGAGAATTGAGAGCGGCCAATGCCGCCGCCGCTCGCGGCGAATTCGAGAGCAGACGCAACGTTTCAAGATGTTTCTCGGCGACCATCAGTGATGCGTGGGGCTACCAAAAAAGGAGCGGCTCGGGGGGGAATAGAGGCCGATCTTAGACGTCGTTCGGGCTGAGTAGGAGCGACAAAGTCTAACCCACTCCTTTTGGGATGGTTCCAAATTGGGAGCGACCAGCAGGGGCCCTTCACTGCCATATGACGTGTACTTCAGCCGCACGAAAACTCGAAAATCGCTAGATCGCTTGGCAGGCAAAGCAAACGAGAGCGGTCCTTTGCTGCAAATTGGAGAATTGCTTGAGATACATATGCGAGATGACGCCGGCCTGTCCATTTGTTGGACCTGAGCATCACCGCAGCAACGCTTGATCACCCGAGCCGCAGCTTTCTCCATTCGTGATATTGATTTCCCCGTCCCTGCGGGAACAAGGCACAAACAGTTTTGTTAGGCGCTTTTCACGCAAGGAGGCGGCAATGTTTTTTACGGACGGCAAACTCCAATATCCGGTACGTGTCGAGACTCCCGACCCTTTGTTTGCCCGCGCGCTGCAACAGGCGATCGGCGGCATTGAGGGCGAGATTCGCGTCGCCATGCAATATTTCTTCCAGGCTTGCGGGGCACGGGGAGACGCCAAGTTCCGCGACCTCCTGATGAATACTGCCGCGGAGGAGCTTGGCCACATCGAGATGCTGGCTACGGCAGTCGCTCTAAACCTCGAGGGCGCACCCCTGAGCATCAGGGAGGAAGTTGCCGCGGACCCGGTGGGCGGTGCAGTCCTCGGCGGCATTAATCTCAAAAATCTGCTGTCCTCCGGCCTGGCAGCGATGCCCGTCGATTCCGATGGCGTGCCCTTCGATATGTCCCACATCTACGCCAGCGGCAATATTGCTGCCGACATGACCGCCAATGTGGCGGCCGAAGCGACCGGTCGCGTGTTGGCCGTGCGGCTCTACGGAATGACAAGCGATCCCGGCATGAAAGACATGCTGTCCTTCCTCATAGCAAGGGACACCATGCATCAGAACCAATGGCTGGCAGCCCTGGAAGAGCTTGGCGGTCACCAGGGAGCCTTCCCGATCCCGAACAGCTTCCCCCAGGACCAGGAACAGCTGGAGTTCAGCTACGCTTTCCTCGGCTTCCAGCAGGACGGTAAGGACGCCGTGGCTGGGCGATGGTCGCAGGGCCAGTCGATCGACGGCAAAGGTAGCTTCAAAGCCGGGCCGACCATGGCGATGGGACATAAGCCCGTCCTTGCCAAAGCCAAGCCGAACAGCGGCGCGCAGGCGGAGCAGATGTAAGACGGAAGCAAAGCGCCGTGGGCACGAGAGCGCCGTCGGGAAAGTGGTGATGGGCACGGTGAGCCGCTTCTATCGCCGATCCGGTTGGCCGTATCACGGAGGGGATGAGCTTGCCCCGAACACAAAGATCGCGGCGGCATATCGGCTGCTTTGTTTTCGGCGTGGCGATCGGCGGCTTTTCTACGGGATACTCCTGCACCAGATCCTGCAATGGCACCACCTGCTCTCCGGCATTAGGGATCGCGGGGCTGACCTGCGGTCCCAGGTAACGGCCGACCCGGCATTTCATCTTGCCATGTATGTCCTGCTGCTCGTTGGCCTCGGGTTCTTGTGGCGATAGCGCCGCGATTCCGACATATGTCAGTTCGCCGCCGCACCGCCACTGCTTCGACTTTGAGGGTTTCGGCTGCCTGGTGCCACCTTGGCAGCGAACGGGCGAGGACCACCAGAGGGTGGTCGGTAGAGCAGTCATGGTTCGTCTGCAATGGCAGAGGCGCCCGGCGGGAACTCCATCTTCAGGATTTGTCTCAGTGTCGCCGCATCCGCCAGAAATGCCGCCGGATCGTCTCCCGCCACGAATTCAAGCATGGCAAAACGCCGCCCGGTCCAGCGCGACGACGGCATGGCGGCCAGCACGGCTCGCCAGTAGTCGGCGGCGGATGCCAGCGGGAAGCGGTTGCGGTCGCCATCCCAGGCGAAGACATGGAGATGCGAAATGTGCTCGCCGATGCGAACGATCTCCACGAGGGCCTCATCGAGCGGGAGACCGGGCCGCGGCTGCCAGTAGAGATAGACATTCGGGTGCGCGACCGCCTCGATCAGGCGGAGCGCCGACCCGGTCTCGTCCGTCAGGGTCTGTGGATGATATTCCAGCGAGACCGTGACGCCATGCCGGGCGGCTACCGCGGCCATTTCGCGGATCGCATTCGCCGCGGCGCGCCGTTCATGGGCGCTGTAATCCCTCGAATCGCGCTGACGCGTGCCCGGCCAGATGCGGATGTTGGAGGCACCAAGCGCGACCGCCGTTGCCAGTGCGGGCTCGAGGGCGGAAAGGTCGTCTGGCGGCGGCGCGACGTAGGAGCCGTAGGAGGTCTTGAGACCCGCGCTTTCGCACAGGCGCCGGACAGTGCGGGCGGTGGCCGTGTCGCCCGGAGGAACATGGGCGTCTGCCGCCCATTCGATGGCGGCGAGCCGCGCCTTCGCTGCGAGCGCGACGATTTCGCCGGCGGGTAGCTTGCGGAAGGTGACCGTGCAGAGAGCCGGTTCGAAAGCGTTCATGCCATGCGCCCCAGATCCTGCTTGTGGACCTCGAACAGGAGCGGACTGCCTTCGAGAAACCGCGCCACTTCATCGACCGCCATTTCCCCGAGGCGCGTGCGTTCCAAACCGATGGCGCCGGCAATATGCGGCGTCAGAAATACGTTCGGCAAGTCGTAAAGCGGTGAGTTTTTGTCCGGGATTTCGGGGTCGGTAACGTCGATCACGGCATTGATCGCGCCCGACTGCAGCTGTTCGATGAGTGCCGCCTCATCCACCAACGCGCCGCGCGCCGTGTTGATCAGCGTCGCGCCGTCCTTCATGAGGGCGAGTTGGCGGTTGTCGATCATGTGCCGGGTTTCGGGCAGCAGCGGCGCATGCAGCGACACGATATCGGACCGGGCCATCAACGCATCGAGGTCGACCTTCTCTACCTTGAGGGCCATGGCTCCGGCGTCGCTGACCAGCGGATCATAAAGCAGCAATCGATAGTCGAGGAGACGCAGCAGTTCGATCACGCGGCGCCCGATCCGCGATGCGCCGACGATCCCCACGGTACGGCGATGATTTCCGATCGCTTCGCCGTGAAGAATCTGGGTGCGCTCGCGCCCGCGGTCGGCCGCATAGACATCGCGGAAGCGGAACACCTGCTTGCCCGCGAAAATAATCGCTGCGAGGGTAAACTCGGCGACCGGCACGGCATTGGCCTCCGCCGCGTGGCTGACCTTGACCCCAGCATCAAACACGCTCTCGCCGACGAGCCCCTTGATCGTGCCGGCGGCATGGACGATGAGGCGAAGGCGCGGCGCCCGGGCGAGGACGGCCGCATCGATAAACGGCGCGCCCCAGCCGGTCACCAGGACCTCGGCCTCCGCCAGCAATCGCTGCGACCGCTCATCGGCGAACTCCGTCACCGGGCGCTGATCCGGTATCCGGGCGAAGGCGCCGAGCCGCGCGAAAAGCTCCGGCGTCAGAACATGACGCGTCCTTTCCGGCTGCATCGCAAAGACGACGGTCGGGAGGGTCATGGCATCGAACCGGGCGCTTGCATGGCGCTGACGGTCAAGCCTTCCGCCCTGAGCGCGTCGAGCGCCTCCATATCGGGCATCGCCGGCGGGTTGGACCAGTCTTCGGCGACGGCGGAAGTGTTGCGGGCTGCGAGCACGGCGCAGGCGAATATCGTTTCCCCGCTGGGGATTTTGGCCCGCAACTGCGGCACCAATGTCTTTGCGGCAGTCAGATTGGTGTTGGGCGGCGCCTTCTGGACCAGGCCTTCGCGCGGGACGGTCGAGCCGAGATCGCGGATCCCGCTGAAATCTTCCGCGCCGATTGCATGGGCCGTCCGTTCCGCGGCGGCGAGCGTGTCGGCCTCAAAATCCCGTCGGGGAATGGCGAAGCCGCCTTCAGCAGTCTGCAAGGGCCGGGGCGTCGTGATCCGGTGCACGCGCACGTGCCAGGGCGAAGCGGGAACAAGCCAGGTTTCGACATCGACGTCCGGCCAGGGGGACCATTTGGAAAACAGCACATCGTCCACAAGCCGCACCACCTCATTGGCCTCGCGCACCCGGTAATGAATGCCGTCGTCGCTGAATGCCAGCATCGAATCGAAGGTGCCGCCGGCAAATGCCCGTTCGTCGCTCTCGACGCTGAAGGCGTAGCGCGTCGAATAGGCGAATTTCGCATATTTCTCCGAGCCGAAACGCATCTGGCGGTTTTCCTGGCCGGAGGAAAGCGCCACCACGTCCCCTCCGACCGGCATCATGACCATGCCCGGATGGCGAAGGGTAACCGGTTCGGCCAGTGGCCGCAGCGGTTCTTCCGCGCTCGTCCAGAAGGGATGGTCTTCGCTGACGCCAAGCGGCAGGAAGGCCTTGAAGGCCCAATAGGGCGAACCGGCCGAATTGTAGTTTTCCGACATCAGGAGGTTCGGATAGCCGTAACCGATGGAGAGAACGCCGTCCCGATCCGCTATCGGCTTGTCTGCCCACCATCTGAGATGGCGGAGGCAGAGCCCCTTGATCTCGCCCCAGGGCAGCGCCTCGAGGTCGGCAAAGGCCAGTGCTGCCCAGAAGCCGGCGCAGGCGAAGCGATAGGTGAGACTACGGCCGAAGGGGAGGGTCGCTCCGTCTTCGGCGAACCAGTGGCGGAAATCCTGGGCGAAGGCGACCGCCCGCTCGCGATACCGTTTCGCATGGTCGTCTTCGACGAGGCGCGCATAGATCAGCCCGTAGAAGTGCATGGCAAAGGCGATGTAGTGGTCGACGCGCCGCACATTGCCGTCGCGATACCAGCCGTCCCCGATATAAAAGCCGTCCAGTTCGGCGAGATAGGCCTTTGTCAGGCTGCGATCGTGCTCGATGCCGAGGCGATCGAGAGCGATGTCGACGAAAATGCGAAAGAACTTCCAGTTATTGTCGGCGTAGTCGAACTTGCGGGCATGGAGGAGATAAGAGACGAGATTGTCTCTTGCACGCCCGTTCAACGGATCCCACAGTTTCTCCGGCGCCAGCGCCAGGGCGAAGCCGAGGGCGGCAAGCTCCACCATGCGCTGGTCCCGGCCGTTCACTTGTCCCCAATATTCCGGATGTTCAGGGTCGGTGCCGTTGGCGATCCCTTCCGCATAACGGTCCCAATGCGCGAAACTTCCGCCGCCTGCGGCAAAGGGAGCAAGGCCCCAGAGAGGCCGCGCAAAGCCTTCCAGATCGGCAGCGGCCCGGTCGAAATGAGCCGCGGCGGCGTCGAGACGGACCCGCGCATTTCCTCTGGAGAAACAGGGGACCAGCGGATCGAAGAGATCGAGCAGCGCGCGCTGCATGTCGCCGCGTGTCTCGAGCGGATTTCCGGCAAGCGGGTTGGCGCTGGCGGGATCATAGGTCATGGATTATCTTTCGTGGCAATTGTGCCGCCGGGCACCGGGACGACGGCGTGAGTGACATGCCGGGCGGGCACGTCCGGATGGCGGAAGCGAAGCTGCATCATGGCGACCGCTTCGCGGCCGAGCGCTGCGCGGTCGACGCGCATCGTCGATAGGCGCGGATTGGCCATGTCGGCGCAGGGCAGGTCGTCGAAACCGATGATCGCGAAATCGTCCGGTACGCGCCGGCCGAGTTCGGTCACCGCCTCGAGAACGCCCACTGCGATGAAGTCGTTCATGCAGAAAGCCGCGGTGAAACCCTCGTCCTCGGCAAGAGCGGCGAGCGTTGCCGCATGGGCTTCGGCGCTGGAGTTGTTCGCGAACGGCAGGCGGACGACACGCGCATCGCCGCCATCCACGGAGGCGACGGCCGCTTCGAAGCCGCGCACGCGCTCGCGGATCGTATGCCGATGCGATCCGGTCAGGTGGAGGATACGCCGGTGGCCGGCGTCCAGGAGCATCCGTGTCGCCGCGAAGGCGCCGAAGAAGTTCGGCGGCGAGACACCGTCGAAGCGCAATTGTGGATCGACGCCGTTGACGAGGACGATGGGGGTACGGCTTTCCACGAGCCATTTCGCAAGAGCCTCGCAGGGATCTATGCCGACCAGGAAAAGCCCCTGCGCACCGACCGATTGCATATGTCCGCCAACGGCTTGCGGCGTCGCCTTCGCCTCGTTTACGAGGCGGATGTCGAAGGACATGCCCTGCTCGGCCGCCTCGGAGCGCAGGCCATCGACAATGCCCTGGTAAAATGCGCTCAGATTGCCGGTAACGCCGTTGCTTGCGATAAGCGCCAGCGTGCGAGGGCCTGCCGCGGCACTGGCTTTGAGAGGGTAGCCGAGGTCGTTGGCGACCTTGAGGATCTGCACCCGAACATCCTCGCTGATGCCGGGCTCATTCGCGAGGACGCGTGAGACTGTGGAGACGGAAACGCCTGCGTGTGCGGCAATGTCGGCCTGACGGAGTTTTCGGGAGGGTCTTTCGATCATGGTGCAAACATTGCGCAATCAGCGCAAATTTGCAAGCTCGAAAAGAAATATTGCGCATGGACGATTTTTGCATAAGCTCTTGCGCTGATTGAAACCTGCAGGCGCCGGAGGAGAGCGCCGGGCAGGGCAGCACAGGGGAGGACTGGCATGCTACTCAACAGACGTGGTTTCATGGTCGGCGCGGCTGGCGCGGCGACGGGTATCGCCCTCGGTTCCCGTTCCGGCTTTGCCGCCGAAAGCGTGCAGTTGCGCGCGATGTGGTGGGGATCGAACGACCGCTCGAAACGGACATTGGCGGTCGCCAAGCTTTTCGAGGAGAAGAACCCGGATATCAGGATCGTCGGTGAGAGCTTGAGCGGAGACGGGTACTGGACGAAGCTCGCCACGCAGATGGCCGGCCGCGCCATTGCCGATATCTTCCAGCTCGAGCCCAGCACGATTTCCGATTATTCCAAGCGCGGCGCCTGCATGGCGCTCGATCCCTTCATCTCTTCGGCGCTCGACGTCGACGCCTTCGGCAAGGACGTGCTGAAGCTGACCACGGTGGACGGAAAGCTCTGGGGCATCGGCCTCGGTCTCAATTCCTTCGCGCTGTTCTATGACGCCGATGCCTTCGCCAAAGCCGGCATCGCGCCGCCCGGGATCGACACCACCTGGGCGGAATACGCCGACATCGCCGTGGAGATGACCAAGGCGGCCGGCAAGAAGAATGTCCGGGGCGGGCCCTATGGAGCCCGCTATGCCTATGTTTTCGACGCCTGGCTCCGCCAGCGTGGCAGCAGCCTCTACACCGATACCGGCCTTGGTTTCGGTGCCGAGGAGGCGAAGGAGTGGTATGCCTATTGGGAGGAACTGCGCAAGCGCGGCGGCACCGTCGGCGCCGATATCCAGACGCTCGACCAGAACACGATCGACACCAATTGCCTGGCGCTCGGCTACTCGGCCATGGGCATGGCCTATTCCAACCAGATGGTCGGCTATCAGCTCATCATGAAAAGCAAGCTTGGTATCGGCATGCTGCCACGCGCCGAGAAGGGCGGCCCCTCCGGCCATTACTATCGCCCGGCGCTGATCTGGAGCATCGGCGCGTCGACGGAAAACGGGGAAGCGGCAGCCAAGTTCATCAACTTCTTCGTCAATGATGTCGAGGCCGGCAAGATCCTGGGCGTCGAGCGCGGCGTACCCATGTCGCCGACGGTTCGCGAAGCCATCCTGCCTTCGCTCAACCCGACGGAGACGGAAACGGTGAAATACATCAATGCCCTCAAGGATCAGGTGGGCAGCTATCCGTCGCCGGCGCCGCTCGGATCGACCGAATTCGACCAGCGCGTGCTGCGCCCCATCGCCGACGAGCTCGCCTTCGAACGAATAACGATCGAAGATGCGGCGACACGGTTGGTAGAGGAAGGCAAGGCCACGGTCCGAGCCGACTGATCCAGTCAGCGAGATTCCAATCTGCAGGAGCCGTGCCATTTGCATGTGATGTGCACATGGCAGGGTCAGCGATCCGATCGGCAGACGTGTGATTGAGATCTCGGAAGCTGCCGATGCAGCCGCGCGGCTTATGGCCGCTCGGCTTTCGCCTGTTCTGGCAAGGCCGATCGATTGGTGCGCCTGCGCACATCGATCATTCGCTCGAGAGTTTACAGCAGCCGCGAAGACGGGTGATTGCGACGTCGAGTGCGACCCTCTAATGATGCGCAGGAGGCAGCATAGAGCGACGTCGCCATCATCGAGGGGCTGGAGCCAGGAGAGCGAAGGTCGAGCCCACGGCCCAAGATCGGAGCGCTCGAGCCATGATAGAGGGCCGAAGACAAGCTGTGTCGCCATGTTAATGTCGTCGCAGCTCTCTGCAAAGGTTGGGACCCGCGTGACCTCAGCTGAAGGTCTTGAGCTTTGCCTCTTCAATCGCTGCTATGAAAGCGTCTCGTGCCGGCGCCGCAGGGGCGGCGCCGAGCATCGCGTCTGTGCAGGCGTTCAAAGCAGCAGCGTATGTGCGTCCGTCCATCTTCGGCCAGTTTTCGCTAAGCAGGCGAGCTGCAAACGTGGGCGACCACACGATCTGGACACCATCCAGATTGGGAACCGCGACGATCACGCATTCATCCCATGTCTCGTCCATGTTGATATTCCTGTTCTTTTCGGGTCCTAACCGAGTTCACTCTCAATCGTTCCAGCGCGTCTATCACTGCGTGCGAGGTGCGAAGAGCTATAGGAGGCGCACGACATTTGTGTTGCGCGCCTTGGCTAGATTGAAGCGCAAGTTCGACCGTTTTCGGCTCGCCTGACAGAGACATTCACTAGCCGCTGGAGTATAATCGCCTTTGGCCTGGGACATGGCACCCCGAGCGTGGCAGTACACGAAAACTGGGTGGTCACATGGACGATCCGACCGTGCACAGACGTCTGACGGCCATCCTTGCCGCAGACGTAGTGACCTACAGCCGCCTCATGGCCCGGGATGAGGCAGGTACTCATGCGGCATGGAAATCGCACCGAAAGGACCTAATCGTCCCCAAGATCGCGGAATATGAGGGGCGTATCGTCAAGCTCACCGGCGATGGATTCCTGGCGGAGTTTCCAAGCGTCGTGAATGCAGTCACCTGCGCTGCCACGGTCCAGCGGTGTATGCTAGAGCGCAATGCGGATGTGCCGCGGCCAAGCCGGATCGAGCTTCGCATGGGCATCAATCTTGGCGACGTAATCGTTGAAAGCGACGACATTTTCGGGGACGGCGTCAACGTGGCTGTGCGCCTCGAAAAAATTGCGGCGCCGGGCGGTATCGCCGTATCTGCGGCCGTGCGAGATAACGTTGGCAATAGGCTCGATCTTCGATTTGAGGACATGGGCGAACAGGCGCTCAAGAACATCGACCGGCCAGTGCGCGCCTATAGCATTTCTCTGGATTTTCCTGTGGCTCAAAAAACGGTCGGCTCGGATACAGGCAGCCAAGACCCTTGGGAGATCGAGAAGCCGTCCATCGCGGTGCTGCCCTTCAACAATATAAGCGGTGACCCTGAGCAAGAATATTTCAGCGACGGGATCACGGAGGACATCATCACCGACCTGTCGAAAATCTCCGGCCTGTTCGTTGTCGCCCGCAATACGGCATATACCTACAAGAATAAGCCGGTGAAGGTGCAGCAGGTGAGCCAGGATCTCAGGGTGGGCTATATCCTAGAAGGAAGCGTACGGAGGGTCGGCTCTCGTGTGCGCGTCACCGCGCAACTCGTCGAGGGTAAGGGCGGTGGTCATCTCTGGGCCGATCGTTACGACTGGGATCTCACCGAAATCTTTGCCCTTCAAGACGAGATCACCCATACCATTGTAGACCACTTGAAGGTCAAGCTGCTTCCAGAAGAAAAGAAGGACATAGGTCGAGTGCCTACCGGGAACTTCGAGGCCTATGCGTACTACCTTAGGGGGCGGCAATTTCTGCACTGGCACTCAAAGTCGCATTACGTTCTGGCGAAGCGTATGTTCGCCATGGCGGTCGCACTCGACCCGCTTTATGCACGGGCCTACGCTGGAATTGCTGATTGCGACTCCTTCCTCTTCCTTCACTACAACGCTGACGTGTCGATCGACGGTATTTTGGCCACCAGCGCAAAGGCGCTGGATCTTGAGAGCGGTCTCGCAGAAGCGCACGCTTCACTCGGCCTCGCCCTGTCACTTCGCGAGCGACATTCGGAAGCGATGGCGGAGTTCGATCAGGCCATCGCCCTCGATCCCGATCTGTTTGAGGCCCATTATTTCTATGCCCGCGCTTGCTTCACCCAGGGTAAACTGGACGAAGCGGCCAGGCTTTTCCAGCGCGCCGCAGACATCAAACCTGACGATTACCAGGCCTTACTTGTGCTCATTAACGTTCTCCGCTCGCTCGGGCGCGAGCAGGAAATGAATACCGCGGCGCGGGAAGGCGTCGCGCGCGCCGAACGTGAGCTCATGATGCGTCCGGAAAATCCAAGACCCGCCTATTTGGGGGCTGTGGGGCTTGCGGCACTTGGTGAGCTTGATCGCGCTAAGGAATGGGCGAGACGAGCTTTGGCGATCGATCCCGACGATCGCCTCGCCAAATATAATGTGGCTTGCTTTTACTCGCTCCAGGGCGAACCTGATCGGGCGATCGACTTGCTAGTCGAGCTTCTCCCGGGGGCCACCCACGAAACAAAGAGGTGGGTGAAATACGACTCGGATCTCGACCCGGTCCGTAGTCATCCGCGTTTCCCCGAGGTACTTGAGCTCCTCGGGTGACAGATACTCCCGGCGATGATTTTTCGGCAACTTAGGCGAAGAGCAGGTCGAATGAGCTCTTGGGGTTGGCTTAAGACGTCCAAGTGCACCGCGAAAGGTTTAGCGGACGCATCGGGAACATCTACGAAACGCTCTGGCCAACCCTCGTCGAAAGACGATTCACCTTTCCGGACCTCCGGGACCGATATGCCGGACATGTATTCGTTGCCGGCAACCTGCGACCGGCCGGCAACGTCCGCACCCCGCCAGATGCACCAACGACTCCCGGAGTCCCAAGGGCCTGCCGCCCCGCAAATCTCGCCAGCCTCGCTACAACGGCACGCCCCCTTCGCTGAGATGGCTATTTGAAAACCATGCTGATCTCGCAGCGCTTCCCAGCAGCAACTGGCGCGACTCTGCAGACGACAACAAACAAGAGATTGGCCGATTGGCCCGACTTTCGGCAAATTGATGCAGGCGGCCAGCGATGCGTTCCGCGTCTTCGTCAGAGATGGGATTGGCCACATTAGGCCCGGGCTGGTAGTGAAAGCGGACGACGATGGCAAACGTACCACTCTTGCCTCGCTGAAGGTACACGACGGTCGGCTGGTTGAATGGGCCGCGACGCAGAAGGGCACCGACTCGCCCCTTGATCGCGTGAAGTCTGGCCTAACTAGCCAAGCGTCGCGACGTGATCCTATGCTCTATTTAAGCAGAGCGACTGCGCCTTCGCCGATGCACGCGTCGCCCTTGCCAAGGAACGTGTCCTACAGAACGGTCCTGCCACCTATGCTCGATCCACTGACCGGCGTCGAAGCAATCGTGAGCTGCTGCGTAGCCTCGGCGTCGACTGCTCGGTTCGTCTCGACAAACTGCCGGTGCCTGCAACAAAGTGCGATAACGCCGTTGCAAACGGCGCTGGATTTCTGGGTGGCGTGTCATGTCCGAGCGGCAATTCGTCACGCGGTGCACAAGCGTGGTACGCTCCCGAATTCAGCAGGGCGACTTCGCAGCAATGCTCAAAGAAGTCGCCGCGCGCGGCACGTTGAAATGCATTGGCTTACGCCTTGGTTAAAGCGACGCACACGCCGATCGAGCCGGCAAGGCTGCGCTCGTCGATGCCGCGAAAGTGCCGCAATTTTTATTGCCTACGCCGAGGCCGATCTTAGTGCCGCGCTTATCCGCGAGTTGTCAGTGGTTCGTCATGCGCATCTCGGTCGGGATTTGCCACCTGCCAGCACATATACGCTGGCAGCGTACTGTCTACAGCGCTCGGCAATCCCGGTCTACAGCGGTCGGCAATCCCGCCTATCGTACCACCTCCCTCTCTAAGATGCGCACCCCCTGTGGTCACTAATATGTCAGTACCGCCACCTCGGCGCGCGCTTGGCATTGTGAAGCAACTCCGAAGCCTCCGCGAAATCGCCAAAAAGGCTGGTCAAGCGCTTCTCCTCCTCTTGAGGCAAGCGTTGCTGCCGGCAAAAAACGTGTATGTTCCATACCTTAGTAGTAGTTTGCTTAAAAAACTTATCGGCTTCAACGCGTTCTACCATCTTGCTCCTCCCAAAGCCAAGGAGGTTAGCCTATGCTACTTAAGTCTAATAAAGCAAGAACTAACTAAGTAATACTTATTGCCTGATCGTGATGGCTGCGATTAGTAGCTGACGCTAGAAAGATCTGCAGTGAAGTTGATGCCAGGTGCTTGCGGCGACGTCCCTTTGGCCAAGATGCTGTGGTCGGAAACACCGCCATGGGGATTTATGGTGACCTTCTCGACTCCGAAAACCGACGTGATGCCGTTGTGCGTCGTTGGGCGGTTTGTGGTTACGGCGGCCGTCAGCCGGTCGCCTTCGGTCGCGTATGACCCGACATATATAACCCGGCGTCCACCTGATATCTTGCCGTGGGTAGCGTGACGCTGGATGTCTCCGCCAATCTCACGTCGTCAGTTCAGTCCACGGCCCATCACCAAGGGCAATCAGTACCGCTGGTCAATTTTAGCCGTTAAGGGCGGCGAGACGGAGAGGGCTAAGGGGAGCGGCGTCGCGTCCGGACCTTCGGGCTGATCGCCAAAGACCGAGGTCCGCCGCTTTCTCCGGCAACGGCAGACCTCTGACCGCCTGGGAGTGATGGGTGCTGGCGGCTGGGGATCAGGAAACCACAATCAGTTTCCTGCAGCCATTCGCCCATCGGGCTTAGTCCCCCATCCATTAGTCCTGTTCGCTACGCCCCCAGCCTTGCTTCGGCGCAATAATTTCTTTTGCCCACCACCTCAACGGTGATGCCAAGAGCCTTAGCTACACCCAGCAGGGTGAAACGCTCAGGATCGCTGTGTTCGCTAAAGGATTTATAGAGTGCCTCACGGGTAACTCCTGCGTGCTTTGCGACGGCCCTCAGCCGGTTGATCGGGCGACGTCTCCTAACGCATGGGCGATTAGAGACGGATCTGCGTCTTCGAAAGCTGCTTCGAGGTAGGCAAAGCGATCCTCGGGTGTTTTGAGGTGGTCGAGGACGTCAAAAAGTGTCGCTTCAATAGCCATCTCAGATCTCCTTTGCCATCTCCTTTGCTACTGTCTCGGCCTTGAGAAGATTTGTCGCCGCCGCAAAGCAGGATACGACTGTATCGCCGACCGCGATGAAGTAGAGGCGATAGCCAGGGCTGCAAGGAATGCGCATTTCGCTTACTCCTTCGCCGACCGGCTTTACGTCGCCTGGGTTACCAAGCTCGAGCCTGCGGATGCGTAACGATCCGCAGCAGCTCGCTGCGCCATCTAGCGAAGGTCGTAGTGAAGGTGGTCGTTTGGCGAACTTTGATCATCTGTGAACTGTAATTAACTTCTACAAATTTGTCGGAGAGATAGCGAACTGCAGTTCACGAGTGGTCGCGTAGGCTTCATTGCCATGGGTGGCGTATGTGCGATCGCCCCAAGGCGGCGGTCGATACTCTGATCTAATTCTACCACAACCGCAAATCAGGAGATCATGTGGGGAATCCTTCCCGTTGCCTCGACCACACGTTCGGGGATGGGGCTGCGTGTTCGTTAAGTCCCGGACACCGATCAGTAAGTCCCCGCACAGCTATTCCGCGAAGATTCCATGGGGAGTGAATAGCGGCCGGCGCTCTGGCAAGGTGAGGCTGCTCATAGGTCAGGAGAGGTTGCTTCAGGCGGATGGTCTGGCTCGGCCAATGTCGGTAGTGGCTCAATCGGCCTTGCTGCTAAAGCTTTGAGGTCTTCGGCCAGGCCGGCAAGCTGCGCCGCAAAGTCCAGAAGGTCCGCAGCGGCACAATGTGCTGCGACTTCAGAAAGGTCCGGAGCCGGTTCAGCATCGCCGGCGCTTCTCGCTTCGCGATCGTCCATGTCCCAATCCCTTAACAACGGTGCTGGGTCAACGGCGAGGCCCGCCCACGGCTGCGGCCGGTGACGAGCCTCCCGAGCCGCCTACGAGGTGTGAGACGACCAGTTGCATTCTAAGCCGGACCAATTCGGCCCGCCATTAGCCAGTGTGGCTTAGTCCCGCTGAGCATTTTCAACAACTATCAGGAGTTACCATTGAGCGGCATCACCCCTCAGCACGTTCGCGACGCCGCAAAGGGCAGAGTGAACGAGATCAATCTTGCGTCCGTGCTGGTCGCTTTGGACAGATATGGAGATGTGTTCGGGGGGTGCGGCGCCTGTGTCAGGCATTACCCGGGCGGGGCCCGTCGCTGGAGGCAGGCGCCAGGCCTCTAACTGCCCCGTCCGCTGCGAGACGGCAGGACGGCTGCGCGGCGTTACCACAATGCGCCGGCAGTCTCAGCCTATTGCGGCTAAACCAAAGCCACGATCAGAGAAATCCATGAACAAGACTGTGCCGTCTCTGCAGCGTCAACCATTCTTGACATAAAGACCCGCGATCCGGGCGGGGATCACGGGTCAGCCGTACGCACGACACCAGGTGTATTTTGGGCGAGGCTCGTCGCCTTCTGCGGATAGCAACGAGCCTCTGGCCGCCTTAAATTAGGCGGCTGCTAACAGAAGCAAACCACAGATAAGCTCCGGCAACCATTCAGCTGTTTGGCTTAATCCGCTCGTTCTTACGGCGAAGAGGATATCCCTTACGCCGTGGAGGTGAAGCCACAGGCACACTCCCATCGAGTAAACCAGGAGATACGATGAGCGCCATAACCGCTAAGCAGGTTCGCGATGCGGCAAAGGGCAGAGTGAACGAGAACGATCTTGCATCCGTGCTGGTCGCTTTGGGCAGATACGGCGACCGCTTCGGCCTGGATCGGCCGCAACGCCTCGCGCAGTATTTCGCCCAGCTCATGCATGAAAGCGGAGACTTCCCCTATGATGAGGAGATCTGGGGCCGACGCCGGCCCAGCAGCGCTACGACACGCGCACCGATCTCGGAAACACGTTGGAGAAGGACGGAGAAGGGCACCGCTATCGCGGTCGGACTGGTATGCAGCTCACCGGCAAGTACAACTACCGCCAGTTTCGCGACGGGTGCCGAGCGGCCGACCTTGCCTGCCCGGACTTTGTCGAGGATCCCGATGCCGTAAACACGCGTCCTTGGGAAGGTCTCGTACTGCTGTTCTATTGGGACACGCGCGGCCTTAACCGCTGGGCCGACGAAGGCGCTGCCGAGACCATCACGAAGAAGATCAATGGCGGTCAGAACGGTGTCGCCGATCGCTTTGATAGGTTGGCGCCGATCGTGCTGCTAGGGTGCCCCGACAACATCCGCGAGTTTCAGGCTGATCAGCGGTCCGGCGGCTGGGTGCCTTCGCTCGGGGGGGAAGAAGACGAAGAAGAAAAAGAAGAGGCGATCTGGTCTCCTGCGGTCTGCAACTCCTCGGCCTTGTTGATAATCCCGATGAGTTTCCACACGCCTACGACGATGCTCGTCAGCCACACCGCCAGTCCGAGCACCACATCGAATGCCAGCGTCAACAGCAGCAGAGAATATTTAAGCGCCCATGCAAGGACCCCGGCAGTAATTGGTATAAACGCCAGCCAATAGACGAACGCCAGCCCGCTCCGGATAACGATGGGGACCACTAACAAGGTGGTCAGTGCTAACGTCAGGCCTAACACAAGACGGGCGGTCCATCCCTGCTCCCAGACTATGTAGAGTGTCCTCATAATTGCCGTTCCACGCCGCGCCAGAAAGCCCCATCCCTGCTCTAACCAACCTTTCGGCTCCTCCACCTCGGGCGGCGATCTAAACCCAGGGTTCTCCTCCCAGTTACAATCGGTCAATTCTGTAAAGGTGAAAGACATGCTGCACATATATACGGGCCCATTCGAGCAGACCGTTCCCTGCTGGGCGTCATAGCGGCAAAGGTGCATGCTCTCGGAGAACGCACGCGAAACGAAGAATGGATCGAGTGAACTTAGAGCCTGAATGACCACTTGATTTGCTTTTTCGACCGGCGCGAGGACCCCGACCCCGGCGAGGAGGCGTCCGATGAATGTTAGCAGCAACAACAGGGCGATAAAGGGCCACAAGCGAGGCCGAAGGAGCTTGCGAAGCGGCTCGACCACATAAAACAGGGCGTATCTCAGGAAGCTGCCCACGACGATGACCCCAAAAGGGACAGAACTTTATCATGGTTGATGCTGCGAGTCCCATTTCCGCGTCGTGTTTGCTGTCATGGGGGCTGGGTAAATCTCAAATGCTGCCCATTCTCAACGGAGTTGATGAGTGATGCAGAGCCCCCTGAAGCACAACATGGACACGAAGCATTCAGGTTTGAGACTCCAGTCGTACCTCCTCGCCGAGCTTAACCAGCTCGGATATGAGGTGGTCGGAGATATGCAGTACCTGTCCGCAGTTGAAATCCTGCGGCTACCTGGGATGGGCGGGCACAGCTATCGGAAGATTGCAAAGACACCGGGGAGTGAACCATTCCCTTCCTTGAAGAAGCTTTGATCTCCGGCGCGTTCCCTTGATTCCACTTCCGCTGAGAGTACAATATGGACATGCGACGTTCGAAGCGGTTCCCTTGGATGGAACGGGCGAAAGCCAGGTGAAGATGGAAAGCGTCGCGATTGGAGCTGCAGCGGTGGCCCTCTGCAGCTCTTTTATGTCAGGCTATTTCTCGGTCTCGAGGAGCGGGGCTGCCGCCCGTCGCCGCCACCATCGTCATCTGGCCACCAGCCTTGCCAATCGTCTCCTAGCGCTTCCTTTGCCTGGCTACCGTCGAGACGGGCGATGAGCATCTGCATCAGTTCGTGCTCCGAAATGCCGCTCTCGTCGGGCAGGTACGCGGCGATGTCTTTCTGGCAGTCCCAGATCAGCTGTTTCATTTTCAGCGCATCAGCCATGGTATGTCTCCTCGGCCGTTCAACACGTCACCGCGCGTGAGGTTCCGGACTTGGACGCCGGTCTGACCGCAGCGACAAAGCGATGAGGTCTGGAACCGCAGTCCATGCACGCGCGTTCAGTTTGATTCAGCCGTACGGGGATGGGCATGGAAGCGGTTACAATATTGCTCGCAGACGATGAAGCGCTGCTGCTCATGGATTTCGAGCTCGCGCTCACCGATGCGGGATTTCACGTGACGGCGGTCACGAGGGGCAAGAAAGCGATAGATATTCTCAGGTCTGCAAACGCGGCAATTGATGGAGTGGTTACCGACATTCGGTTTGGCGAATATCCGGATGGTTGGGAAGTGGCGCGCGTTGCTCGCGAGATCGACCCAGACATGCCAGTTGTTTATATCAGCGGGCACGGTGCTCTGGACTGGGCGTCGAGAGGTGTCCCGAACAGCATTATGATCGAAAAGCCGTTTACCTCATCGCAGCTGCTAACGGCCGTTTCCCAACTGCTTAACGCGAGACCACCCCGTGCTTCTCAGCCTTAAGCCGGCGACACGGGGTGACTGCGCGGAATTCGCCCAATCACGGAGGCGTTGCCATTTTGCGCAGCATGTCCCGGTCGCGTATGCCGGATTGAAAGAGCGAGATTAGCCTTACCGCGACAAGTTCTGCATCTTCGCAGTCTCGGCCGAGTCCTCTTTCGGTCATGAGTTGGGTCAAGACTTCGTCCAGAAAGTTGATGCCGTCGGGCATAATCGCATCTGGTTGCTGATGGTGATACAGCATAGGGCGACCTCCGCATTGGGGCGAATGCGCGATGACCTCTCAGCCAGCGGAGCCCGTGCCGTGTCCCGCTGATAGTCGCATGGTGCGCTCAAAGGCGACTACAGCAGCAAGAATGTTTATCTCCCGGAGCTCCACACCAAGGCATGGCTTGTCCGCTTGTGAACGCCGCCGTCCGTGTTCGCAGCGGAAAGCTCCTGAATGAGTCGTTCGAGGAAATGGCGGCGCCTTAAATTGCGATCCATGCAAAGGCGAATAGCGCAATGACAATGAGCAGAATTAGGATGCCGGTAACATTGAGGGAGCTCATTACATACCTCCTCGGCATGTCAACACGCCACCAGGAGCGATGTTCCCAACATTGCCGAACTGTGAGCGGCCCATTTCCTTCTTGTTCGTACAGCTATTAAGGCCGTCTCAGCCTTTCGAATTAATCCGGACGTCTTGCTGGACGGGGAAAGCCGCTTGGCAAATACTGTATGTGCTCGCAGCGCTGGAGCACGAAAGGCAACAAGCTAGGTTTTTCAGCAACAATTTAGAGCAGACCCCGCCACGAGCCACGGGATGTTGGTGGCGGGGTCGCTTGCGGCGAAGGTCAATGCCGCGGCTGTGCCTCATGCCGCAACGTCCATTCCAACGGATGCTCGGAGCAGAACCAGTGCGGCTCCGCCGGACCGATGGCGAAGCCGAAGCTGCCCCATCTGGGGCAGCCCGGATACTCGCAGTAGTGGACATACGGCCCGGGTTCGTAGCGAAGCTTCGCGCCTAGTTCGTCACTCAATGGACGATCTCCTGTGGTCGCCGCCCCAATTTTGGGGAGTTCGAGCATCGGTTGATTGTTCTTCTTTTGTTCTTATACTATTTCATCGCCATGGTCGAGACAATTGGCGAGGCATTCAGCCTTGGTTGGCAACTTAAAGCGCGATGTGCATTCGGCAACCGCGAAGGCATGAAGTCTGTTCGCCAGTGCACGTGGATCTATGATCTCGATATGCTGACGCTGGTTGCGACGCGCGGACGGGACTTTCCGCTGGCAATGCTCGCCAGTCGCCTTCGCTGCCCTCGGTGCGGATCAAGGAGGGTGGCGGTCGTGTTCATGCCACCGATCGAGGGTGATAGACGGCGAGGGGTCGCATGATACTTCGGCGTGCTAGCCCTCTCGTGCATCTATTTCGATATGCTTGCAGCACTACTATCGTCTGTCGTGGCAAGAAGAACGCGAAGAAGAAGGCTCCCGATCTCCCACCGCTGGACCCTGTGCCGGCGCGCGTCGATCCCTGCCTTGCAACGCTCGTCGACAAGTTACCCCAGGGCCCGGATTGGACCTACGAGGTGAAATGGAACGGATACCGGCTGACGTGCACGTCGAGCCCGGTCGGGTGAGGTCCTCACGCGCGGCGGCTATGACTGGACCAGGCGCCTTTCGACGATCGCAGATGACGCGCGGAGGCCCGCCATCATCGATGGCGAGGCGTTCGTTCTCGACGGCCATGGCCGATCTGATTTCGGCATGTTGCAGGGGGCGGTCGCCTCCCGTCCGCGATCAAGGCCGGCCCGATCGTTTTTCTTTCCTTCGATCTTCTCTATCTCGACGGCCACGATTTGCGCCGACTACCGCTGCGCGAGCGTCGCCGGTTGCTGGAGCCGCTCGTCGCCGGCCGCGAGGGTGCGATCCGTCTGTCTGAGGAGGTCGATGCGGATGGGGCGGTCCTCCGCCCTGCGCGCAGGGCCTTGAAGGCATTATCGGCATCGGGAGAAGGCCTACCGCTCCGACCGGGGCGAGTGGTGGCAGAAGATCACCTGGAAGCGGCGCGACAGCTTCGTGGTGGTTGGCTTTGAGGCGTCGACCGTGCCCGCTCATCTCGGCCGGCAGCTGCCGGCGGCGCGCAAGGATGGCGAGCCGGTCTGTCAGCGGCTGCGGTGCCGGCTGCTCGAATGACCTTTCGTGAGAGCTGCGCAAGCTGCTGGAGGGCAGAGCGATGAAAGCGCCGGCCGTCGCGCTGAAGAGGAAAGCCGCGGTCGTAGTCGAGCCGGTTCTCGCCTCCGAAGTTGAGTACCGCGCATGGACAGACGAGGGAAAGCTCCCTCACGCATCTTCCAAAGGCATCCGAAAGCGGAAAGACGGGGTGGATAAATTCGACCCCTCAGCCGAGTGAGCCTGACTTTTCCTGCTGTGAAAACCTATCAACAGAGATGCCGGTCGTCTTGCCGTCTGCCACAGCGGCCGAGAGTTCATGAGCATCCCGTCGACCTGCCTGATAGAGACTGATCAGCCTCGCAGCGAGTTGTTCTGCTTCTTCGCTGCAGCGGGACAGCTTTCGTTTGTGTAACTCAGCCCGAAAGACAGAATCGATCACGTTGAGGTCTAAGGACTGATTGGATTGACGTGGAAAGTTATATCGGCGTGCATGGCGCATTCTCCACCATCGGGGCGAAAGCGCAATGATCTCCCAGCCATCGGTGCCCGTTGAAATGGCCGATGATGGAGACAGTATACACCCCATCTGGAGAAACGCGAGCCTCGGTACGCTGCCGGACGGAACGGTTGGTGGGAACGGCCGCGAAAGAGGACGAGGCGGTGTTTGGTCTCGACCTCAGAACGCCCAAATGCAAATCCGAGTGACGGAGTCCCAGAATAATTCCCGAAGTGACCTTCTGGACATGCCGCAAGCATTGTGTACCAGGGCGTCCACAAAATGGTCTTCTCTCCTGGAGTTCAAGAGCGATGCCGCACTTATCCGTTAGGAGCGATCTCATTCACCACTGCTGGCCGGCACGCATCCCTACTCCGCATCGCTGACAAGAGGACGTGTCGAAAGAAGTAGCGCGGCGGACTTGCTGCTCATCTCATCGCTTGTTTGGCGGTTCTGGGCGGGACACGATGAAGGCACCGCAGGTAAACATGATCCCCGCAACCACGATCAAAGCGATTGCCGGTGGTTCGAACGCAACCCACAAATAAATGAGTGCCAAACTCATCAGCAAAATTGCAGATATCTTGGCGCGACGTGATATTGCTCCTTCTTCCTGCCAGTCACGTAACGGCGGCCCGAACAACGGGTGGTCCATCAGCCATTTCGCGAGGCGCGGCGAGGAACGCGAAAACAACCACACCGCCAGGAGGAGGAAAGGCGTCGTCGGCAGCAGCGGGAGAAAGATTCCGGCAATGCCGAGCCCGACCATCGCCCAGGCGAGGCCGAGAAGTGCAAGGCGCACGGAAAGGTTCATCTGCCTTTTCTCCGGTCAGTTGCCAAATGGCGGCGACGCGCGTTTCCGCCGACACGAAATAGACCTCCGGATGGGACAGACAAGGTGCTTCCACAACATACAGGAGTGGCGGGGAAAAGGCGCCTCGCTGCTCTAGGCCCCGCCAAGCGTCCCCGTCTCGTCGATTGCGGTGTCTCTGCCGAGTTCTGATTCGTCTTCGGTTAAGGCGAGATAACCGTGACTGCCTAACCAGTCTCGAACGATGAGACGAAGGGCGTCTTCCCGGTTGACCGCGTATTCAGCCATAAAGAGCTGAATTCCGCGTTCTGACTCTTCTTCGAGGTAAGTCATCGAGCTGCCCCTGTGTTGCCGGTATCGATCAAATCGAAAATTCAATCACATGACAAGGCTCCCGTTGTGGAGCCTTTTTCTTCCAAGCCCTCGTCATTCCATGCAAATATCTCTGGGTACTCTGCCGGGAATTTTCTCGACCGGAGAGATGGCGAACGTCGGAGGTTGCCAACCTTTCGGCATGTCGTAGCGATCTCCACCAGGTCCGCGACCTTTCGCTCTCGCCCAGCCGAGGCAGTTCACGCGGGACGGGGCGTGCTTTGAATTCCGTCACAGCTGCGTTTCGAATGTTCCGGTTGCCTTGGATATCAATCGACGTGGCTGCAGCAGGACTTCTTGAAGGACGCCCGGTAACCAGCATCTTCAATCGCAGCGATGAGTACATCGGATCCGATCACCGATTCAATCGAGGCGGTTTTCGCCTCGAGATTGACGGCCACTTTGGCCTGCGGGTCGGCGGCTTTGACGGCCTTCTCGACCGTGGCGGCGCAATGTCCGCAGGTCATGTCTTCTACAGTGACGTGATGCATCGAAAGTCTCCTTTGATCTGACTTGAGTGAATGTGGAGATTCCAACGATCGCAAGGCCAAGGGTGTGCTCTACAATTCTGTCTGTGCACCCCTGATGATGGTGGCCAGAACCAGAACCGGCGAGCCAAGGAAAGGAAAATCGATGCAATGCGGCCGATTGCAGGTAACGCTGTGCCCCAAAGCGGCCGTTTAACAGGTCCACAGCCGGTCGCGAGCCGCTGCTCCAAAGCGTCAAGGCGGCTTTCCGGTGAACTCGACGGAGCTGACATTGGACACTCCAGCGTCGATTTCCAGCCACAAACTGGGCAGTATCATTTGGTGCAACGCGTGCGTTGACGGCGAGAAATCACTTGTAAACATTGAACCAGGCGCGGCAGCTGCTCGTCACTTCTGCGTGGATGTATTGGCCAATTTCGAGCTGCCAGCGCCTTGGCGAAGGCGCGGCTTGCAAGTAATAGGGTCACGATGGTCGCGCTTATTCACTCTTTGTGCCCAGTTCGGCACGCCTGCGAGCGGATTGAGGATCGACGGCTGCAGGACATGTGCAGCAACTGGGAACGGAGCAAATGACTACAAGCGTTTTGGCAGCAAGTGGCGGCGTCAAGCAAGTCATCTGCATCAATTGGGGCACAAAATATGGGGCTCCCTTTATTAACAGGCTGTACGCGATGGTTGCTCGCAACATCACGCCGCCATTTACCTTCACCTGTTTTACCGATAACCGCGCAGGTCTGAACCCCGCGATACTTTGCGAAGACTTGCCTCCACTCGACGTGGAGAGCATGCCGACGAACACGAGAGGCATATGGCCCAAGGCGCGGCTCTGGGGACCGACCTTGGGAAGTCTGAAGGGCCCGGTGCTTTTTCTCGATCTGGATCTCGTGATCGTGTCGTCGCTGGATGGTTTCTTCGAAATAGGGGAGGCGGATGACATAATACTGTCGAGAAACCAAACCACACCCTTTGAGCGTCTCGGGCAAACTTCCCTCTTCCGCTTTCCCGTTGGGAAACTTGCGTCGCTGCAGGACAAGTTCCGATCCGACCCCCAGGGCGTGGCCGACGAGTACCGGTACGAGCAGCGCTTCGTAAGCCGCAAGGCGCCTGGTGGAATAACGTTTTTTCCACGAAAATGGGTTCTCCATTTTCGCCAGGACTGCCGCTGGCCATTTCCGCTCAACTATTTCTTTGCGCCACGCCTGCCACATGATGCACGTGTCGTGATTTTTCCGCGCGGTCTGCACCCGCAGCACGCGATAGATGGCCGATACGGAACAAAGGGTCCCCGCAAGACGGCGTTCAAACACATAGCGGGAGTCCTCGATGCGAACCAAAGGAAGAACAAAGGACCGCTACAGTACTTGCGGCACTACATCCGTCCGACGCCTTGGGTGGCGGAGCACTGGCGCGAATAATCGTGAAGCTGCTTAGGCCTTACGGGCGGTTGAGCTGGGAACGGATTACCGAGGCGATGCGGCGCGTCTCATCCAGTGGTTCGTAGCTGTAGGGTTCGATCTTTCCCTCGAACGGCCGGGTCAGCTGCAGAGTTTCATGCAGGTCCCGGTGATAGCGCTCGAACTTATCCAGCCGCGGCCCCTCGACGGGGGTCAAATCCAGTATGTAGACCGGCTTGCCCGTGGCCAGAGCCTCGCACGGCATCGTGATCGAGTCCTTTGCGACGACGAACGCGTCGGCGGCCGCCATATAGTCGAGGTAGGGGTTCTCGCTTCGCCTGTCCCAAACAGCGATGCTTTCGCTGTTGAGTGTCGACAGGGCCTGCTGCGTGTGGTCTTCAGATCTACGTGAGACCGACACAACGATGCGCCAGCCCTGTTTCTCCAATTGTTCGATAGCGCCCTTTATGTTTTGGTGGGTTCTGTCGTCGTAAACGTACGCGCCGTTTGAGCCGCCTACGAAGACGGCAACTATTGGGCGCCCGTCTGGCGACAACCGTCTGCGCGCAGCATCCCTAAGAGGCGCGAGCCGTGCCCAGGTAATCTGATGCGGTACTCCGACCATTGGATGAAAGTTCGGTCGCCGGTCCAGTTCCTCGACCCAATCGTGACGAGAGACGAAAACGAGATCATATCCTTCTATGCGCGGGCGTTGGAGGTGGACGGTGAGAGGCTTGCCGCCATAGGCCGCTTTGATGTCGAGGACCGCCGGTTCAGCGCGGAAACCGCAGGAGATCACGAGCTCGGGACGCGGTTCCCTTTTGCGAAACAATCTGGGTTCGAAAAGTTTTCTCAGGCCGCGAGTCCGACTGATCAACTTGACCACCGGCTCGCGATGGAACTCCTTTCCAACGCCGAGGCACTGCGTAAGCGTTCCCGCCTTGCTTTCCGCCACAGCCCACACACAGGTCGTGCTGGGCGTGTTCACCGTTTCGTCGTGGTTATCTTGCAAAGCTGAGCTCCGTTGTGACGCTAGTCCTCTCCCGACCGTGCTCCGCCCTGGCTACTTATCACTGGCCGAGATCGATCCCATTCTTTTCGACAAAGTCGAGCATGCTACGGTCTTCGATGGCGTTCGCTTCGAGATACTTGATGGTTGAGGAGACTTTTTTCCGGTATTTCTCTGCGGAACTGTCGAAGGACCAACCTCTCTCTGTCTTTTCCTTCAGCTCCTCAACCGATTTCGCGTAGTAGTGATTGAGCTGAAGGAACTCCGCGGAGTAAAATTCGGCAACCTTCCGCTTTTTCTTTGGCACCACCATCCCCGCATCATTTGCGGTTTCGTCGCCGTAGGAACGTGTCTGGAAGTGATGTACGCCCACTTTCGTGACTTCGACCGGATCGACAATACATTTGAAGTTGCTTGCATCGAGGTTCTGCCGCATGGGATCTGATACCCTCATTTTATAATTGAGGCATACCGGCCCTTTTGGTCGCGAGACATGACCGCTATGGCCGAACATATGCCAGGGCAACGAGATGTTAGGAAATCCACGGGCTCCTCGTAATGCCTCCTCTAACGTTCGACCTTTCTTGGGCAATAAAAATTCATCAACGTCGATGAAAGCCATACGGTCATATTTGCCGCCGAAGTTTAAGATCGCATGGGCGAAGGCAATCGTCTGCCCGTTCAAGAACTCACCACTTTTTTCATCCCGCATGCGCATTTTCCACGGGACGACGGTCAGTTCTTGACCGGTCAGCGACCGCTGAAGCAACTCGAGCGTTCCATCAGTCGAGCCGTCGTCGTAGAGATGGAAATGTCGAACACCAACAGCTTGGTGGAAGCGCACCCACTCCACAATGTAACTGGCTTCGTTTTTCACGCAGGCGACAATCGCAATGCCGTGTCGGTTCAACTCCCCTGCCGGAGGTGTGATAGCAAGTTCTCTTGTAAGATGCCGTTTCGCCCTCAGTCCAAACATCTACGCCCCTTGGTTGCTAAACATCGATACAGCTCTCCTTCATTCCCGCACCTCATTCGGCGCAGAAGGGACGTTCCGGGCCTTTGCCATGCACCTTCAGAACTAGCATGCCGACTTTGATTTGGAATACATCACCTTTATAGAGGGAGAGGACCGAACTTGGAATCCAAGCCTCGGTAAAATGGAGAAGTCGCGCGCTGAAAGCACGCTGAAGTTGGGATGAGTGACCATGGACGTTCCCGCCTCCGGATCGACGGAGAATTTGACGACGGCGGAGCAATGGCGTGCTTTGTTTTCCGGGTTTTCACACGTTATCCTGGTGGCCAACAGCGATCAGGTTAGCGTCAAGGAACTTCAGGCCGAGTACCCGAGAACGGCCCTCTTTGTATTCTTCAATAAGGTCTACAAGGTTCTTGATGAACAATTTTCCGGCCACTCCTTGCTGATTTCGCGCGCTCAACCGAAAGGCGCCAACATCGTTTACCGACAAGAGGTCGCTGACGTCGTCAAATTATTCGCGCGGCAGGACTTCCTGGGTATCATGAACATCCGCCTGGCGGCGAGCGAGAGATTGAATACAAGTTCCGATTACTTGGGAACGCCCACGGGGCATTTGGATCTGACCGGCTTTTGCGCTGACTTTTACCCGCAGACCAAAGTCCCCACGAGCGGCTTCGCTATGGCCTTGTGGCTGGTCGACCAGGCGCTTCCGGCCAAGATCATCCTGGCGGGTTTCTCAGCGAAGCGCAGCGAGCAGTGGCGGGTGGTGGCTGTCCACGATTGGACTTTCGAGCAGGTCTTCTTGCGCCTTTTCGAAAGAGTGGGCAAGCTGACGATGCATGGCGGTGTCGCCACAAACAGTTACGCGTCGCTTGCTTCAAGGTTCCCGGAGTTGCCCGCTGCCGAAATCTCCGCGACGATCGCAGAAGTCCTGTCGCTGCGTCTGAGTCAGACCGATGCACAAGTCGACAAGCTGATATCTCTAACAAGCGTGTTGCGGTCCATTGACGAATTTTTACGTCGGCTGAAGCCGAAGTTCCTAAAGAAGACCAAAGCATAGCAGCATCGAATTTCCGATATCGATTTCTGGTGAGGATAAATGGGGTCATGGATTTCCGACGCGCGTAAGCGCATATACCGAAATCTGAAGTACCGTATACTGCGCCCGGATCCGCCGGCCGCACCCTTTCGATTCAACAGCCCCGTCGTGGTTGTCGGATCCGCGCCCCTTTCCAATAGGCCGGCCGGATTGGACGAGAGCTTCAGAATCATTACCGTGAACGGCTCGCAATCGGTCATCGCCAAGTGGGGCGTTGAGGCGCCGGATATTACCATGATGATGTTTAACCAGGTCGAAGGAACCACTGCAAACGCGATCGAGGTCAGGCGTGTGCTGAAAGGGCAGCGTACAGGGACGCTCTACGTATTTCTCTGGCGCAAGGACGATCGCACGCGCCTGGAGGAAGGTTTGCGAGCGTTCGATTACAAATACGATCGGCTGGAAATCGTCGATCGATACGAGCGCATGGCCTTGCTGGATCGTGTGGCTGACTTGCGCTCCCTCGAGATGGACGCCGATTCCAAATGCTCAAACGGTATGAACGCGGTCCTTTTTGCCCTCTACAACGGCGCACCCGCCGTCATCATCACGGGAATAAATCCGAACTCAAGCGGTCACGTCTACAATTCAACGGGTTTGACGCGTCTTCATGTTCAAATGGATAAAGTCCTTGTTTCGAAGCTGATTAGTGAGGGCCGCCCGATCTTCACGGCGGATCCCCCGGTTTCGGAAGAATTAGGCATTCCGTTGTGGAGCGGCTCAAGCCGCTAGTACTTTGCATATTTGTCCCTGTGTCCTCATTTTGCTCGCTCAACGCCTGCGTTAGAGAAATCAATGATTTCAAATCGTCCCTTTTCACGTTCCTTCATCAAGATCGCCGTTCGACTCCTCCTGGGTCGTTCCAGGGCGCATGTTCAGGACTGGTTTCCCGGCCTCAAGCTCGAACTTGCAACTGCTGATCGCGACGGCGTGATCCAGTATCGAGGCGAGCTGGTAGGACGTCTCACGAGCCCCTTGCGCGCCCTGGAAGAAAGGCCGTCCAATGTGCTTATCGTCGGCTCCGGCCCCTCGGTCGCCCGATGCGATCTGACCCGCGCAGGCGCGTCTTCGTGCCTTCTCTTGAACGGCGCGTTGCACCTTTTCCCCAGCGTGATAGCAAAGCCTCTGGCGATAGCAATCGAAGACGAACGGTTCGTATGGAGACACTTCGATCTCGTAAAGCGAATTCCTGCCGCCTGCGTCTGTCTGCTGTCCGTGAGCGTCATAAGGGCGATCTGCGAGCTGGATGGCACATGGCTGCGGGACAGGCCGGTCGTATTGATCGATAACGTGCGAAAGCCGTACGGGGTAGCACGTCGGGACACCGCGGAACTGCGCAAGCTGCCGTATGTGCGGCTGAGCGAGGACGGCGACGTAGGCTTTTCCGAAGACCCCTTGGCCGGCATTTTCCAGGCAGGCTCGGTCGCGGTTTCAGTCGCACAGTTTGCCGTCGCCTGGAGGCCCCGCTCGATCGGTTTTGTGGGGATAGATCTCAGTAATGCCGATGAACCGAGGTACTACGAAACAACCGACAAGGCCTATTCGGGAATCGTGGTGGCCCAAAAGCGGATCGTCGACCATCTGGTCATGGCACGCAGCATAGCCGCCGAAAGCGGCATCGAGGTGGTAAACCACTCGCCGATCTCGGCCCTTGTCGGAATGGGGTTCGGCTACGACGCAACTTTCGCCCAGTGATGCTCCAACGCTAGTGATGCTCCATCGCCAAGTGATTATCTGACGAAAGTGCATCGCCGGCGCATCGGCACGTGATGCGGCGAAGGGAGGGGCAACCGCCCCCCCGATGAAAATGGCTTATGGGTGTCGCGCGATTAAGCCGAGCGCTGCGTTACATGAAGAACACGATCACGTGCAGCGAACCATTCCTCGGCGTAGTCATCGTTCTTGTACTCATCGAAGTAAGGTCCGCCATCGGTGAAATGGACGAGCTTTGCATCCGGCGAATATTCATATTCGTTTACGAGCCAGTTCCAGCTCGCGGGCAGTTCGCCGATCAGGTCGTCGGAATCCAGCCATTTGAACTGATGCAGCTCCAGTCCGGTAGCAGTATTGACGTAATCCAAATCGAGCTTTCGGCACTTGGCATTGTTGAACAGGATCACGCTCGACCAGTTCTTTTTTTCGTACTTCGTTTGGACCTGGCCCAGGAACTTCGTTTCGACTTTCGGGACGTAGTCGTGTTTTACGCACATCGCTGCGTAGCGATCGTCTCTCAGCTCCCACAACTGGGCGATATCAGTCCGCATCAGCATGTCGCAGTCAGCGAAAAGAGACCAACCCTCATAGCGGCTTAGATAAGGCACGAGGAATCGCGAAAAGGAAAACTCCGTAGATTGGAGAGGATTCCGCTCGCGCGTAAAAATCCCGTCGACGTTGTTCAAGGATATCGGCGTGAACGTGACCGGGATGGAACTCTTTTCCAAAATGCTTTGGCAAAGAACATGATAGGCGACGACTTCCTTGCTGTCGAAGCCGATGTAAATATGAGCACTTTCCGTCATTAAACCTCCGATAGCAGGTAGGCTTCAAGCGTGCTTGGCAAGCCGCGAAACGACTCAAACTCACTTATTTGCGTATAAGCAGCTTTCAGGTGTAGCCAAAAAAGGCGGCGCCGTGAAGCCTCGTGCAACGGATAACGTTTTCTCGCCGGCAGCGACCCTTTTTCTGCCGCATCGTCTCGTCCTGATGAAGCGAAACGATGTGTTTGGTTGTTCGCGGTCCTTGACCGGGCCTCTGGCAATTCCCTCGAACTTCGCCTAGTAGCTTGTCGCTGGTCCGCGATGTTGCCACCAGCACGGGCAGGGACGATGGGGAGAAGAATGCGCAGCCTCCTGGTTCGAAGACCGGATTTCTTATATGTTCTGATTGCCGGTTATTGCCTGCTCAGCATCATCTTGAAAATCCTGCGCCCGGACTCGCTCGAGATCGACGAGTCCGAGCAAGCTCTGCTCTCACAATATCTGCTGCTCGGATACGGAGCGCAGCCACCCTTCTACAACTGGCTTCAATATGGAGTGGTGGCCCTATTTGGTATCTCCGTCTCGTCGCTGACCATCGTAAAGAACGGTTTTCTGTTCCTCTTCCTTCTATTCTATGGGCTCACGGCCGGTGTCCTCTCCAATAGTCGGCTCGCTCCAGCGGTCGCGGTGTTGGGCGTCCTGACGCTGCCACCGGTTTTCCTTCTGTCACAGCGCGACTTGTCCCACACCGTCGCCGCGCTTTTTGCGGTGTCGCTTTTTCTCTACGGCTTTTTCCGCGCCCTGAAGAACCCACCGAACCTTGGCCATTACCTGCTTGTCGGCGTTGCCGTGGGGCTCGGGGCGCTTTCGAAATATAATTTCGTTATCCTCCCCGCGGCGGCACTGCTCGCTATTCTGCCAGAGGTAAAGCTACGCAAATATCTCTTTGACTGGCGTGTACTCGCTTCAGTTGCGGTTGGCGCGGTGATCGTCACACCCCATGCCTATTGGGTCGTCAATAATCTTGGACATGCCACTGGTGTCACTCTCGCTGAAATGAAGGAGGGGGCGGACAACGCGATGCTGCCGCACGCGATCCAAGGGCTTGTTTCGCTCGCAGTTGCAAGCCTCAAGGGCGTCGCGCTGACCCTTGCCGTCTTCGGATTGCTCTTCTACGCGGATCTCAGGAAGATCCTTCTCGCCGAGAGCCTGTGGACGAGGGTCGTCGGCAGAATGATTCTCGCCTGCTTCCTCATCATAGCGATTATCGTCGTTGCAATGGATGCGACCCACATCCGTGCGAAGTGGTTGGCGCTTTTTACTGCGCTTCTCCCCCTTTATCTGACGCTGAAAATCGATGCCGCCGGTCTGGACCCTGCCCGTCGTCTACCTGCACTTCTTTCGGTTGCGGGCGTCCTCTCCGTCGGCGTAATCGTGATGCTTTGGGCAAGGGTTTTCATCGGTCCGATGATCGGCGACTATTCCTTCGCACATACGCCCTTTAACGGGTTCGCCAAGGTTGTGCGCGCTGAGCCCGGCCCGCCGCCGGTCGCCATCGTGGTCGACGACAGTATCGTGGCGGGTAACCTCCGGATTCAGTTTCCCGACACCCCGATCATCCTGGCGGGACTCTCTCAGGAGGCGGAAAGACGTCTTCCGGCAGGCCGAATTTTGGCGGCCTGGTCGGCCGAAGGCAGGGGGCGAGAAGAGATCCCGCCGCGCATTTCGGCTCTACTGCAGCTCATGCCCGCAACAATTGCCGGCTCGAAGCCGACGATCGCCTCGGTTCCCTACAACGCCGGACGCCCGGGCGACGTATACACGTTTGCCTATGTTTGGGCGGACGTCCGCTGACGCCGATCCGGGCCGATCGGGGTGCCCGGCTTGACGGCGAGGTCGCTTTTATCGCGAATGAATGGCAGGCCGATATGCTCGGAGAGTTCCAACTCGGTCGTGAAGACGTTTCCTCGATCTCTCAACTGCGTCAGAACGAAGGTGTCTTCGGCAATCTGCCTCCGAATTCTCCCCTTGTCGTCGTAGGAATGACCCATCTTGGTGACTGAGAACCCCGCCAGTGTCACGGACGGCACTCCCATGAAAAGAGCGTAGCACAGGGCGGCAACTCCGTTCGTCACCTTGCCGACTTCGCCAATATCGGGGGGAAGTCCGCCGCTCACGGCCTCGACGATCGCTTCGCGCTCAGCTTTGGTGGCGCGCATCAGGCTCTTGTAGCGAACGTGCGGCATTGCCAGAAGTTTCAGGTACATCACCCAGATAGACTTTGTATGAAGCCATAGAAGCCCCCTCGTCCTTACATAGGGATGCTCTTCCCACGACTTCTTCCGCTTTCGAAACGTCAAATCGGCGGGTGGGAGACCCAGTGCATTGGCCGTCTTACCAGCGTTATTGACGTCGACGCGTGCGCAATATCCAATCAGGTCCGGCGGAATCGTGGGGGAGGGCGCCGAACCGAGAATCAGCCACGGCTTATCGATAATGCCAAGTCGCGAGAGCCAGCGGCGGTGCTTTTCTCGCAATTTTTCAAGCGCTTCGGGTTCGATCGTCATCGCGAATTCCATTGAGCAGGTGGGCAGGCGAGATTCACTTACGGGACTGACATCTTATGTCTCGCACAAGCCAGCCTACGTGTCCATTCGCCGGCGGTTCTTCGCCTGGAAGGGGTGAGCCGGTATTGCAATTCTTTCAATACTCTGTCGCCACGCTTCAGAAAGCGTGGAAATACCCGTGCATCGCACAATTTAGCCATCTTGATTTGATTTCGAAGACTTCAACGGTAAGCGACGCCTTTAGCACCGGTCGTCGATAATTACGGGCAGTCAAGAAATGAACGTGGTTGTAAGTGACCCAATACTGGCGTCGATCAGTCGTACGATCGCCACTGCCGCCGACGGGATCAATGCCCTGGCGGCCTGTCTGGAGGATGATGCGGCCTTGCGCCGTAGTTTTGTCGACGCCGTCGAACTCGTCGCTTCCCAGCGTGGGCGGGTCGTTGTTGCGGGTGTTGGCAAGAGCGGGCACATCGGACGCAAGATCGCCGCGACGCTTGCTTCTACCGGTACATCCGCCTATTTCGTGCATCCGACGGAAGCAAGTCACGGCGATCTTGGCATGATCACCGCGCAGGATCTGCTTATCCTGCTTTCATGGTCCGGTGAGACCGTCGAACTCGGGAACGTCCTCACTTACGCCAAGCGCTTCAACGTTCCGGTCATTTCCGTCACCTCGAATGCCGGCAGCACAATCGCTCGCAACTCCACGATCCCGCTCGTCCTGCCGAAAGTGCCGGAGGCATGCCCTCATGGTCTAGCCCCGACCACGTCTGCAATGCTGCAGTTGGCGGTGGGGGATGCTCTCGCAATAGCCTTGCTCGAGCGCAGGGGGTTTTCGGCCGAGGACTTCAAGACCTTTCATCCGGGCGGCAAGCTCGGCTCGCAGTTGCTGCTTGCCCATGAGCTGGCTCATTCGGGCGAGGCTGTTCCACTTTTGCCGATCGGTAGCCCGATGAGCGAAGCGGTCATCCAGATGTCTTCGAAGGGTTTCGGGGTGGTAGGCGTCGTTGGTAGCGACGGTGAGCTTGTCGGTGTCATTACCGACGGCGATTTGCGGCGCCATATGTCACAAGATCTTTTGCTCCTCACGGTCGAGACCGTGATGTCGCATATGCCTCGCGTGATTACGCCTGGAATGCTGGCAAGTGCGGCAATGGAAATGATGCAATCGCAAAAGATCACGGTGCTGTTTCTGGTCGATGATTTTGGCCGGCCGTCGGGCATCTTGCACGTCCACGATCTTCTGCGTGCCGGCGTTGCCTGAGGACAAATAGTGCCGCCCGGAGATGGTTGACGAGCCGGCCTCCGAGGGAGCACACCGTACGATCTAAGGTGGACTTGAAACGCCGCATTGGCTTTGGCAGTCCATCACGAAAATGGGAACGCGCTTGGCAGTGATCCACCGAGACTTCGAGTATCGCCCGGACCTGGACGGTTTGCGAGCTGTGGCGATCCTGCCTGTGCTCCTCTTTCACGCAGGCTTCAATTCGTTCTCCGGCGGATTCGTCGGGGTCGACGTCTTTTTTGTATTGTCCGGCTATTTCATGGCCAGGATCATCCTGGCCGACCTCGAGCGTGGCAGCTTCAGCTTTTGGGCGTTCTACGTTCGGAGGATGAGACGCATTTTCCCTGCATTGTTCTCGATGATTTCCATTTCGGCCGTTGCCGCATGGTTTTTGCTGATGCCGCAGGAGTTTCGGTATTTTGGCGATAGCGTACAAGCTGCTGCCGTATTCACTTCGAACATCCTGTTCCGCAGCGAGAGCGGCTATTTCGATCTCTCGTCAGAGATGAAGCCATTGCTTCATACCTGGTCCCTGTCTGTGGAAGAGCAGTTTTACCTGATTTTTCCTATCGCGGTTTTCCTTGCCTTCAAATTCGCACGTAAGCACATTCCCGCAATCGTTTTGACGGTGGCGCTCTTGTCCTTCGGGGCAAGCATTTGGGGGATCGTGCACTCGCCCGAAAAAGCATTCTACTTGCTGCATTTTCGCGTTTGGGAGTTGCTGATCGGAGTCCTTGTTGCCATTGCTCCTGCCTCAAATTATGGGGCCCGCGGCTCGCAGGCATTGGCGGCACTTGGACTGCTGGCAGTTCTCCTGGCGGTTTTCGTCTATTCTCCCGATACGCCCTTTCCTGGTGTTTATGCCGCAGTGCCCTGCCTCGGTACGGCCCTTGTGATCCACGCACACTGTCGAGGCGGAGCGATAGGCCGCTTACTGGGTAATCCCGTTTCGGTCTTCATCGGACGCATCTCATACTCCCTCTACCTCTGGCATTGGCCCGTAATCGTGTTCTTGCGCTATGGCCTTGGCCACGAACTGACAACCGGATGGGCGCTGACCGCCGTGGCGATGTCCTTCGCCCTCGCATACATTTCATGGAGATTCGTCGAGCAGCCCGCGCGGTATGGCGTGCTGGCATCCTCGCGCGTCGCGATCGTCGGCGTGAGTAGCGCTGCTATTTCTTCTGCGGTCGCCTTCGGTTTCATCGTCAATGATTTGGAAGGCATTCCCCAAAGATTGCCCGAAAATGCCCGAACACTTTACCAAGCCACCTATGATGAGAGCCCATTCTCCTCCAAGCGGTGTTTCACCGATTCAAATGGGGAAGGACTGACACCGGTTCAGATAAGGAGAGGGGAGATCTGCCGGGTCGGAGTCGAGACTGCGGGCGAGCCGCGGTTCCTCGTGTGGGGAGATTCTCATGCCGCTGCGATCGCTCCTGCTATTGACACTGCCGCTCGCCAAATGGGTTTATCGGGCATGTTCGTCGGGCGCGGATCGTGCCCGCCCTTGCCAGACACGGATTTCGGTCCTCCGGGGGCGGTCAAAAGGTGCATCGATCACAATTCCGCAGTGATGTCGCTGATCGAGAAGAGAAAGTTCGCCTTCATTTTCATGGTGGGCTATTGGCCCAAGTACGTCCACCGAGAAGAGCTTCCGGGTCAGGGGATTTTCTTTGACCCTCGCGTCGTACCCTCCCGGACCGATTGGTCTATTCCGGTCAGGAAGGGACTTAATGCGACTTTGACCAAGCTCGCTCGGCAGGGATCGAAAGCTGTTCTGGTGATGGATGTACCGGAGATGGGATTCGACGTTCCCGAGGCCCTCGCACGAGCGGCTGCCTCTGGACGCTCGCTCGATATAGCTCCTTCTCTTGAATACACCAACAGGCGCCAAGCCTTGGCCCGGCGGGTGTTGGCGGATGCGGCCAGATCGAGCGGAGCTTTGGTCGTCGATCCGATGCGCGCAATCTGCAACGCCTCCAGGTGTCATGCCATGCGAGACGGCACCGTTCTCTATATGGACGGAGATCACCTCTCGGCGAAAGGTGCGGAAAGTCTCTCAGCACTCTTCCGACCCGTGCTGAGCATAATGCGAGAAAGCGTCCAGGTTTCGAATCGCTGAGCCGGCAGCGGCCGGTACTCGTCCGCACGTGAGACAGTTCTCCGTCGTCCAAAAAACTTTGAAGTTGCGCCGCGTTCATTCTTATACTTCATAAACTGTAAATCCGAATTGCCACTGACAATCGCCGCTGTTAATCTCCGGTCAAGGTGCAATCACCGGGGGACGGAAGTTTGCATTTCGAAGATGACGGCTTGCGGGTCGCGACCCTTGAGTTTCTGGTGAAAGTCCTTGCAACCAAAAGGCTCAGGGACGATCCCGATGCCGATCTCAAGCAGGACGTACTCAGCGCACTTGAACGTATACCGCTGCAATTCGTCTCCAGTGAAGTGGAACGGGCCGAGATCAGAGCAAAGATGCATGCCGAGGCAAATGCAATTCTGAACTGGGCGGTGGAGGGGCGGACGACCACGATCTCGCCGATTGCGGGTAGGCCGCTATCTGCATCGCATTACCGTCAATGGCGATAGTTCCCAACGCGCCGCTGTCATTGGCCGGGCGCCGCAGCAGCGTCTCGTCGCACCGGGGACCGGCTATAACGGCTGATCAGCCATAGCGCGTTTTAGGAAATGAACGTATTTCTCCGCGGCCGTTGGTCCCGGATGTCCCTTCGATACGCCACTGCTCAGCACCGCGGCTGCCGCGGCATCGAGGTCCGTGTGCGGATGCACAAGCGTTATCAGAGGAGAGTAGCGCTCTAGCCACTGGTTTTTGTGTGTTTGAACGTCGAAGAGGAGAGAAGGAACGTTACAGAGGATACTGAAGATCGCCATATGATATCGCCCGCCGATGTGCAGGCGGCATTTTGAGATCGTCTCGGCAGCATGTTCTATACTGGCCGTCTCAGCAAAAATGCCGCCACGGCCAATGATCTCGGCCTCATATGGTGAGAAGCGTTCAACTGCGTGCGTAAGAACGACGGGGCGAAGCTTCTGCGCCTCGCAGACCTTCAGTGCAGCCTTGAGGATTTCAACATCTTCTTCGGCATTGTTTCTGGCGCCGGTGGTTATCAGGCAACCGTCGCGTTCGGCCACAGGTGCTGGCGATATTCGGAGGAATGCGGCATCCACCAGAAATTCGATCCCGTAATGCTCCGCCGAGATTTCGTCGCGTGCAGCTACATGGCCGAGTTCGCGAAAGAGCCCTGTGAGATAGTCCGATCGTTCGCCTTCGTAGATAGGTATCGTTCCGTTCAATAGAGCAAATGGCTTCCTCAGTTTCCTGGAGGTAAGAATAGGAGTGAAGAAAGTTGCAAGCCCTTCTGCCGTTGTCCGGTGGTCCAACGATCCCTCCGGCTGAAGGATCACAAAATCGGCGGCCGCTATATGGTCAACAGCGTCTTCGCCATATGCGGCAGAAAGCCGGGTTTCAATGTCCGAGAGTCCATATCCTTCAGCGGATGCGGACTTCGGGAACTCCTTTCTGAAGGCTGAGAAATTGAAACCGATGGATGTGATCTCGGCGCCCGGGAACGCATCTAGAATCTGTTGCTTGAGCCCTTGGCTTGTCAGCCGGCATCCGATATTGACCCTGAAGTCTGTGTCGTTGAACAGAGCGATCTTGATTTTCGAACCAGACACTTCTTGGTGTCGGCAGGAGCTTGCGAGCTCGTCAACGAAGCTCTCGTAATGCCGCCAAAAGCCGGATGGGTCGCCTGTCGATATCTGCTCCCGGCAAATCGTGCGAGCGTCCGAGTACCTTTTGTCTGCCACGAGGAATCCCACAGCGCGCCTGGCTCTGGAAACGTCTGCCCCGCGTCCTGTAGCTGCCAGCACCAAGTGCCTTGCAGCTCTGTCAGGATTTGAATTCCTCAGTTTTTTGGCGAACCGCCAATGAATGGCGGACTTTATCCCCTCGAACAATTTTCGTGCTTTCGATCAGGTTCAGGATAATGGCTCCTGTATAAGTGCACACATTTCAGTCTGACATCAAGAAATTGCGAAAGGGCCTCCGAAGCCTCGCTCACACCCAGCCGACGCGTTGCCCGCACGGAAAACCTGAGAACGAATTGATGGCAGGGCGGGTGGCTTCCGACCGCATTCGCACTGAAAGCCGTGACGTTGCAGAAGGGAGGCGGCTGGAAGGCTGAGCCGTTTGGCTCTGCCATGACAGGGTGCCGCCCATGACTGGCCAAGACGGTCACAAGGCACTATAGAGACCCGGGGACGGCGCCAGTACACGGGCACGCCATGCGTGATTGCGGGGACGGGACTATTTGAGCGTTAAGGATCGAAAAGAGCGCGAGGTCGATACTGAAAAGATCGCTGGGGTCCTAAGGCGCGTCATTGCCGAAAACGGCCGCGACCATATCCGCGGCTATGCCTTTGCCATTGCGTGCCTGATGGTTGTGGCTGCAACGACGGCCTTCACCGCTTGGATCAGTGAAACGGTGGTCAACGAAGCTTTCGCCAACAAGCGCGGCGACGTCGTTCTACTCGTCTGCTTCTCGATATTTGCTGCCTTTGTGCTAAGAGGCCTGGCGACTTATGGGCAAGCCGTCGCTTTATCGAAAATCGGCAACAATATTGTCGCACGCTATAAGCGCCGGCTTTATACGCATCTGATGGCGTTGAGCATTGGCTTTTTCCAGGAAAAGCGCTCGACGCACCTCACCGCCAAGATCAACCAGAACATCTCCGGCATCCGCGACGTGCTCAATATGACGGTCACCTCGGTCGCCCGCGATGTCCTGACCTTGGTCGGCCTTGTCGGCGTCATGATCAGCAAGGACTGGCTGCTCTCGCTCATCACCTTCATTGGGGCCCCTCCCTTGCTCCTCGGGCTTCGCTACATTTCCAGGCGGCTGCGTCTGGCGACGCGCGAAGCGGTCGAGGCGAACAGCCGCGTACTAGGCGCGATGCAGGAAACCATTCAGGGCATTTCCATCGTCAAAGCCTTCACGATGGAGGACGAGTTGGGCCGCAAGGTCGAGGGGATCATCAAGGGCGCGGAGAACCGCGCCAACCGCATCGCGCGCTTGAGCGAACGGACGGCGCCGTTGACGGAGACCTTTGCAGGCTTGGCAATTTCGGGCGTGCTTGCCTATGCGGCTTTCCGCACCATCTACAGCAACGTGGCCCCGGGTGCCTTGTTCGCTTTTGTAACGGCGCTTCTCTTGGCATACGACCCGGTGCGGCGCCTCGCTCGCCTGCAGGTGTCGCTGGAGCGCGCTGCCGTCAACGCCCGCATGCTTTATGAGATTCTGGACACGGTTCCGCATCAACGTGACCTACCCGGGGCTACTCAACTGGCCTTCAGCGAAGCGACCGTCGAGTTTCGAGACGTGCGGTTCTCCTATGGCAATGGCGAGGAGGTCCTCAAGGGAGTTAGTTTCCTGGCGGAAGGTGGCAAGACTACCGCGCTCGTTGGCCCGTCCGGAGCCGGTAAATCGACGATCATCAGCCTCATTCCACGCTTCTACGATCCACAATCGGGTGTGATCCTGATCGACGGGCAAGACATAGCCGCTGTTACTAAGCAGTCTCTGCGCAACGGGCTCGCCTATGTCTCACAACAAGCTTACCTCTTTGAAGGTTCTATCCGCGATAACATCCGCTACGGCCGACCCGAAGCGACGGACGCGGAAGTAGAGGAAGCGGCCCGGCTTGCCTATGCGCATGATTTCATCCTCGCGCAGCCACAGGGGTACGACACGCCAGTGGGCGAACAAGGTATGACGCTATCCGGCGGCCAGCGCCAGCGTCTTTCGATCGCCCGGGCGCTCGTCCGCAACGCGCCCATTCTCCTTCTGGACGAGGCTACCTCGGCTCTTGATACGGAGTCGGAAGCAGCTGTTCAGAAGGCACTCGATCAGGCGATGAGCGGCCGCACGGTCATTGTGATCGCTCACCGGCTTTCCACCGTCGTCAATGCTGACAAGATCGTCGTGATGAAGGAGGGGCTGGTCGTCGAGGAGGGGACGCACGAGGAACTCGCGCGCCGCACGGACGGCGTCTACGCTCGCCTCCACAACATCCAAGGCGGCTTTTTGGAATTGACTGCCGGAGCCGATGCCACTTAGTTGATATCGATGTCTCACCCGCGATCGGGACGAGGCGCTGACGTTAGGTCGGCAATCGCCTTGGTCAGCTCGCTTCCTCATTGCGGATCCTTCTTAGAAATTACCTCGACTACCGAGCGTCGAACTTGAAGCGGGTGGGGCCGACGCATGGGAGGGAAGGGGACTGTTAATTCGAACTGCAGCGGGAAACCCTCGAGCGCCCAACGCCGGGCTTGCTGTAGCCGTGGCCATGCATAGGATGCAGATACGGAGGCATCGGCTCCAGTTTGCTGCAGTCTCGGCTTTCGATGACGGGCGGGTTCGACCTTTTTCCGGCTAAGGAGTGGCCAGGCAGTGATTATATCCCATCGCCACAAGTTCATTTTCATCCACGTGCCGAAAACCGCCGGCAGCACGGTTTCTGCCTATCTCGCTCGCGAATTCGGACCATGGGACGTACAACTTGGATCCTGGAAGGATGCACTCGGAAATGGAGCCAAAGCCAATCGGCTGGCGCTAATTGCCATGTTCCGCCACCTGTCTCCACTTAAGATCGCCCAAACTCTCGTCCGCAACCACAGTGTCGATTCATTGGCCGGTGTCGCTCTCAGCCGGCGTTTTGCAGGCAGGCTCGCAGATCATTCAAGCGCAAGCGAAATCGAGGCCTTCGACCCCTCTGCCTGGAATCGATATTTCAAGTTCTGCTTCGTGCGAAACCCGTACGAGAGGGCCGTTTCTCTTTACAATTGGCACTACAGGAAGGCCGATACCCGGCCGAGCTTCTCGCAAATGCTCTGCTTGATCGAAACAGGTGCAGCCGAGAAGGAGTGTATCAATTGGAAGTCGTGGCAGCTCTACACCAAGAACGACGAAGTCGTTGTCGACTTCGTCGGTCGGCAGGAGCGCCTCTCGGAGGATCTACGCACTGTGTGCGACCAAATCGGGCTGCCTTTTGATGAACGATTTTTGACCAGAGCGAAGGCGAACCCAAGAAGGCCAGATATTCGCAGTTACTATAAACCGGGCGATCGGGAACGCGTCGAACGGCTGTTCGGCGCCGAGATCGAATATTTCAAGTATCGTTTTCCCGACTAGCGCATTCGGCTTTCGCCGAATAGTGGAAAGGGCTCTCGCCCGTCAATCTCCGCTATTCCGAATTAAAACCGCTGCGCACTTTTCCTCGAATTGCTCTAACCGTCGGCACCCTGCGGCTCGATTCTGTTGGCAAGAGGTTCAGGCGCGTTGGCTACCGGAGGAACTGCGCGAAAAACCCCTCTTCGGACCATCGGCCCGTAAGCGGCAAGCTGAGGCCGTTCAGCGGGCGTAGTTCCACGGCATTAGCGCGTCGATTTCTGAGCTCGGCCAGCCGTTGGCAATGCGCTCGAGGGTCTGGGTGAGCCAGGCAAGCGGATCGACGTTATTCATCTTTGCCGTCTGCAGCAACGTCGTGATGGTTGCCCAGGTTCTTCCGCCGCCGTCGCTGCCTGCAAAGAGTGAGTTTTTTCTCGTAATGGCCTGGGGCCGGATTGCTCGCTCGACGATGTTGGAGTCGAGCTCGATGCGGCCGTCGGTCAGGACGCGCTCGAAGATCGCCCGACGCGAGATGGCGTAACGGATCGCCTCGGCGAGCTTCGATTTGCCTGATATCCGCGGCAGGGTCTGCTGCCACAGAGCGAAGAGCTCGGCGACCACCGCCGCAGAGGCCTGCTGGCGCGCCGCCACGCGGACATCGGGATCTTGGCCGCGCACGGTCTCTTCGATCTGCCAGAGCTTCGCCATCCGTTCGACCGTCGCCGTGGCGACCTTCGAGCTTTCCGCAGCATGCAGCTCGTAGAACTTGCGCCGGCTGTGCGACCAGCAGCCAGCCAATGTGACGCCGTCATTGCCGCCATCGGAGCGGACCAGCTTGTTGTAGGCGGCATAACCATCCACCTGCAGAATGCCGCGATAGCCATTTAGA